>JAUSIT010000008.1 GCA_030647965.1 Nanobdellota archaeon | reverse complement strand
ATGCTAAATATAATGAATGTAATTCTAAAACAGATAAAATAGAAAAAGAAAAATGCATATTAAGTATTTATAATATGGGTGCAGTTAATTCACAAGGATATAGTTATGCAGATATTGTTCTTGGATTTCAAAAAGATTGGTTTAGTTATTTTACAAGCGGTTCTTCTGGAGTAAATAGTGTTAGTAAAACAGCACTTACAAATTTAGAAAAAGTTGAAATAATTAGTTCTTATCTTGATGATATGGATGGATTAGATTTGAATTCAAAATATTCTGCTAATAATGCAAATAAAGCTTTTGTAGATACTATTTATGAAGATCATATTTTTGAACCAGGGTATTATAGTATTATTATTGGGGAAAAATTGGGTGGAGTAGGTTCTGAAAAAAATATGAATTATGTTAGAGATTTATTATTTCATTATTTGCTTTTAGTAGAAAATAAAGATTTAGGGACTTTGAATGAAAAACGGGCTTTAGGTGAAATAAATTTTAGGTCACTTAAAACTAAATATAGTGACAATAGTGAATTTGTTAATGATTTACATGCTAAAAATTTGATAACTGACGCTGAATATAAAAATATTAAGGGTGGGGAAGTATTTAATCTTGAAGAAAATATGAATTTTGTTAAACAACTTTTATTAAAATAAACTTTTATTTTTTAATGCAATAATGCTTTTAAAGTAACTTTTATTTATTTTTTTATGGAAAAGATGGTTATTTTAGCAGATAGAAAATCTGATTCTTGGGAATTTGCTGAAAAGGTTCAGAATTATATAAAAGAAACAAAAAAAGTTGAAATTCCTGTGAAAGAGGTTTCAATAGAATTTTTTAGAAATGAGGAAATTAATATGGAAGTTCCTGAAAATGTCAGAAGAAAAGAAGTTTATTTTATTCATGATTCAAATAAATATCCTCAAGATTGGTGGGTTGAGTTATTGTTGTTAAAAGATTTACTTTTAAGTGCTTCTGCTGAAAGAGTAAATTTTGTTCTTCCAAATATGCTGTACGGAAGAAAAGATTGGAAAGATAGGCCTCATGTTCCTATTTCTGCAAGAGCATTGGCAGAAAGTATTGCTCCTGGCTTAAAAAGAATAATTACAATGGATTTGCATGCTGCTCAGGGTCAATCAATTTATCCTTCATATTTGCCAATAGATAATCTTTCAAGTTTTCCTGCTGTTTGTAATTATATAAAAGAAAGACCTTCTGATTTTGGAGAAATAGAAAAATTAGTAGTAGTTGCTCCTGATGTTAGCGGAGCAAAGAGGGTTGCAAAATTTGCTAAAAAATCAAATTCACAATACCCTATTGCTGTTATTGATAAAAGAAGACATCCCATTACAGGAGAAATTCTTAGTGTAAATCTTATTGGAGATGTTAAAGATAAGAATTGTTTGATGTTAGATGACCTTGTTGATTCTGGAGGAACTTTAATTGAAGGTGGAGATTGTTTAAAAGAAAATGGTGCAAAAGAAATGTTTTGTTATACAACTCATGGATTATATACTTTAGGAACAGAAAAAATTTGTGGAAAATATAAAAAAGTAATAAGTGGAAATACCCATCATATTAAAGATAAGAATATTGGAATTGTAGATATGTCTTCTGTTTTTGCAGAAGCAATGTATAGGGATTATATGGGAGAGTCTATTTCTGAGTTGTTTAAATAAATTGTACTAACAAATAGTTTTTATAACCTAATTTCTTAAGATTTTTACGCGGGGATGCCAGAGCGGTCAAATGGATCAGGTTTAGGTCGAACGAGCTCGCGAGGCGAAAGTCTCATAAAATATCGAACAAGTTCGTAAAAACACTGATGGCTTAGTGCCTTCTTAGGTTCAAATCCTAATCCTCGCATCATAACTTGTTATGTGGGAGTACTGGGATATAAAAATCCCTTCACTCGCATTATTCTTTGAACCGTAGGTTTCAAATCCCGAGCAATTTCATTTTCAGAAAAGTTTTTGAATATTAAGAAAATGAGATTGCGAGTTAATCCTCGCATTATTATTAATAGTATTCAGTTTAATACTTTATATCTCAAAAGATTTATAAGCTTATTTTTATCATTTTTAAAATGGATGAAATAATAAGAAATATTCTTGGTGCAAAGAATATTATGAAAAACTTGGGCTATGAACCTTTAGATAATTTTAGTTATTCCTGTATTGTTTATAAAACTCTTGAATTAGGGAGTGGGATGAATAGAATTTTCAAGACTACCGATTCGCGTGATGTTATTTGGTGTTTAGATCATATTTTACATGAAAAAAGAGTTTTAGATTCCATAAAAGGGGTTAGAAATATTAATCAGTACTTAATGTTTTATGATTTTAGACAAGGTGATTTAATTTCCAAAAAATTGGCTTTAAAATATCCTGTTGCTTTAGTAAAAGAGTATTTAGAAAGAATTGATATTGAAGGTAATTGGTCTGGAATTGGTAAAATTGGTGAGAAAAATTTTAAAATTCTTGAAGAGGTAGTTCATGCAGCCCATGAGGCAGGTTTTTCAAATCTTGATTTAAGATTGCCCAATATAATAATTGATTTAGCTAAAGAACCTCATTTAATAGATTTGGGCTCTGCAACATATAAATACGAATCTCGAAGCATTGGTAATTTTGAATTTTGGAAGAGAGAGGATTTAGTAAGACTTGATGAATTACATTCAATGTTATGTTGATTAATAGTTTAAAATTTATATTGAAAAATCTAATTAATGCACAACTCTCAATGGCTTGCCTAAAGAAATTTCAATTTTATCATTCATACTTAATTTATAGGTTCGTATTGAATCTATTGCAAGAAAACCATGATGCATTAAAGAAATAATTTCTAGTTTTTTATTTGGATTGATTTTTCCACTTTTTATTGCTACCTTATATAATCTGCCAGTAAATGGCTCTCTTATTCTGAATCTTAATTGTTTTTTTGTTCTTTTGAATTTTCTTCCACCCATTGCATAATACCACGCTGATGAACCTGTTCCTGTTGAAATTAAAATTCCAGAACTTCTTTGTTTTTCTTCTTGATTATTTATTTTTATAGTATAATTTGATGGATGATGGGGATTTATATTTCCTATAAAACATTCATTTAATGGATATTCTGTTTTAATGCAATTATCTCCTTTACAAATGTCTGAAATTAAATCTGATTTTGAAGAATTAGCTAGTGATTTTAATTTCGGATCATCACAAAAACAAGATACCTCTTTTTTTAATAGTTGCTTCATT
>JAUSIT010000018.1 GCA_030647965.1 Nanobdellota archaeon | reverse complement strand
AACTTCCAAATTTCCATACTTGGTTTGTTGAACCACTTGTTGTTCCACTTTCATCAAACATTGAATTTGTTGGAGGTTTAGCAGCAAACATATCAAAATTCATAAATGTAATTGTTGTATTTGTATTTGTCATTTTCATTTCTAAATTAACTTTTCCAGCAGTCATTGCTTTAAATGGATTAAAACTTTCAGCACTCATATTTGAAATAACACAACTATCTGCATAATTAATTATATTACATGCAACAGAATTTGTAATAAGTCTCATTCTAATTGGTGTTGCAGAAACATTCATATCTTCAAAACTTCCATTAGTTAATTTCTTTTTAAATCCAAATCCCTGACCATCACTTACTGTAATATTATTTTCATTTAATGAAAGATTTAATTTCTTTTCTACAGGAGGTCCATTTGAAAATACATTTACTGTTGCGAGTGTTGTATCGCTAATTATTGGAATAAAGAAAGTTGCATTTCTTGATTCTATCATATATCTTACTTTTCCATTTGTAGGTCTTTTTGTAACTACTTCTATATGTCCTGTAAATGAACTATATATATTCCCGCTTGCATTTAATATATTAATTTTCATCTTTGTAACATTAACTCCATCAGAATCTTCATTTGTCCAAGTTCCTAATAATAGTTTAAGAGTAAGATTTGTGTAATTTCCATTTGTTATTGTCTGACTATCTGTTAAACTAACATTATAAAATTGTGCATAAGTTTCTCCAGATGTTGAAATATTACTTTTATTTGTAGCATAAAAAGCAATCATATAATTTGTATTCATTAAACTAATATTATAAAATGCAAACATCCCGCCACCACTGCAATTTGTAAAACTAGTATTTACTTGTAAGGGATTGCTAATATTTAAGCTTCCATCATCTCCTTTTACAGGTGGAACAAATCCAGTATAAGGTATCATTTTTGCTACAATTGCACTTATATTTGCAACAGCACTAGTATTTCCTGAAATTCCTAAACAGCCATATAAATATCTTTTTTCAACAGTTATATTAAGTCTTGCTTGAATTACACTTCCCTGTGTTGCTGTTAAAGTTCCTAAACTTGCATTTGTTTTTGGAGGAGCAGGACAATGGGTGGAATTATAATGTATTCCATTACATTCATTTGTTGCCATAGAGAATTTATTGGGTTGTCTTGCAACCATAAGATTATAATCTCTTCCAGCAGGAACAACTATTTGATAGCTTGTTTGATTATCGTTCATAGCACTAGTAATTGGGAATCCTGAATTTATATCCATTAATTCATAACCAAAATTATGCATTGATGTAGTAGTATTTGAATAAGTAGATACATTTATTGTAACTGCTGATTGTAATGTAAATGTTGTTCCATTTAATGTTGGGGGCATCATCCATTCAAGCATTCCTGGAGGGGTAGGCATTGAATAATACATCATTGTAGGAAAATCCTGCATAGTTGGCCCAACACTTGTTGCAACACAATTTGAACTTAAAGATGCACAATTAAATGAACTATTTGAAAGATTTGCATATTTTATTAATTTTAATTTATACATTTGAGAACTACCTGTGGTGTTTATCCCAGTCATACTAAATAAACATCCATCAGAACCGCTAGTTAATACTGATTTAACATATGTTTCAGTAGGAGGACCATTTGTCCCCATAGCAAATAAGTATAATGAAACATTAGTATTATTTTGACAATCTGTTGTTGTATTTTTAACATTTCCTGAAAAAGAAAATGAATAACCTTTAACAAAACTTGATATTTGTGCTTTATTTCCAGAAATTCCAGTTATATTAATAGTAATATTGGACAAACCTTGCATAGTTAAACTTCTTCCTGTTAAATTAAATGTAAAAGTATAATTTGTATTATTCGGAATTAAACCACCATTTGCAGTTGCATTTTCCCAAGATAATGAAGTTACTCCGCCAACAGTTGAATTTCTAAAAATAACTACATTGCCAGCATCTGTTCTATTTGTTCCTACAACAAAACTCTCAACTAAATTTCCAATATCTCCGCCAAGACCTGTAACATATATATCTACACGAGTAATATTTTCAGAAGTTGAATTAATTGTTAAATTAAAAAGATTATTTGAATTAATTCTTTCAATTAAACTAGGGGTATTAGTTTGATCAACACTAGCTAAAGGCAAAGCAGAAACAATTGTCAAAGAAAATATAAAAAATACAGATAATACTAATAGCATTACACTAGAATATTTATTGTCCACCATCTTTTTATAAAAATATTTAGAAATAACTAGTATTTAAATCTTACTTTCTTTGAAGACAAGAATATCTATATGTTTAAAAATTAAATTTTTCTTGTTTTCCGATGGAAACAAACAAATTTTTTGATTTGTATTTAGATGAAGCAATAAAAATACATGCAATATGTTTTGATTTAAATTTATCTACAGATGATGCAAAATTATATTCTTTTATTCATATAAGGGGATTAGAAAGCAAACAAGGAACAAACTATTTTAGAAAAGAAAGGAGCGAAGATATAACCCCTCTAGAAATTTTGCTTGGAAAAGATAAAGAAATTATTCAAGAAAAATTAAATTCTTTAGAAGAATTAAAAGAATCTTTTGAGAATATTTTTGTTTGTAATAAAATAAATAAGTTAGATGAAGATGCTGAAGAAAATTTTGGCAGAGAATCTTATTTAAAATCAGAATTAAGCCAAAGATTAAGAATTTATACAGATATACTTTTTAGAAATAAAAAATTAAAGTTTTATGAAAATGCAATTCTCCCAAAAATAAAAGATTATACTCAAGACAAAGTAAATCAATCTTTTCAAAAACAAAATGAAAAAGAAAGAATTGAAGAAGAAAATTTAAAAGATCTTTTTGAATAATCTATCTATTAAATATTAATACAAATATCCCCAAGTCTGCAATTTATCACTGTCTTGATACCATCTAAAGCCAATATCTGTTCTGTAATACATATTTTGAAGAATTATATTTTTTAATCTTAAATAAACTTGTTTTCTTGCTTCTTCTACTGTTGCTCCAGCACCAGTTATAACTGCAACATATCCAGATTCTCCTGCAATTGTCCAAACTCCGTTAATAAACTTTAAATCTCCTAAATGAAATCCTTCGAGAGTTGGTTTTTTAAATAAAACAGATAAATCTTTGTAAATAAAAAATTCTTTTTTATCATCATATGGAAAAGGAGGAACTACACAGCAAACACCTATTTGAAATCCTTTTTTTGTTTTTAATTCAAATTTTTCTCCTTTTGCAATTCTATATAAAAAATCTCCCCATTCACTAGTTACTCCCTCTATTTGAATGCTAATTGTTGGATAGCCAAATCTTGTTGTAAATTCTAATGGATAAATTCCTTTTGCATTTACAATGCAATTAATATCTACATAACCAACATATCCAGATTCTGCTAGTTCTGTTTTTATTCTTAATAAAGTATTTCTAAAAATTTCATTTATTGGAGACCAGAACATTAGAGTTCCCATCTCTCCGGTATATGGCCCAATATCTCCTGGAAATAATTTTTTATGTTCAAAATTAACATTTATTGGATAAATAAAATCATTTCCATTAAAAAAAGCTCCAACAGCAATTTCAACTCCAACAGCCATTTTTTGCAATTGAAATTTCTTGATTTTTTTTGCCCATGTTTTTTTGTTTTGTGCTAAAATTTCAATTAAATCTTTTCCATCATCCTCTTGTCCTAAAAATAAAATTCCTTTTTGTTCAGATGAAATTTCTCCAGAAGGCTTGAAAACATATCTTCCGGGATTTGATTTTATAAATTCAATTGCAGAATCAAAATCTATAAAATCCCAGTGGGGAAGAATTAACATTCCTGCTCTTTTCATTTCATCTTGCCCAAATTCTCTATCTTTTTCTAGTTTATCGGTATATCTGCTTCCACCAACAACAAATTTTCCTTTTGCTCTTAATTTATCTGCAAAATCTCCAAAACCCACATCATCAAAAACAATTACATCTGCCCAATCAGTATGTTCTTGCCAGTTATTTACTTTTTCAAAAACTCCATCATAAACATCTTTATCATCTTCTTCTTCAATATAAGCTTTTATTTCATGCCCCTCTCTTTTAATTTGCCATGCTAAATCTCCGCTTAAACTTTCAAAAGAAACAAATAAAAATTTTTTTGGAGAAGAATTTTGTTTTATTTCTAACCCCAAAACATGACCATTTCCATTGTGATTAGTATGATTGTTATTTTTTATATTATTATTTAAATTTGTATTTTTCCCGTCGGTATATTGGGATAAACTATTTTTTTGTTCCATATTTTTTCAGAATTAAATAACGGAGTTAGTATATAAACTTTATTATGATTTTTTATAAAATTAAAATTTTTTATGATTTTTTATAAATTTCTTTTAATTTTTCAATTATATCTCTGTCAATTCTTAAATTGCACCCAGCATATTCAGAATACATTATACTTGTTCTATTTTCAGAATGTGAAAATCCTAAACTATGCAAAATTTCATGGATTTCTATATCTGGATAAATAACACAGCCAGAACTATATGTTTTTGAGGTTATTTTATAAAATACTATATTCGCAGAAGTTATTATTTTATTTTGAGAATAAGCACTAGAATATCCTGAAATAAAATAACCATCTTCTATTTTTTGAGTTGAAGTTTCATTTGTGCACATAACTTTTATATTTGAAGAAGAATCTATTTGATTATAATATTCTGCTCCATCAATTTCAGTTAAATTAGTAATAGAATTAAATGAAATTATCCCCGAAGTTTCATTTTCAATCTGATTAAATGCTTTTGCAATTCTTCTAAATTGATATGCACTACAATCTGAAACACTATATGTTAAAGGCATATGATTCCAGTGCAATTCATTTGAAGAAAACATATCTGTTGCTTCAATAGTTTTATTTTCATTTATTGCAGGATTTACTTCAAGGCTTTTTATTTCAGAAACTCTTGTAGCAAAAAAAACAATAAACCATCCAAGAACGCAAATAATCGCAATAAGTATAACTATATCACCTAATTTTTCTCCATCCATGAATATTAAAGAATTAGTTTAAATTTAAATGTTTTTGTTTTAGATTATTTCAGATTGTATATATTAATTTAACTAAAAATATATAAGTCTGGTTAAAATCTTATTTTTATGGACTTAGAAGAAGAGTTAAATAAAAAATATGAGAATCTTTCTTTAGAATATGGAATATTTAAACAAAAAACAGAAGAATTAATTCCATTAGTGGTTTCTCATTTTAATGATTACCTTGATGAGGTAATAAATCCTGCACTTCCTAAGGGATATAGCATTGTTAAATCAACTTCTGCTTCTTTTTCTGAAGGGCGTTTTATTATTTATACAGGGGTATATAAAACTCCAAGCGGTTTAAATAATGGGCCTTTGGAAATTGAACGCATTGTAATTGATTTAATGCAACAATATGAAAAAAATAATCCATGGGTTGATAGGATTAGTGAAGGTTTTAATATAAGCAAATAATTTATTTAATAATTCTCTTCTAAAACTTCATAATACGCTTGGGGATGCTTGCATGCAGGGCATTTATCCGGGGCATCTTTTCCTTCATGAACATAACCACAATTTCTGCATTTCCATTTCACGATTTTATCTTTTTTGAAAACTTTTTTATTTTTTACATTTTCTAAAAGTTTTCTATATCTTGCTTCATGTTGTTTTTCAACTTCTCCAATTTCTTTAAATGAATCTGCAATTTCATTAAATCCTTCTTTTCTTGCTATTTTTTCAAAATCAGGATATATTTTTCCCCATTCTGCTTTTTCTCCATTTGCAGCAGCAAGAAGATTTTCTTCTGTTTTTCCAATTTTTCCTGCAGGATATATTGCAGTTATTTCAACGTCTCGTCCCTCTAAATAACCAAAAAATATTTTTGCATGTTCTTTTTCATTTTCAGCAGTCTCAAGAAAAATAGCAGCTATTTGTTCATAACCATTATTTTTAGCAACACTTGAAAAATATGTATATCTATTTCTTGCCTGGCTCTCACCAGCAAAAGCTTTCAAAAGATTTTTTTCTGTTTCACTCCCTTTTAATTGTTTCATAATATATTCTCTTAATAG
Organism: Nanobdellota archaeon; assembly: GCA_030647965.1. Taxonomy (GTDB): domain Archaea; phylum Nanobdellota; class Nanobdellia; order Pacearchaeales; family GW2011-AR1; genus JAUSIT01. The sequence goes on along the minus strand of JAUSIT010000018.1, from coordinate 7,698 downwards.
TTAAATAAGAAGATTAAAGATTTTAAATGTTTGGATTAATATATAGTTCGCTTCTAGCTTAAGACAATACATAATTATAATTTGTTAATAAATAATTATTGGAAGAGCAGAATAATAAATTGATAAATCGTAATTTAAAAAATTTTGCTCTTATATCTTTACGTCCCTATTGTAAGAGCAAAATTTTTTCGCTAGGAAATTCCATATATTTTGCCGAAGGCATAAACTTTACAGAGTAATGTTTTTCAATTATTTAAGAACTGGTTAAATGTTTCAGCAGATTCAAATAATTGTTTTCTTTTATTATTATATACTTCTCTTATACCCATATATTCTTTTCTATATTGTATAATTTTTTCTAACATTTCTTCAGGCAATAATAAAGATTTCACAACTTTTAATTTTCCACTTTCTAAATTTTTTTGATATTGTTCAAGTACTTCATGGGAGCCTCTGCAAAAAAAATTATCTGGGTTTAATATAAAATTATTTTTTCTTTTTTCAAACAGGCCTAGGATAAATCTCTCAGGAGCGTATAATGTATGACGCGAGTCTATATCCTGAGATTCAAGATCAATATAGGCCTTAATTACATCCCATTTACTTAAACTTGGCTTTACTAAAAAAGCATTTGGATTTGTTATATTTGTCATGTTTATCCACAACAAATTCTATTTATAAGTATTAATATTACGAAATGTATATATTAAAATATATTGTTTAAATGTTTCTGATTAATAATATAGCACTTCGTTGAGATATTAAGTCACCTAGAAAAAGTTTTACTCTTCTATCTTATGTTACTTATTGTAAGAGCAAAACTTTTTGCAGTTCCAGATTAGTAATTAATTAATCGTAATTTAAAAAATTTTGCTCTTATATCTTTACGTCCCTATTGTAAGAGCAAAATTTTTTCGCTAAGAAATTCCATAAATCATTGCGAAGCATAAACTTTGCAGAGCAATATCAATTTAGCTATTCAACCCCTGTTCTTCTTGACTTTTACATATGCTTTCAGCAATATTACCTGGCTTGTCAATTGTCCAGTTTTTCCAGTATGGTTTTTCCCACCATGAATGAAATTTAAGATTAATTCTACCTTCAAAAGATATTTCCATTAAATGGTCATCTAATACTGTTCTTAGAATTGATTTTTGAGGCTCTGGCAGATTTTCATCATAAGGGTCAATTCCTTGGCTTAATGCTATCATTCTTCCAATTCCGTCATCTGTTGGTTGAACTCTCTCATATCCAAGAGAAAATCCCTTATCATAATTTTTTAAAGGAAAATAAAATACTTCTTTTGAATCAACAAGCATATACAAACCAGATTTATTTTTTCTAAAATCAAGTTTTTTATCAATTAAGTCTTCATTAACTTTTATATCGCCCCCTTTTGAGCCAACAAGTCGAATATATAAGAAATCAGGAGTATAATTATCTAGACAGAATCTTAAATTTTTAAAATCCAATTTTTTCGGCATCCAGTATTGTTCCATGATTTTTTAATTATATTTTATTAATACACGTAAAAATCTACAACATTTATGTTGTAGTAATTATTTGTTTGTGTAGATTTTTCCGGTTCTCACAAAACCACGAACAAACCCCTCAGGGTTTTGTGATATTTAATATGCAACTTCGTTGAAATAGTTTGTTCAAATGAACAAAGATATTATAATTGTTTAGCAACAATTGATGATTAATTAATAAATCGTTAGGAGCTGCTAAGCGACTTAATATCCCTACAAAGTACAATAATCTGTAAGTATAGTGTCTATTTAATAAACAGGTATTACTCAATCATCTTTGCTTTAATAATCTTAACTTCTTTCAAAGGTTTATCATTTGCATCTGTTTTTACTGCTGCAATTTTATCAACAACATCCATTCCAGAAATAACTTTTCCAAAAGCAGGATGTTTTGTGTCAAGAAAATTATTATTTACTAAATTAATAAAAAACTGACTGCTTCCAGTATTTGGACCTGCATTTGCCATAGATATTGTTCCTCGATCATTTCTATTGTTTGATGTAAATTCATCTTTTATATTTGGAATTTTTGGATCCCCATATCCTGTTCCTGTTGGATCTCCACCTTGTATCATAAATTCAGAAATAATTCTATGAAATATTACCCCATCATAAGTTCCTTTTTTAACAAGATTTTCAAAATTTCCAGTTGTTATTGGCATATCTTTGCTAAAAAGTTCAATTTCAATATTGCCCATATTTGTTTCTAAAAGAACTTTTTTGTTTCCATCTTCAACTTTTGAAATAGTTTTTCCAGTCATTTTATTTAATCCATATAATGAAAATATGATTATTACAGCTATTATAAATATTGCTAGTGTTATTTTTAGTTTGTTGTTCATTAAAAAAATATATTTTTAGGGTTTATATATTTTAATAGAATATCCATTTTGAATTTGGACTTAACGCAATCAAAAAGTTTATAAATAAGATATATCTTATTAATAAGATTAAAATTATTAAGGGTAAAATAAAATGACTGATAAAATTGAAATGGCAACTGTAAGCTCAAGGGGGCAGATTTGTATTCCTAATGATATAAGAGCTGAAATGGGTATAAAAGAAGGAAGTAAAGTCCTATTTGCTTTAACAGGAGACTCTTTGATAATGAAAAGAGTTTCAATGGAAACTTTTAGAGAAATAACCATGCCCTTAAAAGAAGCAATAAAAAAATCAGTTTTAAAAGAATCTGATATTCCTGAAATTATACATAGATTCAGGGCTGGAAAAAAAGCAAAAAATAAAAATTGAATTTAATTATTAGATTTAATCAATAATGTTTCAAATGAAAATAACTATTGATACAAATGTACTTATTTCAGGATCTTTCTGGGCAGGAGCTTCAGATAAAATCTTAGAAAAAATAGAAAATAAAGAAATAGAATTATTTTTATCCAAAGATATAATTGAAGAATTCTCAGAAGTTTTAGATTATGAAGAAATTAAAAATAAAATAAGGGATAAAGGGCTTGAATTAAGAAGAACAATAGAAAAAATTATATCTATTTCAACAATCATAGAACCTTTGGAAAAATTTGATATTGTGGAAGAAGACCCTGATGATAACAAAATATTAGAATGTGCAGTTGAAGGAAAAGTTAATTATATTATCAGTCAAGATAAACATCTTCTAAAACTAAAAGAATTTCAAGATATAAAAATACTAACTCCTGAAGAGTTTTGCTCTATACTATAATATCCCTCCAGAATTTTCACTTCTTAATAGATTACACTTTTGCTAAAGCAAAAATCCCGCTACCCGTACTCAAAAATTTTTCAGATTTTTGGTAGCTCCAATTCTTACGAATTGAAGTGATATCGAACCGATAGACTTGTTCAAATCCAAAAGGTAAATACTATTTTGTTCAGACAAAATAGTATAATATCCCGCTACCCGGATTCGAACCGGGAACACTGCGGGTTCTGCTAAACATAAACCCTTGTGTTATGAGCTTATCACATTTCATCCTGTCCTCTGCTTCGAGGAATGTCCATGCTAAAAACTACAGCCGCATGCTCTACCATTGAGCTATAGCGGGATTAAATAAAATAACTATTTTAATTTTTAAATCTATTGATGATGTCAAATAAACTATCTAACTTAACATGCAACTGCGTTGAAATAGTTTGCTTTAACAGCAAGGATAATATGATTGCCTAGCGACAATCAGTAGTTAATTAATGGATAGCGGGAGACGCCAGTCGACCCAGTATAAAAACGAAGTGCAATAATTGGTAAATGTAAGGTCTATAGGTTTATTTTACAATAGCAGAGATTTTATAAACAGAAAATATTAGTTGAACGCATGAAAAAACTAACTGAAAAATACAAAAAAGCAAAGACAACTCTAACAAATCACCTAATTGATTCTACAGGTCTTTTAATTGAATCTACTCCAATATTTGCTGCAATTGAAACAAACATTGCAGGAATGTCTGACGATGTTTCTATAAATGCAAGATTAATTGCTGCAGGATTAACTTATTTTGGTGGAATGGGCATTATTTATTCAGGGGGAAGAGATTTTTACAGAAAAACTTTTAATATAACTGCTAAAGCAAAAGAAGGAGTTCAGGGTTTAAATGATGCTGTTTATACTGGATTATTTAATTTAGTTGGAAGTCCAATAATCTATTTAATTTCTGGTTCAAGAGATATAGGGGAAATAGCAATAGGAACTGCAAGTGCAACTGCTTTAGGATTAGTTAATGGTGCCCCAATGGGTTATGTTGTTGATGCATTTAGAGATTTAACAGGCTTAAAAGAATGTGAAAGACCTGCGTATCCTAATTTATTAAAAAGACAAAGCCCTAAAATAAAAAAAGGATTAGCTACTTTATTAGTTGCAGGTTCAATTGCGTTAACAATCGGAGTTTATACCTTAAGCCAAGATAAACCTAATTTAGATTATCAACAGACAACTCAACAAATAATTAAAAAATAAGTTTTAATCTCTTCTGATTTGTTCAGATAAAAAGAAAACTTGATTAGATTCTGCTTCATGTATTTTTCCTTCTAATTCAAATACTCCTAATGCTTCTGGAAGTGAAAATTTTCCCAAAACTCCAACTTTTGAATAAACAATATAACTAAATGTTCTTTCTTCTCCTGAACTTAAATCTCCAATATTCCATTGTATTCTTCTGTTTGTAGCATCAATCTTTGAAGGTTTTGAACTTCCGCTAAAGTTTTCATAAATCTTTACAATTTGAGGAATTTTATCAATTAAAGTAACATTTTCAACATTTCTATTTGCTTTTACATTTAATTTTATATTTAATGCAAATTCTCCACCTTTTGTTTTTACATATGAAACAGATTTTGAAATATTGATTTTCTTTTCAGTATATCTTTTAAATGCAAAGATTACTAATGCAATTAAAACAACAATTAAAACAGGCATAATATAATTTGTATTTGCCTTTACTGCAAATGATTCTGCAGGGTCTAATTTTTTATTCCAAGTATAGGTTACAAAAAGTCCTTTTTTATCAACAAAATTTGGTTCATTATTAAATGAAGTAAATAATCTTGTTAAAATATCTCTCTGAACATTTACAGTTACTGTTTCAGGAACATTTCCAACATTTACTTTAGTTATAGAATTTGTTCTTATAAAAAATCCATAATTATCTTCTTGTGTTGCAATTCCTTTCTTTTCTCCAAGATAAATTGTTCCTTCAACAATTATAAGTCCTTTATCTGTTTGAAATTCAGCTTGAATAGGATATGCACCTGCTGCAATTTTTTTCATTTTATCTTTTCCAATATCAACACTGATATCTAATTTTTGAAGAGGTGTTAAACTTATTGTTTTTTCAAAATTAAAAAATACAGAAGAGAATTTTACACTTACATCTTTTAATTCTGCTTTTTCAAGATTTTGTATATAAAAAGTTACTTTATCTGAACTTGGATCATTTGATTCAGAATCAATTTTTATTACTTCTTTTAAATCTAATATCTTAATACTTAATTTTCCTTCTGTAGGCTGGCCATTAATCGGCTTTACATTATATGAAAATGTATAAAGGCCTTTTGTTCTTAAAGAATCAGTAGGATAAACATACATATCTAATTTATTTTTTATAGCAGAATAAATATAAAAATTTGTTGAAGGCAATACTTTTACATCACTTAATGAATATAAATTATAATCTCCTTCAGGAGCATTATTTATTGTTAAAGAAATTTTTGCTGGTTGATTTTTATATTCACTTACAATAGTATCGCTATATGCAGTTGTGCTTAAATCTAAAGCAGATACATAAGATAATAAAAGACAAATTAATAATGCAGAATACAAAACTAAAAAACTCTTTTTTACCATGTTAAAATTTAAACATATTGGTTTTATAAAGCTTTTGTTATTACCTTTTTCCTTCTAATGTTAAAAATGATTTGACTTGCTCGACGAAATTTTCAGTTTTTTCTTTTAATTTGTCCTCATATTCTTCCATTGTTGTTCTTATAATATATTTATCATAAATTCCTCTGAAGAATTTGTAGCTTGGGTTATCCTCCCATCTTGATTCATAATCTCTGACAAGGATTCCTCTAAAAACAATTTTTAATTCGCCTTTATTTGTTTTTTCTTTTTTTCCATCTCTTTCAATTTCAGCATCAGTTAATCCTAAAACATGCCAGCTTAATTCAATTTCATTTCTAAAATAATCAGAAATTTTTTTCTTTGCAACCCACTTTAGTTTTATTTCTTTTCCATTTCCTGCAATTTTTTCAGTATAATTATCTTCAGAAATCTTATAACCTTCATCTTTTAACCATTCAAAACAAAAAGTATATAATTCTGCAAAATTAAAAAATCCTTTATGTTTTAATTCTTGTTTTGCTATCTCATTCTTTTCTGCCATTTGCTCTTTTGAATAAAAATAGTAGTATTAATGCATATATAAATCTTTTTTCTTTTTGCCATATTTCAAGTAGTAAATTTTTTATATAAAGATTTAAATTGTTTATTTAGTTTTAAAATTAACTTTAGTAATAAAAATGAGGGGAAATTTAGAAAAATGTATTCATAAGATAATTGGATTTCATCCACTAGCTATTGATAAATGCATTAACAATTGCAAAGGTTATAATAAAGAATGCATTTATTTTTCTGGTTGGGAAGTAGTAGATTCAAATTATCCCAAAGTAAATCACAACAATACTTATAAATAATTCTAATTGTTTTGATGAGTGATTAAAATGGGTGACAAACAACCAATATATATTCTGCCAGAAGACGCACAAAGAATGTTCGGAAAAGATGCACAAAGAAATAATATTTTAGCTGCAAGAATAATTGCAGAAACAGTCAGAACTACTCTGGGCCCAAAAGGAATGGATAAAATGCTTGTTGATTCTTCAGGAAATATTACTGTTACTAATGATGGGGTTACAATTCTAGAAGAAATGGATGTTGAACATCCTGCTGCAAAAATGATTGTAGAAGTTGCAAAAACTCAAGAAGAACAAGTTGGTGATGGAACAACAACTGCAGTAATGATTGCAGGAAAATTATTAGAAAATGCTGAAAAATTACTTGACCAAAAAATACATCCAATAATTATTACTAAAGGATACAGATTAGCTGCAGAAAAATCCCAGCAAATTTTAAATGATTTAGCATTTGAAATAACTAATGAAGAAGAATTATTGAAAATTGCTCAAACAGCAATGACTGGAAAAGGTGCAGAATATGTAAGGGATAAATTAGATAATATTATTGTAGATGCATTAAAATTAATTGCAGAAGAAGGCAAAATAAATTTAGAAAATATAAAAATAGAAAAAAGAAAAGGAAAATCAATAGAAAATACAGAATTAATTAAGGGGATTGTTTTAGACAATGAAAGAGTTTCTTTAGAAATGCCCTCCAGAATTGAAAATGCAAAAATAGCTCTTATTGATTGTGCATTGGAAATAAAAAATCTTGAATTAGAAACAAAAATTTCAATATCTTCCCCAGAACAATTTCAGAGTTTTTTAAATCAAGAAGAACAAATGTTAAATCAAATGGTTGAAAGAATAAAAAATACCGGCGCAAATGTAATAATCTGTCAAAAAGGAATTGATGATGCTATGCAATTTTATTTATCAAAATTAAAAATTTATGCATTAAGGCGAGTTGCAAAAACAGACATGCAAAAATTAGCCAAAGCA
>JAUSIT010000015.1 GCA_030647965.1 Nanobdellota archaeon | reverse complement strand
TTTTTTAATTCATGCATAGAATTTATAAAAAATTCTTTTTTTCTTTTCTCAAATTGAGCATCAAGATGTTCTGCCCTCCAATTTCCAGTTTTAAAAATATCATCTAAAATTGTTTGTGCTTCTACTTTATTAGGATAATTTGTTTTTAGATAATCAACAAAAGACCAAAATTCAGGAATTGTTGGCATTCTAAGATTTTGTGATTGGAGTTGTTCATGACAATTATCCCAGTTTTTTCCATGCGATGTTCTTTCTTTTGCAACATAAAGATTTATTGAGGGAACATAAATAAAGCCATCTTGAGTTTGAACATTGGGATTAATTATTTGAGGGTTAGTTTTTCTCTGCTCTCCTTCTTCTAATATTTCAGAAAGACTATGTTCTTCCAGATATTTTGTGTAAAAATCAGATTGTTGTTCTTCTGCCATTTTATCTATTAATTACATTTTTGATTATACTATTTTATTTCTTTTAAAAAAAAGAAAAGCTTGCATAAAATAAAAGCAAGCAAAAAATAAAAAAATTCTAAATATGCTTAGTAGTAACTTGTTTCTACTTCTTCAGTTGGTTTTTCCTTTCTTGTTAACAAGACAATAAGAACAACTAGTAAAACAACGAATACGATTACTAATACAACAGTTAAAGTAACAACAGATGTTGAAACTTTTCCTTCAGTTACATTAGCACCGAATACGATTTGTTTGCCATCTACTTCTGCGGAGAATGTATATGCTCCAGGTTGTGCATCTTTTGATGCAGTTACACTTATCTGAACAGTTTTACTTGATTCAGGTGCAACACTTACAACAACAGGTGCTGAAACACTTAAAGCAGTGCTTGAAAGTGTTTGTATATCATATACTTTTACATCCTTTCCAGAATTGACAAGTATCAAATCATATGTCTTTGTTTCGCCAGCGCTTATATCTTGATTCTTTACAGCAGCTAAAACTGATGTAGCGGATGAACCTTCAACTTTTATAACTCTGTTAAGAGTTGTTGTGCCATCTTGGTTGTAGACTTTTACAGTCATTTCATAAACACCATTTTGTGCATTTTCTGGGACATTAAGATAAACAGTACTTTGTACTGAATCTCTGTCAGAGTCTCTTGTGCTAGAATCTTCTATTGGAACTAAATCGCCGAAATAACTCTTTGAAGAAATTCCTAATCCTGCAACAGAAACACTAACATAACCGTCGTCAGCTTTTTGCATTCCTGTGTTTTTTGTAACAACAGAAACTGGAACAACATCACCTGCTGAAACCTGTAAAGGGTAGTCAACAGACAATACATTAAGTTCATAAGATTCTCTCTGCATTTGTATGGTATAAACATTTTCTGTTCTATCGCTGGATGAAATAACATCTACATAAAGATTGTATTCTTCATTAGTTGTTTTCAAATCAGAGGGTAGTTGTAAGGACAAAAGTTTTGTATATGTGCTTCCTTTGATAAGATTAAATCTTCCGCTTGAAGCAGTTACATCACTTCTATAGCCTTCCATCCAAACCTTTACTTTGACATCTTCAGCATCATTCAACGCATTGAATGATATTCTAACAGGAACTGTTTCACCTGCAAATCCAGCCATAGTAGTTGAAATAGAATTAAGCTCAACATCGTTAAATGTTGTCTGAACTCCATTTGCAAGTTCTCCTGCAGAAACTAATCCTGCTAAAAAAACAGCTAGAACTGCTATGAAAGTAACCAAAATTGCTTTTGAATTCATGTGTGGTAGGTATAATAATTTAGTTAATTATATGACTCAAAAACCCTTTTTAAACCTTGTCTTTTGTAGTAATTTTAGAATGACACAATATTTAAAAAGTATACTTAAGTATACTTTTTAGGCTAAAAACCTATTTGAAAAAATGAAAAATATTACAACAATAAAACTAAAGAAAGAAACAAAGCTAAGGCTTGAAAAATTAAGAGAACATAATAGAGAAAGTTATGACGAAATACTAAGAAAAATGCTTGGTATACTTAATGTTGCAAAAACAGAGCCTGAAAAATCAAAGAGTATACTTGACAAGATAGATGAGCATAGAATAAGGGTTTTTGGAAAAGAAAAAAAGAAAATAAAAACCATGCCAAAACAAACTCAAAGAATATCCTTAAAAAATACTTCTAAAGAAATTCTAATAAAAATGCCCCAAAACAAGCCAATTCAAAAATCTCAATTAAATTCTAGCAAGATTAAAAGATAAAATGAACCCAGAAGAAAACCCAATAACAGAAGCAAATAGAGTTTTTCTAGAATTTTCAGAAGCAAAAAAATTGCAAGAAGACAACGAAGCAGAAGATAGTTAGTTAAATTATAGGGTTAACATAATCTTAATGAAAAATATAAACAGAAGAAATTTTTTAGAACTGGTTTCAGGATTAGCAACTCTGCCTTCTTTAGCTTCTTCAGCAGAATTAAAAGGTTTTGCAATTCAAGATCCAACAAACAAGCAAAATGTTAGGGGATTTGTGCATATACCTTCAATATGTGGGGAGCAATTAAAACCAAATAATTATCAATTAGATTCAAGCGATTATAGAATAATATATAATAATGATTCTTCACTAAGAAGAGCAAATATAGGATTAATAGAATCCATAAAGAAATATACAAATCTTAATGCTTTTTCAGATAAACCTCTATTTTTAAGCTCCAAACATTTAATCCAATATCCTTTTATTTATGTTACAACAGATAATGCATTTGAACTGACAAAAACTGAAAAAGAAAATTTTAATAATTATTTAAGAAATGGAGGTTTTGCAGTGCTTGAATCCTTAGAACCCCAATTAAATTATAGCCAAGCAGAAGCTTCTTTAAAACAAATGATAAAAGACACATTAAAAAATGATGCAAGATTTTTGCCAATTCCAAATTCACATAATTTATATCATTGCTTTTTTAATTTTGATATGCCACCCCAAGGAACAGAAGTAAATTATGTTTTCTCTGCAGTTAGAACTGGTGTTGCAGCTTATTTTGCTCCAGCTGATTTAGTAACATTACCAAAACCTCGCCCATATTTAGAAGGAATATTTCTAGAAGATAGACTAGCCGTTGTTTATTCTGGAAAAGGTTATGGAAAGAAATGGAAAGATATTTCAAATAATGAACCACAGCAAAAAATGGCTGTTAATTTTGTGGTTTATGCTTTAACACAAAAAGGCGGGATTGCACAAAAAAATAACTAATAAACTAACTAATATTTTATTGCTCATCCTTCGCAAAGATTAATGGAATTTTCTAGCAAAAATTACGATTTATTAATAAATAGTCAGGAGCCACTAGGCGACATAGTATCAAAACGAAGTGCTAATTTTTATTTAATTAACTCAACTTCAACCCTTCAATAGAATCTTCAACAGGAAAAGGACTTTCATTAATAATAACTATATCTTTATTTTTAGGTATACCTGCTAAAACCTTTTTCCATTCGTCTTTAGAAGTTTTCTTGTGATTTTTCTCCCCTTTATCCCCGTATTCAATTCCTGAAAAATGGCACTGCCATTTTTCCTGAGGAAAACTTTCTTTTACTAAATCAAAATCATAGTTTTCATATCTTGCTAATATATGGGCAAAATCAATGCAAAAACCACATTTAGTTTCTTTTGCTAATTTAGAAATCTCTTCAATAGAGCCAAAAACATTTTTCTTCCCCATAACTTCAGGACATAATTCAACATCCCATTTATTTTTTTTAACTTCTTCTAACATTTCAATAATTTCTTTTTTAATATTTTCATAAGTCTGTTCTTTACTTATCTTGCCATAAAAACCAGAATGAAAAACAACTCTTTTTGCTCCAAGATAGTGTGCAATCATACATGAATCTAAAATTCTTTTTTTGCTTGCTTCAATTTTTTTCTTATCATCAGAATTTAAATTAATAAAATAAGGAGCATGAATAGATAAAAATATCCCTAATTTTTTAGCAATTTTTCCAATTTCAATTGCATCTTGTTTTTTCAAATAAATACTATAAGTAAACGCAATCTCACATGCTTTTAATCCAAGCTCATGATATTTTTCTAAATTAGAAATTGCCTCATTCACCCCCCCAAGCCCTGCTGGCCCAAAATAAATCATATAATTAAGAATAAACTAAACTTTAAAAACACCTCTAATCAATAAAATAAATGACATTAGATATTACATTTCATGTGGGGATGTATAGTGATGAACATAAACCCCTAGTAAAATCTGCAAGAGATGTGCATGTTATAATGAATGATGGATGCGAGATTTTTTTAGATGAATCAGATATACAATTAACAGAAGCTCAAAGAGACAATATAAAAGCAATGAGAAACTCTGATTCCAGAAAACAATTTTTATTTTACATGAATAAAGGATTAGTAGATAAATGGTATTTTGACACCGATGAAGGAAAACTAGAAATACACTGTCCAAAATGTTCACAAAATTACATCATAACCAAAGAAGAATATGATTCTGCTTATCAGAAATTTCTTGAATTTGGAAGCTAATAATGCAGTAAATTTACATTAATATTATAAATAAGGTAGTTTAATTTCTGACATTAGATAATAGTACTCCCTACTTAAGAATAATCGCACAACCTTTATTAAGAATAATTTGCTGCAGAAATTATGATGAAAAAAGAGTGGTGGTTAGGTTTCTTAGGTTTCTTAAGTTTACTAGGGCTTCCAGGCATTTTAACTCAAAACTGGCTTGATTTAATATGGTTTATATGGATTTTATGGTTTAGGTATTTTGTACCTGCAAAAAAGAAGAAAAATTCCTAAGTATACTCTAAAACCTATTTAATATTCAAGCTTCTTCTCTAGGTATACTTCCATTATTTGGGCAATCAATAATATTTCCACTTTCAAATAAAACATTTTTTTCAATATAATTTACCAATTCATCATAACACCTTGCCTTTATTTGGCTTTTATATTCATTTTTCTGGCCAGGAGAATATCCAATATCCATTATACCAAAAACATTTTTTTCATCTTCAAAAATTCTTTCTCTAATAATAACTGCATGCTGTTTTGATAGAGAATATTTAAATGAAATTTTGCTATTAGAACATTTTAAGTTATATCCATTCCCAATAAACCTAATTTGCCCAAGTATTTCTCCTAAATCAGTGCCATTCATGTTTTAAACAAAGTTTCTGAATTTATTTTTCCAAGATTCTGAACAATATAAGAATGTAATCTAGATAAAATTAAATCCTGCAATCCTTCTTTTAAAAGTCCATGACAATTATCAATATTTGCTTCAGGTGCAATAATCATGCCATAAGGAATTTCACATAACATCTCTTTATTTTCAAGAGCTAATGAATCCTGGTTACTTAAATCTCCTTCAATTAATTTTACACTAACTAAACAATTATTATTTTGCTTTCCCTGAATAGTATATAAAAGAGTCATATTACTATATTTAGTATATTTTGCATTATGACAATTTCCCAAATTCTCATTAAAACACCCATCATCAATGCAAGGAGTATAATAAAAAAAACTAGCCCAAATCCAAGCTACAATCAACAAGCCAATAAGAGCGATAAAAAAAATTAAAATTATCTTTTTAGTTTTTCTAATCTTTTCAGTTACATCTAGTTCCTCTTTTTTAACAATCATCTTATATAGAGTTATTAAAAACTAAGATATTTTTAAATGTATTTAGGAGAATAATCTATTAAAATTCTAATTTCAAAAACCCCTATATAAAGTTTAATGATAAATTAGTTAAAAAGATTATAAATCCCTAGAGTAATTGTAAAAAATTTTGCTCTTGTAATATATTATAAAAGATACCAAGAGCAAAATTTTTTCGCTAGACAATTCCATCTATCCTTGTTCAAATGAACAAACTATTTCAACGCAGTTAGATATTAAGTTAAGTAGTTTATAAACAAAAAGCTAAAATTTATATAATCTCCATTATAAGCAAATTCATGGAAGTAATTGCTCAGCTTAATCACTATTTAGAACAGATGCTAGAATGTGTAGAAACAACAGATAGAGAGAGATATTTTAAATTAAATATGGCTTATTCTGGATTAATGGATAAAACATTTATAGTAATAAATTCAGAATTAGAAAGAAATTATGATGCTATAAGGAATAGTATTGCAGCTTGTTTAACATTTCCTAGTCTAAAAGAAAAAGAATTGCCAAAAGTTAGAGAATTTCTAGATAAAAATAAACAATAATAAAAAAAGAAAAAAGGGCTAAAAGCCCTTCCTTATAAATTTAAAGTGAAACTAATTTTATATTAGTGTCTTCTAATTTACCAAATGTTTTTGCTGCAACATACTTTGCTCCGAGCTTTTCAGCATCAGAGATTACTGTTTTTGTAGCATTAACAGTTAATAAAATAAAAGCACCATATACTTTCATAAAACCAAGTTTTGAAATTGGAATATCTTTGATTACTTCTAAATTAGTATTCAAAATCAAGACATTTCTTCCCCTTAATTCTTCAACTAATTCTCTAAGCTTTTCTTTGTCTTCTCTTGTCAATTCTCTTGCTTCAACTTTTTCAGTTTCTTCAGGTTGTCGGTCATTTCTTTCAAACCTTTCTTCCCTAGGCCTTTCATTTCTTTCAAATCTTTCTTCCCTAGGTCTTTCATTTCTTTCATAAAAACCTGTTCTTTCTGGTTTTCTGAAATATTCTGAAATAGAAACTTTTTTTCTTAAGCTTTGAAGAATTTCTTTTCCAGCTAATTCTTCAACTTCTTTTCCATCAGGAGCAATTGCAATAAAAGCAATTTTTGCATTATCAGAAACATTTTGAGCAATTAATTTTCCGCCCCTGTCTCCATCAACAAACAAAGTAAGCTCTTTTTTTTCTCCAAGTCTTGCGATTTCAGCAGGAAGTTTTGTTCCATTCATTCCAATAACATTCTTAATTCCATGTTTAAGCATATTAACAACATCTGCTCTTCCTTCAACAACAATTATTTCATTTGAACTTAAATCTCCTGCAGGTAATCTTTCTTCTCCATATTCAGAGATTTTTGAAACCCTTGTTGATTCTCTTAGTTCTTGTTCTATTTCAATGCTGTCTTTTACATTATTTATTCCACTAAGCAATTGCTTTGCTCTTTCCATAATGTAATCTCTTTTAGTGCCTCTGACATCATAAATTTCTTTTATAGTTATCTTTGCATCAGTTGGCCCAATTTTATCAATTGTTTCCAAAGCAGCAGCTACAATAGTTGTTTCAGTTTTGTCTAAAGCAGAAGGAATTGTTATTTCCCCTGTTGTTTTTCCGCCTTCTGTTATTAAATCAACATCAATTCTACCAATTTTACCTTCTTTCTGAAGTTCTCTAAGTTCTAATTCAGAACCTAAAAGCCCTTCTGTCTGACCAAATAGAGCACCAATTACGTCTGGTTTTTCTACAGGTCCTTCTGACTTAAAATCAGCAGTTATGTTATATTTTATTGAAGTTGGACTTATTTTTGCCATTTTGTTATTTTTCCTCCAAGTATAATTTAATTACTTCAAATGAATCTTAACTTTTTGTTAGCCGTTTTCATTTGAAGGTTTTAAAAAATGCCCTGCAATTTACAGCAATAGGGGATTTTTTAATTAATAGAAAAAGTAAACTTATCTAGTATTATTGCTAATACCAAACCCACATTTCATATAAAATATGAATATATGATTGTTAATCGTGATGTGATAGTGAAATAATATATGATTATTGTTCACTCTTTCTATATGTTATCTTAATGAAAAAGGTAGTTTTTAAAGTTTTTTGTTGTTTCTAAGAACTAGATAAAACTCAACAGCAATCTTTATAAATATTAAATATAATTAAAATTTAATTAATAATGGAGGTAAAATGAAACAAACGAAGAATCCTAAAAGTGAAGATAGCACTGATACAGATGACGCGATTTTGGATGAAGACGAAGAACTTTTAGATGAAGATGAGGATGTTGGGTTAGAAGACGAAGATTATTAATTAAAAAATTTTATTTTTTATTTTTTATTTTAAAATCTGGGTTTAATACCTGATAGTTTATTATGTCAGATTTTAAAAGACTAAAAATTCAATAAATAAGCAAAAGTTTTTTTTATTTTAAAATCGGGGTTTAATACCTATTAAACAGCTATGTTTGATTTTAAACCATAAAAACCTTTTATGGGTTTTTAGGGGCTAGAAAATCTTTGATTTTCTCGCAGACTAAAATTATCTTATAGAGAATTTTTTTATATCAAAATCTTACGATTTTGAAGTCCTAAAAATCCAACGAATAAACAAGAGGATTTTTTTGATTTTAAAATCAGGGGCTAATGCCCCTTAGATTGTTACATCAAATTTTATGCCATGTTATATTTCTTAAAAAATTATAATCAAATACTATTTTACAATAAATTTCAAAATTTACCTAAGAATTACATATGTTCAAGAGTTTTCATTTCAGCAAACTTGCCAAAGGACTTGTAAATAGACATTAATTTATCTTTTACTTCTTTCTTTTCTATTTCATTCAAATTATTCATTTTTAACATTCTTTCATAGAATTTTGTTGCAATATTTCTCTTGCTTTTTTTCTCAAAATCCTTTGCAGCATTTAAAAAAATCTGTTTCATTTTTTCTTTTATTGCTTTTTGCTGATCAACACTTGCATCTCTTGCTGCTTTAATAAACATATTATCTGAACTTTCAATATTACCCGATCTAGCATAATACTCTCCTGCCTTAGTATAACTTTCAATTTTATCCCTTACACTAATATCAATTACTGCTTTTTCAGATAAAGCTTTTGCAGCCCTATCATACATCAAATTCTTTTCATAAATTGCAACCAAAATTTTTATAGCACTTCTTTTTACATCAGTAATAACATCTGTTCTTAAAACAGCTTCTAAATATTCAAGTTTTATCAAATCAGAATTAAAGGTTTTTAATTTAGCATCAATTTCAGCCCAACTTTTCTCTTTTACACTTCTTTCCATGAAAAATAAATATAATCATGCTTTTTAAGCATTATTGTTTTTCAGCATAAACCTTTTCAAGAGAATTTTCAAAAGAAAAAATTTCATAAACTAATAAATCTCTTTCATCTTTTTTTAAATGAGGTCTTGCTTCTTTCAAGCATTTGCAAAAACTTCTTGCTTCATCAAAATTTTTAGTAAGATTATCATAAATTCCCCCGGAAATTTTATCTTTATTTATTTCTTTTGAATTTTCTTTAAAATAATGAGCAAGAAATAAATTAGCAATATCTACTTTATCTTTTCCAAAAAATCTTTTTTCACAGCATGCTCTCCATAATTTCAGCAAAATAATATTTTCAGGAGAAGCAGTATTAATTTTTCCACATTCTAGATTAAAACTAACAGCAGAATCAAAAAAACAATGAGGCACCACACCTTAAAAGGTGTGGAAAAAGTTTCGCTCTTTTAATAGAAACACAAAAAGAAAAAAGCGAAACTTTTTTTGTAAAGCCCCTTGTTTTTAGGATGATCAGAAATTAACGCAGTAAAGTTACGTCTACATCATAAATGATGCAGTTTAATTTCTGACATCAAAAAAATCTTGTTTAACAGGAAAATCATGTATTTTATCAAAATTAACTTCAACTGAAAAATTATTATATTCTAAAGCTAAATCTTCATGTTCTTTAAAATAAATCAGGTTATTATCTCGAAATTTATCACTTAAAATTTTTATCCCTTCCAAATTGCTTACACAATCAAAATCTCCTCCTAAACTCCTCATATACCTAAATCCAAGCAGTTCTGGTCGTAATGTCTGACCACCAATAAATATAAGATTATGATTTAAACTATTGCTAAAAGAAGCCATATTATTTAAGAAGTCATTATTATCATGTTCAAATTCCCTATAGGGCTCATAATCAAAACTTCCTACAGGAATTTCAAGCTCTTTACACAACTCTTCCAAACATAACATTCAAATAAAAAGATTCAAGATTTTATAAGTATATAAGATATTATAATATAATAATTAAAAAAATTCAAGAAAACTTACTTTTTCTTTTCTACTACTGATTTGCAAACACCTGCTGCAACTGTAACGCCAGCATCTCTTATTGCAAATCTTGACATATATGGATTTGTGTCAGCTGTTTCTAAAACCAAATTTCCAATTGGTTTTATTTTAACAATAGCAATATCGCCATTCTTTAAAAAATCTGGCTTCTCTTGAGATACTTGTCCTGTTCTTGGATCTAATTTTGAAACTAATTCGATAAATTGGCAAGGAACCTGTGCAGTGTGTACATGGAAAACTGGTGTATATCCTTTTGCAATAACAGTTGGGTGATTGATAACTGCAATTTGTGCTGTAAATTCTTCTACAATTTTTGCAGGGAAAGCTGCATCACAGAGAACATCTCCTCTTGCAATATCTTTCTTTCCAACTCCTCTTAAGCTTACACCAACATTATCTCCTGCTTCTCCTTCTTTCATTTGTTCATGGTGCATTTCAACACTTCTAACTTCGCCTAAAACGCCTGTTCCTGTTCTTCCAGGTAAGATTATAATTTTCTGTCCAACTTTCATAACTCCTGTTTCAATTTTTCCAACAGGAACTGTTCCAATACCAGTAATTTCATATACATCTTGTATCGGCATTCTTAATGGTAAATTTGTTGGTTTTTCAGGTACTGGAAACAAATCTAATTGTTCTAAAATAGTTGGTCCTTTATACCAAGGTGTTTTATCAGATTTCTTTGTAACATTGTCGCCCATAAAACCAGAAGCAGCAATAAAAGTCATTTCATCTGCTTTATATCCTGCTTGTTTTAAAATAGCAGAAACATCTTCTTTAACTTTCTTAAATTTATCTTCTTCATATTTAACAGTATCCATCTTATTTATAATAACTGCTAAATTTTTTACGCCCATTGTTCTCAATAACCATACATGTTCTTTTGTCTGTGGTTGAACTCCACCATCTGCTGCAACAACTAAAAAAGCAGCATCTGCCTGAGAAGCTCCTGTAATCATATTCTTAACAAAATCTTTATGTCCAGGTGCATCAATAACAGTAACTTGGAATTTTTGAGTCATAATCTTTTTATAAGATAAGTCAATTGTAACTCCTCTTTCTCTTTCTTCTTTAAATTTATCCATAATAAATGCAAATTCAAATCCAGCTTTGCCGTGTTTTACAGCTTCTTCTTTAAGCTTTTTCATTTCTTGTTCAGAAACAATACCGCTCTCAAAAAATAGTCTTCCAATTGTGGTTGACTTTCCATGATCAACATGTCCTACAAACACAACATTCATACTTGGTTTTTCTTTTGCCATTGTATATTTTTAATGTAACTTTTTAATAACTATCTAAAAAAATGAGGGTTTATAAATCTTATGTTATTTTACTAGCTATTATTCTAGTTCGAGTAATTATTCGGGTATTAATTTCTTTTAACACAGAA
>JAUSIT010000002.1 GCA_030647965.1 Nanobdellota archaeon | reverse complement strand
GTTGATTGCTTATATGCTCCAGATGATAGAAAGACTCCTTCTGAAAAAATTGCAAAGAATCTTCTTGAAGAAGTTCTATTTACAACAGACAATTCAAATAAGGGAATAATAATTACAACATTCTCTTCACATATTTCAAGATTGAAAACAATAACAGAATTAGGAAAGAGAATGAACAGGCAAGTTATATTTTTAGGCAGGAGTCTAAACAAATATGTCACAGCTGCTTCAAATATAGGAAAAGCTCCTTTCATGAAGGATGTAATGTCTCTCACATATAGACACAAAATGGAAAAAATTCTAAAGCAAATAAACAAGAATAAGAAAGATTATTTAATTGTCTGTACAGGACATCAAGGCGAGCCAGGTTCAATTTTAGACAGGTTATCAAAAAATCAACTCCCATTAGAATTAAATTCAGACTATGATATAATCTTCTCTTCAAAAACAATTCCAACCCCCATAAATGAACTTTCAAGAGCAGAATTAGAAAAAAGATTGAAAAAAAAGCAAGTAAGAATATTTGACAATATACACGTTTCAGGTCATGGTGGAAAAGAAGATTTGAGAGATTTAATAAACCTTACAAAACCAGAACATGTGATTCCTTCTCATGGAGAATTAAAAAAAAGAGAAGCAGGAGCATCTCTTGCTGAAGAAATGGGATACAAAAGAAATAAAACAGTACATTTACTAGATAATGAAGGAGTATTAAACCTATGACTGATAATGAAATAATTGGAGGGCTAAGAAATGCCTTGGAAAGAGGCCAATCAATAGAAAGAGCAGTTCAGTCTTTTATTAATGCAGGATATAATCCTAGAACAGTACAAGAGGCTGCAAATGAACTCTCGTCAGGAGTTACTCAAATAGTAAATCCATCAACAGTAAAAGAAAATCCAGTCCAATCTAACCAAGTAAAGTCAAATCCAGTCCAATCTAACCAAGTCAAACCAAACCCTATTCAATTTCCAATTTATCAGCCGATAGTGCAACCAACAATTCAGCCAAATTCCCCGATGGCAATTCAACCAAAAATGGATGGAAAACAACTTCAAGGAACAGCAAAGAAAGTAGTTGTAGGTTTAGTAATCACTTTCGCAATATTAATAGCTCTTCTTTTAATTCTGATAGTCTTTAAAGAGAAAATTCTATTAGCAATATCATCTTAATTTATTATGACTAATAATCTTATTTATGAGCCTTCAGATGATTCTTTTCTTCTTGCTAAACAAGTAAAAAAATATGCAAAAAATAAAAAAGTTTTAGACATTGGTTCTGGCTCAGGCATACAAGCACTATCTGCAAAAAAAGCCAAAGCAAAATCAGTTTTAGCTTCAGACATAAATAAATCTGCAGTTAAAAAGATAAAATCTCTAGGAATAGAGTCAATTTATTCTAATTTATTCTCTAAAATAAAAGGCAAATACGATTTAATTATATTCAATCCACCATACTTACCAAAAGATGAACGAGAAGATTATGATTCGAGCTTAATAACCTCTGGAGGCAAAAGAGGAGACGAATTAACTTTAAAGTTTTTACAACAAGCTAAAAAACATTTAGAAAAGTCAGGAATTATTTTAATTATAGTCTCATCCCTTACACCTTTTGAAAAAATAAAAAAAACCATAAAAAGTTTAAACTTTAAATTTAAGATTATAGATTCAAAGAAATTATTTATGGAAAAAATCTCTTTGTTAGAGATTTCACATCCATAATGTGTTGTATGATTAATGCAACACAGTTATAAAAACAAAACATTAATAAATACAATAGTTGCATTAACAATTATGGAGTCTTTAAAAAATCTAAGAAGTGATTGTGGGCAATTTATTCTCCCTATAAAAACTTTACAAAAACTTGCACAAAGCAAAAAATTTAAACTTTTAGATGTAGGTGCAGGAGTTAAATTAAAAAGTTCTGAAAAGAGTTATTTAGAAAAATGCTTACCAAATAATATAAAATATTATAGTTTAGATTATTATGGAAAACACGATTATATTCATAATTTAGATGAATTTCCTATTCCAATAGAGGATAATTCATTTGATATTATTGTATGTCTTGAAACATTAGAACATACATTATATCCAGATAAAGTTATGAAAGAATTAATAAGAATAGCAAAACCAGATGCAATATTTTTATTATCTATGCCGAATGAATATAATTTTTATTGTAGATTTAATTTTTTAATAGGTAAAAAGACAGACATACAAGAACCATTTGAAGTAATAAATAAACATTTACATATTCAAACTCCTCGTGTAAAAGATTTAATTAAATTCTTTTCTTCATACATCCAAGTTGAAGAAATAGATTATCAATGGTATTCACGAACATGAGCAAATAATAAAATCTTTAAAATTATTGATAAAATAATTAATATATTTTTTGTTAAATTATTTCCCTCCATATTTACAAGAACAGTAGTTGTTAAAGGATTAAATAAAAAATAATGTAATGCTAGGAGATTTATTTTGTTAGAGAGTTTGATAAATTATTTTATTAGATATTTAAGAAGAATAAAACTTTAAGGTAACATTATCCTATTAAAATTATCCAAAAAAAGCTGTATCGATTTTTAAGAATCATGCAACACAGCTTCACATACATAAGATTTAAAACTCTATTTTTCGCAATATAATGATGGAAATGAGTCAAGATACTATAAATCAAGCAAGAGTTTTAGAGAGTGGAATGAAAGAAGCTGAGCAGCACCTTGAATTCGTAGAAAATCAAATAATAGAACTTTCATCTT
>JAUSIT010000003.1 GCA_030647965.1 Nanobdellota archaeon | reverse complement strand
TGGTGCCCATTTTTTTTTTTATATATAAATTAAATTTCCTTGTCTTTTATCTTCATATCTTTTTTATCTTTTCCAAGCATAACATCTCAACTTCTTTTTTCTTCTGGTAATATTTTATAACCCTCTTTTTTCAGCTCTTTTTCAAGCTTTTCTGCAAACTTTTTAATTTCATAATGCCATGGCATTTTGTCATAACCCATTCTATCCCTTGCATAACCTACAGACATAAAGGCTTTGACATGAATAAAATCAGGCTCTGCTTTTCTTATTAGTTCAGCATATTCTTTAATATTTTCATCTTTCATATTTGAAATATCATTAAACTTAGCTTTTGCATCTTTACCTTCTTTAACTAAAGTTAATCTAAAAACTCTTCTTGTTTTTCCTTTTAAATTTTTTAAAACATCTAAACTTTCATTGAATTTTTTCCATGCATCTTTTTTAGAGCTTCTATGCCAAATATTAAACATTTTTTCATTGCTTGCATTTGTTGACAAGGCAATTTGAGTTGGAAGAGAATTTTTTTCATCTAATTTTTTTAAAACTTCTGGATTTAGTCCATTTGTAACTAAAAAAGAAACTGCTTTTCTATTTCTCACTTCTTGTATTAATTCATCAAGTCTTGGGTATAGTGTTGGCTCACCTGAAAGAGAAAATGTAAATAAGGTTGGATTAATTGCTTCTTCAAATTTTTTTGAATTTGTTTTTTCATTTCCTTTAAATCCCATAAGCAGTTTTTTTCTTGCTTCAATTATTTTTTCAATAATTTCCTTAGGGTCATCAATAATTGGGATTTTAGTTCCAAGATTATTTTCAATAGGTCTCCAACAGTGAAGACACTGATTCTCGCAAAACATAATTGCTGGCGATAGTTGGGCACATCTATGGCTTTCAATTCCATAAAATTTTTCTTTCCAGCAAACACCTTTCTTATTTAGAGAGTTCTTAGTCCATCTACATATCTGAACTCCAGAATGATTTCCTACAATAGCATAGCCTTGCTTTTCTAATATCTTTTTAACATCTTCAAATTTCTTTTGAACCATAATAAAAGAAGAAATTCTAAGTTTAAAAGTTTTTTATAAGATTATATTGTGCTATGCAATGATATTAAGTCGCCTGGCGGCTCCCATTATTAATTAATTACTCTAAGCTATCGCCAGATAGCTATGTGATACTTATTCATCAGAATAAAATAATTCAACAAAGTTGTAGATTAAGTTTAGAATTTACCTATAGTTATATTACTTTAAAAAACCAGAATATCATCATTAAAGCAAAAATGCTCCATAAAACTATTGAAATAAACTTAAATGATTTTTTTGCAAATTCTTCTGATTTTGATATAGACAACATTGAAAGATAAAAGAATCTTCCGCCATCTAAAATGCTTAATGGAAGCATATTAAATAAAGCAACAAGGAAATTAATAAGCATAATCCACCATATCAAATCATAAATAAAAATAACCATTCCACCATCCCAAGTTACAGTATAATAAGTTGAGCTGTCTTTAAATTGCATAAAAAATCCTAAAAATTTTCCTATAAATCCATTTCCACTTTTTTGTAATGAAGCAATCCCAAGATACGCTTTTGATTCATTTAATGGATGTTTTCCAAGTGTAACTAAATATTCTTTTTCAGTTTTAATATTATTTATTTCAATTAGTGTTGTTAAAATTATTTTATCCCCTGGTTTTTTCTTAGCTAAAAAACTTTCTAAATCTTTTTGATTTCTAATTTTTTCATTGTCTGCATTAATTATAATTCCTTTTAAATCAGCTTTTAGTGCAGGAGAATCATCATAAACAATAAGATAACTTGAATTTTCCCGCAATTGTGTTTTCAAATAACTATCTATATAATATGTTTGATTTAAAGTATAAACTTCTGTTAGATTAGAAGATAAATTTCCAAATCCAGTAATTTGATTTGAAGGAATAGGAGACATAGCATACATATCATAAATATAACCACTTGGTGCAAAAGAAGAATAAAAGAATAACACTAAAAATCCATAAAATACTAATGCACATACTGTATTAGCAAAAACTCCTGCTCCAAGAATTGACATTTGTTCAAATTTTGGTTTTTTAACCATTTGTTTGTCATCTTGTTCAACAAATGCTCCAAGTATTGGTCCTAAGAAAACAAAACCAGTTGATTTTATTCTTACTTTTGAAAGTTTCATAAAAATTCCGTGGGAAAATTCATGAACAAGTGCAACTATCATTAATGCAATTAAAAAATATGTAAAATAAAATGGGGGAAAAAGAGATTTCATTCCAAATACTTCTGGGAAATAAGGAATTAAAGGAGCAATAGGGGGTGCTTTGATTATATCAGTTATTCCCGGCATTGTCAAATAAATATAAAATGATTTGAAAATTAAATAAACCATTGTGATCATTAAAACAAATCCTGTTGCAATTACAACATATCTTAAGGATTTCAGTGTTTTAGAAAATTTTTCTCCAACATAATTAATTGCTTTTACCCCTATTTGAGTTTTATATAAAAAAATTATTCCTTCTTTTTTCAGATTTTTTTTCCTTGAATAAAGAAAAATTGCAATAAATATGCAAAATATTATAAGAAAACTAATATCATATATAAAAAACGACGCCATTATCTCTTTTTCATTTTAAATTTATTTTTTATTTTCAAATTTTGGTTTAATACTATTCTCTAATTTGTTTTAAGTAAATTTGAAACCGGGAAAATCTATTGATTTTCAAGGCCCAGAAAAATCCTTGATTTTTCTTGGAGACAGAAATTGTCTTACAATTTCTTTACTTTCTCTTTATAACCCTAAAATCTCTGCCTTTGCATTTTCTGCATCTAACTTTTCCACTCATTATTTTCAAAGGTTCAACTGTTAGTTTTTGTTTGCATTTTTTGCATACAAAAGTATTTTTGAATAATCTATTTAACGCTGCTGTAATTTTTGCTGCCATGTTTAAACTGTCCTTTTAATTAATTTAACTCCTTCAACATCCCAATATTCTACGGTCATTCCTTCTTTAACCTGACCTTGTAATTCTTCTGGAACTTCTAATTCAAAATTTTCAAAGTTTTCAGCATCCATTAAACTTGTTTTATTTCCAACCATAGATAAAACTTGAGCTTTTCTTTTATCAATCATTGGGATTTCAAATCTTTCATGTCCTGGAACAACTAGAACTTTTTTCTTTCCACTTATCACTCCAATTGCTTCAAATCTACATTTAGCATGTCCGTGTTTTCCTGTTTTAGAAATGTCCATACTTCTAACTGCAAAAGCTTCTCCATCTAAAAGTACATATGTTCCTATTTTCAGTTCAGTTGCATCTACCACTTTAAAAGCCATACTTAACTCAGAAAAAGTTGATTTATAAATCTTAACTTTTGTTGTCTAGTTAATCTTTAGAAGTTTTTATAAAGTTATTTTATAACTAATTTTCAATATGGTAAACATTGGTATAATAGGTCATACTGGAAGATTAGGAAAACCTTTAGTTGAAATTTTAAACAAACATCCTTATACAGATATAATTTATACTGAAAGCAGGAAAGAAGGAGCTAAAGGAAATTTGTTAAATGCAGAACTAGTTTTCTTGGCATTGCCTGAAGGTGAAAGTAAAATATATTTGCCCAGATTAAAAGGAAAAAAGATAATTGATTTAAGCAATGACTATCGTTGTAATAATAATTGGATTTATGGATTACCTGAATTAAATAGTGAACAGATAACATTTGCACAACAACTTACAAATCCAGGTTGTTATGCCACTTCTATTATTTTAGGTTTGGCTCCATTAACGGGAAAAGTAAGCAATGTCAATATAGCATCAACTAGTGGCATTTCTGGAGCAGGTATACAAGTTCAAGAACAAGATAATTTCTTAGTCTACAAAGAAGGCAAGCAGCACAAGCATATATTAGAAATAGAAAAAATGTTAGGTTTAAAAGAAATTTTATTTGTTCCTCAAAGAATTGATGTAGCCGACAGGGGAATAATATCTACCATATTTGCAGATTATAAAGGAAAAGAAAATTTGATTGAAATATATAATGAATTTTATAAATCAAAACCTTTTGTCAGAGTAAAAGATAGTATTGAAACAAAAAAAGTTAATGGCACTAATTTTTGCGATATAAAAATTTCTAATTATGGGGATAAAATTATAGTTATTTCTGCATTAGACAATATAATTAAAGGTGGGGCTGGTCAGGCAGTTC
Source organism: Nanobdellota archaeon (assembly GCA_030647965.1). GTDB lineage: Archaea > Nanobdellota > Nanobdellia > Pacearchaeales > GW2011-AR1 > JAUSIT01. The sequence goes on along the minus strand of JAUSIT010000003.1, from coordinate 17,605 downwards.
AAAATTTCAATTTGATGTATGGCTTTGATGAAACAATTGGGCTCTTTATGCATGCATAAACTTTTAAACTAATAAAATTTCAAAATAAAATGATTAATAAAAAAGATTTTGTTGAATTGGAATTTACTGCTAAAATAAAAGGCGGAGAAATTTTTGATACAAATAAAAAAGAAGATGCAGAAAAATTAGATATTAAAGAAGTTAAACCATTAATTGTATCTGTTGGTTCTAACATGGTTATACCTGGACTAGATAAGGCATTAGAAGAAAAAGAAATTGGAAAACAATATACAGAAGAATTTAATCCAGAACAAGCTTTTGGAAAAAGAAACCCTGCTTTAATTAGAATGATTCCAATAAAAGTTTTTCTTGAACAAAAAATTTATCCCCAGGCAGGAATGCAACTTTCTTTAGATGGCATGTTAGTAAAAGTTGCTTCTGTTTCAGGTGGAAGAGTTTTAGTTGATTTTAATAATCCTTTATCAGGAAAAACAGTTGTTTATGATTACACTATAAAAAAGAAAATAGATGACTTAAATGAAAAGATAAATTCTTTGCAGGATTTTTTATTTCAAAGAAGATTTGAATTTACAACAAATGAAACAGAAAAAACAATAATTTTCAAAGTTCCAGGGCAAATGGTTCAAATGATTCCATTAATCGGTAAAAACTTCGAAGATATTTTAGGCATGAAGATAACTGCAGAAGCAATTAAAGAAGAAAAGAAAGAAAAAACAAAAGAGATTAAAGAAGAAAAAACAGCAGAAAAAATAAATTCTAATTGAATTATACACTTCACTCCATAAATCCTTATAAACTTAAATTATTAATCAAAATCAGAGGCAAATATGGTTCAAATAAACGAGGTTGATGAGACAGATTCTGATATGCTCAAGATAAATAAAGAGCTAGAAGAAATTCTTAAAAGACAGTCTGCAAGAGTAAAGGTAATTGGTGTTGGCGGAGCAGGCGGCAATACTATTGATAGAATGAGAGAAATTGGAATAAAAGGCGGAGAAACTATTGCAATTAATACAGATGCTCAGGATTTACTTTATTGCAAAGCAGATAAAAAAATTTTAATTGGAAGAGAGATTTCTAAAGGATTAGGTGCAGGAAGTAATCCAAGAATTGGTGCAGAAGCTGCAAAAGAATCACAGATGGAAATAAAAAAGAAAATAGAAAATTGCGATATGGTTTTTATTACATGTGGTTTAGGCGGGGGAACAGGAACAGGGGCAGCACCTGTTGTTGCTGAAATTGCAAAAAAACAAGGAGCACTTGTAATTGGAGTGGTAACTTTGCCATTTACTGTTGAAGGAAGAAAAAGAATTGAAAATGCAATGGAAGGCTTGGAAAGATTAGAAAGTATTGTTGATACTTTAATTATAATACCTAATGATAAATTATTAGAATTAGCTCCTGATTTACCATTGCCAACTGCATTTAAAGTTGCAGATGAAATTTTAACTAATTCAGTAAAAGGAATTACAGAACTAGTAACAACTTCGGGTTTAGTAAATTTAGATTTTGCAGATATAAGGGCAGTAATGCAAAATGGCGGAGTATCTTTAATTGGGATGGGAGAATCTGATTCAAATCAAAGAGCAATTGAAGCAGTAAGCAGAGCAATTGAAAATCCACTTTTAGATGTAGATATTTCAAATGGTTCTGGTGCTTTAGTAAATGTAATCGGTGGAGAAGATTTATCTTTAGAAGAATATAAACAAATTGTAGGTTATATTGGAGACAGACTTTCACCAGATGCAAAATTAATTTCAGGAGCCCAGATTTCAAAAGATTTAGAAGGTTCAATAAGGGTAATGGTTGTTATTACAGGAGTTAAATCTCCTCAAATTTCAGGTGAAAAAAGACTTTTAGAAAATAATAAAACTCAGGAAATGGAAGAAGAATTAGGTATTGAATTCTTGGAAGAGTAAATTTAAAAACTAATTTTATATAATATAATCATGGCAGAATTAGCACTATCAGAAACTAGAAGTTTTTTTAAGAAAACAAAAATTTTTCTTTCATCCCAGTATCAGCAATATTCAAGGGTTTGGAAAATTTTAAGAAAACCAACAATGCAGGAATTTAAAATGGTTTCAATAGTTTCCATAATTGGCCTGTTAATTATCGGAGCACTAGGTTTTGTGATTTCTGTTGCAATTAATTTAATGATTTAATACTGTTTTTAAAAATCTTCAGATAGATTATGCTCTTGCAGAATTGATGAAATCTTTTGGCAAAGATAAAGATTAATTAATAAATTGTCAGGAGGCGTCAGCCGACTTAATATTCCCACGAAGTGCAATAATCATATATTAACAATGTGCCCTAACCCGATAAATTTTTTAGAGCAAAAAATTTATAAACTACAATTTTTAAATAATACTATCTACTTCTTAAGAAGTTAAGTGGTAGTTGGAACAAATTAAATAATTGCTTAGCATTCTCAAGGGAAGGTTAAGCAAAAAATTTCGCTCTTACAAATAAACGAAAAGATTATAAGAGCAAAATTTTTTAAGGAAACCGAAGGTGTCCTCGCAAATGATATATGTTGTAAAAGTCACGACGAATAAAGAAGAAAAAGCATTTGAAATAATCTCAGACAAGGTCATCAAAAAAAATATAGATGTATTTTCAATTGCTCGTCCTCATGGTTTAAGAGGATATATTTTGCTTGAAGCAAGAGACAGAGAAAATGCAGAAGAAGCTGTTTTTAATCTTCCTTATGTAAAGGGTATAATTCCTAAAGTTATTTCTTATGCAGAAGTTAAATCAATGCTTGAGCCAATAATTGCAGATATAAAAATTGAGAAAAATGATATTGTTGAAAAAATTACAGAACCTTTCAAAAATGAAAAAGCAAAAGTTTTGAGAGTTGACAAGGCAAAAGGCGAAGCAGTTATATTATTATTAGGGGCAACAGTTCCAATTCCAGTTACTGTAAAATTAGATAATATTAGGGTAATTAGAAGAGAAGAAGGAGAAAAAGAAAAATAGTTAGTTTTTTAAACAATCTTTTCAAACAAATAAAATGATTATAAAATTGCTTGTTGAGGGTGGAAATATGAAGCCAAATCCGGCTTTAGCTCAGCAACTAGGACCAAAAGGAATTAATCTTGGAAAAGTTATTTCTGATATTAATATTGCAACAAAAGAATTTCAAGGAATAACCGTTCCTGTAAATTTAGATGTTGATACTAAAACAAAAGATTTCAAAGTTATTGTTTTATCTCCTCCAACTTCACAATTAATAAAAAAAGAATTAGGAATTGAACTTGCTTCTGGAGAAAGAAAAAAATTAATTGTTGGAAATTTAGCAATAGAACAAGTTATTTCTGTAGCAAAAGCAAAACATAATAATATGCTTGCAAAAGAATTTATTTCTGCATTAAAATCAGTTATTGGGAGCTGTTTAAGTATGGGCGTTATAATTGAAAATAAAGATCCAAAAGAAATTTTACAAGAAATTGCAGAAGGAAAATATGCTTCTGAAATAAAATCTCAAAAAACAGAACTTTCTGAAGACAAAAAAGCACAATTAAAGAAATTCTTCTCTGAAATAAAATCCAAACAAGAATCTGTTAAGAAAAAAGAAGAAGAAGAAAAAGCAGCAGCAGAGCAGGCAAAAGCAGATGCAGCAACAGCAAAACCAGCAGCGGCTACAGCAGGCACAGCAACAAAGACTGCAGCAGCAACACCTGCAGCAGCAAAAGCAGCAACACCCGCAGCAGCAACAGCAAAATCAGCTGCAAAACCAGCAGCAGCAAAGAAAGGTAAGTAAATTTATAAGTATGGGTCTGCTTAGTAACCTATGAAAAAAGATTTAGATTTGGTTAGAATAGTTTCTTATATTTTTTTCGACGGCCATTTATATAAAAGTTTAAAATGTTTTTATCTTTCTTCAAAAGATATTAATAATCTTAAAGAATTTGAAAAATTAGTCAAAAAGAAATTTAATATTAATGGAAAATACTATTTAAATGACGGGGGGGCAGGTAGAAATAAAACCCATAAATATCGAATTTTTAGTAAAAAAATTTGCATGCAACTTAATAATCTAGGAGTTCCAAAAGGATCAAAAACAATTAATAAATTTTCAATACCTTCTTGGATATTAAAAAATAAAAAATTTGCAAAAGAATTTGTAAGAATTGCTTATCTTTGTGAAGGTTCTATGAAAGAAAATAGAAAAAATCCTCGAATAAAATTTAATATAAATAAATCTAAAGATTTATTAAAAAATGGTTTAAAATTTATAAAAGATATTAAAAAAATTTTAAAAGACAATAATATAAAAACTACAAAAATTGGAATATATAATGCAAAGTCAAGAAAAGATGGGATTTTAGTTAAAGAACTTAGATTTCGTGTTATCACTCAAGACAACAATAAGTTTATAAAAGAAATTGGATGGTTAAAATAAGGGTTGGTTGTTGGTTACACCCTCGTATGGGACTTGATTTCATGTTTAATCATAAAATCAGGCATAAAGCTATGGGGTAACCTGGTTAGCCTCTAAGCTTTGGGAGCTTGTGATCCCGGTTCGAATCCGGGTAGCCCCATCCATAACTTTATATATGGTGTAGACAAGATAAATTAAAAAAATAAGAACAAAATGCAAGACGAAAAAGATATAAGATATTATCAACAAAGGTTAGAAATTATTGAAGATATATTTGTTACATCTCTTCATGATAGTGAAGAAAGAAAAGCATTAGATAATAATCATAATATTGTAAGAAAAGTTTTAGAAGGATACAATCAATTTAAAAATCATCCAGATTATGATTCTGTATTGCCTGGAACAATAGAAACTTTTGTATTAGGAGAATAAAATGGGAGCAAAGAAAAAAATTATTGGCGCAGCAGGAAAGTTCGGAGCTGGCTATGGCTCTGGAGTTAAATCAAGATTTTCTGCAGTAGAAGCAAAACAAAGAATAAAACAAATATGTCCTTTCTGCAAAGGCAGAGCAAAAAGAAAAGGAAGTGGTATATGGGCATGTTCAAAATGTAAAAAAAATTTCACAGGAGGAGCATATTATTTAGAGTTAGCTAGTAAAAGGCGAAAAAGCTAAAATTTAAATAACTATAAAATTTATTATTAAAATGACTTCCTACAAATGTTTTGACTGTGGAAAAAAAATAATTGCAAAAACTCTTGATAAAAGATTTGTTTGCCCTCACTGTGGGTCTAGAATTTTTTACAAGCCAAGAATTAAAATGAAGACAGTTAAATCTATTTGAACTTTAAAATGGCAAAAAAAGATAATATTGAATCTGAAGAATGTGGTGATGAAGAATGTGAATGTGGTCATAATCATGCAGAACAAGGTGGTTACAATCCTTTTGAAAATTTAGATCAAGAAACTCAAAGAAAAATACAAGAAATGCAGGTTCTTGAACAAACATTTCAACAAATTTCTATGCAAAAACAAACTTTTAGTTTTGAACTTACTGAAACAGATTTTGCATTAGAAGAATTAAAAACTAATGATGGTGAAGTTTTCAAAATAGTTGGGAACCAGATAATAATAAGAACTACTAAGGAAAAATTAGAAAAAGAATTAGCTCATAAAAAAGAATTAATTGCTTTAAGATTGAAGAATTTAGACAAACAAGAAGAAGAATTTTCAAAAAGATTAGAATCTTTAAGAGATGAAGTTATCAAAAAAATCTCAAATAAAGACGCTGATAAATAATAAAAAAATTGAGTATAGAAATATTTAAATAGCTAAGTTTTTAATTTTTAATATGGTGTTCGGATTTAAAAAGAAAAACGAGGAAAATACCCCTGATTATTTAGAAATTGATTTAGATAGGGATAGACCTGTAGATTCTAAAGTAGTTATTAAGACTTTTACACTTAAAACATATGAAGATGTAAACCCTATCTTAAACACTTTAAGAGAAGGATTTACAATTGCAGTAATTGATATTAAAATATTAAAGTCAAAAGATGTAGTTGAATTAAAGAGAGTTATTTCTAAAATAAAGAAAACAATTGAAGCTTTAGATGGCACAATTGCAGGTTTTGGTGAAAATGTAGTAATTGCAACACCTTCTTTTGCAAGAATCCAAAAAGGCGATATTGTTGAAGAAAAGCCAAAAGAAAGACTTCACGATTTAGACAGATTTTAAATAATTGATTTTTAGTCTAATTTCTATTTTTATATGGTTTATATTCTTCCTAACATGAATAACTTAAATAGTCTAAACCTATCTGAAAAAGTACTTGAAGCTTTAACATCTTTAATACTTATTAATGAAAAATACTCCCATAAGTATTATTGTAATGCAGAAAACATACATCAGCACTATCTTTTAGACTTAAAGCCAGTTCTTGAGCAATACAAAGGCCAATCTGATACAATTTCAAGACAAATGGAAAAAAGAGAAGAAATATACCAAGAGCAGGTTAGTTGCAGGGATAATTCCAAATAAATATTCTATAATTAATCTACTAAATATTTATAAATATTAATTTTGAATAATAAAACATGGAAAATATTGGCAGTGCAAAAGTTATAAGAAAAAAAACAGAGTTATGGGTGCCACATAATTATAATAAAGAAATAGCTGATTTTGTTTATCCTGCAGTTGGACCAGATAATTATCAAAATGTTGGAAATGAAATTTTAGAAAATAAACAATTTCTTTCTACAGGAGATTATATTGCTTCTTTAATTCATTCTGCTTATTATTCAAATGCTGTAAACGAACCAGAATTTCAAAATATAAGAAACATACTAAAAGATAGCCGAATTTGGGTTTTTAATAGAAATTTATGGACAGATGAAGGAGTTTATGTTATTCAAGATTCAGAAGCAATAGGAACAAGCCAGTCATTAAATCAAGATTATTTGGAAAACTTGCTTAATGGTGGAAAAGAAATTAGTGGTATTAGATTTAGTCAAGGTAGAAAAGTAAGATTTGCTCCAAAAGAAAGTTATGAATTCGGAGAGCACGAATATGAAGATTTTGCAAAAGATGGATTTGTTATTGCAAGTTTTGGAATAGAAGGTGCAAAAAAACTAGGAGAGGTTTCTTCTAAATTCATATTTAAACCAATTACTATGGGTATTGAAACAAATACTCCAGAACAAATGATATCTTTTCTAGGTGGATCTAGCATTCTTAATTTTAGAGGGGATAATTTGGGTGATTACAAGAATGTTTACGGTTTTGGGTTATTAAATAATTATTAGAAGTGTTTCTTCAATAGAAAAACAATTAATTTAATAAACACCTATTTTATATGAATTCTATGAAGGTTTTATTTATTGAAGCAAGAAAGAAATTTGGACAGCAGAAAATAAATTACTCTGCACTAGATAAACTTCCAGGGCAAACAATTTCTTTAGCTTCCACACTACAATACCTTTCACTAATTCCTAAAGTAAAAGAATATCTTGAAAAAAAACAGAAAAAAGTCATAATAAAACAAGGAGCATATTATAAATCTCAGGTTTTAGGCTGTAATCCTTCAGCATTTGATAAAAATGCAGATAGCTTATTATTAATTACAGATGGAAAGTTTCATGCATTAAATAATGCAGTTCAATTAAACAAAGAAATTTATGTTTTTAATACATATAATCTTGAAAAAATTACAAATCAAGACATAGAAAAAATAAGAGGAAAAAAACAGGCAAAAGTAAAAAAATTTTTAACATCAACAAAAATTGGGATTTTAACCTCAACAAAACAAGGCCAAAACTACAAAAATTCAATTGAACTTAAAAAAAGAATAGAAAAAATGGAAAAACAAGCCTATATTTTTGAGTCAGATAATATAGATTTACTTGAGTTAGAGAACTTTAATATTCAAATGTGGGTAAATACTGCATGCCCTGGAATTGATTTAGACAATCCTAAAATTGTTAATTTGCAAGATATAATGTTTACCTTAAAGTAAACTACGTGGTTCTTTATTTTTTTCTAATATATATTTACCAGAATCTTTTTTATTTTTTTGTAATAGGCATTCAATTTCCAGAAGAGGTAATAAATTTCTTTTTTCTATTTCTGATTCTTTTTTTAAATCATCTTGAGGTAAATCTACTTCTATATCTAAATAATTACAGCATCTTATTATTTTTTCATCTATATCTAAATTGGGATTTCCATAAAAGGTATTTAATAAATTTTCATTAAATTCTCCATAGAGTTTTTCATAATTTATTTCTTTACCTATTCCTTTCCTAGTAATGGTATCTATATTTCTCATTTGAATAGTTTTATTACTGGCTTTATAAGGATTATTCTTATATAATATCTCTAATAAAGTATTATTATACTTCTGCAATAGAAAAAACAGTTTTTATTGCTACTATTATAGTAGCAGGAACTAACATTACTAATAATGCAGATAAAATTTCACTTAAATAAGATAGTATAGGGCTTATATTTGAATTAAAAAGCAAGGTAGAATGTCCAAAACCACTAACAATTACTAATGAGACAGATGCAAATAAAAAACTCATTGATTCTTTATCTCCTACAATTAAAAATCCCACTATAAATCCAAGGAATACTAAAATACCATAAATTAATCCACTAGTTTCTCCAAGGTATTTATTAAATACGCCTATGACTATTGCAAGTATAACTCCTATAAAAAAAGACCATGCACTTATGAGATTTTCTTTTGATTTAACCATTTTAAGCAATTTTTCTAATTTTTTAAAAACAATCAATTATATAAATTTTTCTGATGTCGAGAATGATCTGGGAAATCTGCATCCTAAAAGATGTAGTTAGCATTCTCGATCATCCCAAAATTCAAATAAACTCCCACACTTTAGTGTGGGGTAAAGTTCAAGAATTTTCTGATTTTACCGAGATAAGTTAATAAAATTTTTTTCACCTTAAAAAATAACTAAACGAAACATTTATAAATAGTTGTAATTATGGAATTACAACAAAATGGCAAACAATAAACTATTATCCGCCTTAGGAATTTTAATGTTAGTAATTCTAAGCTTAAATTTAACTTTAGTAAGTGCTCTAAAAGTTGATTTAATTAATGCACCTACAAATGTTTCACATGATGCAGGCACTTTAACTTTTACTTTTAATGTAACTAATAATGATTTAGCTTCAGCAACAAATGTTAATTTATATGCAACTACAAGTTCAGGGGCACTATCTTTTTATCCTGCTTCTATTAGTTCTATTGCAATAGGAACATCGCAACCAATCACAGCTACTTTAAACTATCCAGCATATCAATCAACTCCTATATTAATAACAAATCTTTATGCTAATGCTACTGAAATGGGTGTTGTAATTAGTTCAAATAAAGTTAGTGTTCCTCAAATAAATATATTACCCTCTTCTTCATTAACACTTGTAAAATTAAAAGATTTAACAAACTCTCAAAATGCTACTATTAATATTACAAACAATGGAAACATGGTATTAAATAATATTGCTTTAACTTCAACAGGAGATTTCCTTGTAAATCTTTCAAATTCAAATATTGCTACTTTATTACCAGGAACTTCACAAGTAATAGAAGTTTCTTCAACAGTTTTAAATAATTTAAAAATAGGAACAAACACAATAACTTTAACAGCAACTTCTGGTTCAACAACTAGTTCAACAGTTATTTTAATAGATGGTTCATTTTGCAAATATGGAACAATCGGAAATAATTTACAAATAGAAACAATAAAAGATAAAAGCACACTATCTGATGATTGGAAATGGAAACCAATGGACGATGTTGTTATTGAAGTTAAGGTAAAGAATTTGGAAGATAGTGGAGACAAAGATATTATTGCAAAATTAGTTTTTGTTGATAAATCCACAGGAAGAGAAGTAAGTGATTTTGTTGTTGATACAGATGCATTAGAACAAGATGCTTCAATAGATGAAGGAAAATCAAAAACACTAACATTTAATTTTCAAGTTTCAACAGATGTTAAAGAAAGTTCAAATTATAGATTATATGTAAAAGTTTATGAAGATGGTGCAGAAAGCAAACAATGCACAAGTGATATTGCAATGGTTGGAGATGTAAGAGATATTGAAATACAAAAAGAAACTTATAATTCAATTGTAAAATCAGTAAATGCACCAACTACTACATCTTGCGATTCAACAGTTGATTTAACAGCAAGATTATATAATGTTGGAAATAATGATGATGACAGAGTAAGAGTAATTATCACAAATTCAGAATTAGGATTAAACTTATACAAAGAAGTAGATAGTTTATCATCTGGAGATTTCCAGGAAGTTTCATTTAGATTTGCAGTTCCAAAAGGAGCAGAAGAAAAAGCATATAAATTAGTATTTTCCACAAAATTTGATTATGATAGTGATGGGGACAGATACAAAAAAGAATCTGCAACAGAAGATGATTATGTTTACTACTTAAATGTTTTAGGCAATTGCCAAAAACCAGAACTTGTAGCATTAACTCCTAAATTAAACTCAGAAGCAAGAGCTGGAGAAAATTTAGTTATTCAAGTTGATGTAAAAAATATTGGAAAAACATCAATAGATTATACAATTACACCAGCATCATATGATTCCTGGGCAGAACTTGTAAGTGTTGAACCAGCTACATTAAAGCTTGATTCAGGAAGCACAAAACAAGTAATTGTTACATTAAAACCAACTAGTGCTGGAGCACATACATTCAATATAAATGCAGTTTACAATGGGCAGACAACAGAACAACCTGTTTCAGTAAATGTTGCAGAAAAGAAAGGATTACTTTCATTAATTGGACTTAACAACTTAGGAAGCAACAATACTATGTATTTAGTTGCAGGAATATTTGCACTATTAATTATATTAATAATTTCATTGATCGTAAAGGTTTCAAAAAAACCTTCAAGATTCTCTGAGTTTTAATAAGATTATCTTTTCTTTTTAACAATATTTTTTTTGTTTGAGCTATATTTCTCTGCAATTTTTAAAAATATAAATCCTATTGCATAGCCCAATACTGCTCCTGCTAAAACATCTGTAAAATAATGAACTCCAAAATAAACTCTTGATAAAGCAACTACAATTGCAAAAGAGATCCAGAAATATTTTAATTTTGGCAGAGCTTTATTTAGTATTGGCAAGCAAAAGAAAACAGAAATTGCGTGTGAGCTTGGAAAGCTAAAATGGCCTAAAGATGAATAAAAACTTGCTATGTTTAAATCAATTAATTCAGGATAAATTAAAAATGGCCTTGGTCTTGCAATAAAATTTTTTGTTAAATATCCTAAAAAGAGAGATAATCCCAAGCCAATTAATAAAGGTAAAATATAATTTTTCTTATTGGTTTTCCAGAGCAGGATTATTGTAAATAAATAAAAAATAATTATAGCACTATTAAAAAATAAAATAGCTAGTAATTCTGTTAAAAATACATTTCTTAAACTTTCAAAAAACAGCAGGATTTGAAAATCATAAAATATGCCTAAAACTGCAAGAATTAAAATAATTACAATCCCTATAAAAAAATTTAGGACTTTTCTTCCCTCTTTAATCATAATTATCTGGAAAGAAAGCTTATTTAAATAATCTTTCTCTGATTAGATTATGAATACTAAAAAAAGAATAAAAGAACAACCAAAATATTCATTAGGAGGATTATTGGCTAGATATGGCTTAATTATTCTGCTCGGGCTTGGTAATTTATTTGTTTTCTATAATATCTTTACACCTTTAACTTCTGAATTTGTTTATTTTATTTTAAGATTATTTTCAGATGCCACTCGAATTGGAGATTTAATTGTTTATAATTCAATTTTAGTAAGATTAATTCCTGCATGCATTGCAGGTTCTGCATACTATCTTTTATTTATATTAATATTTTCAACACCAAATATAATTTGGATAAAAAGAATAAGAATAGTTTTATTTTCTTTTGGATTGTTATTTTTATTAAATAGTTTACGAATAGTTTTTCTTATAATAATTAATCAATCAGTTTATTTTGAATATATTCATCTGTTTTTTTGGTACTTTTTATCAACAATTTTTGTTATAGGGATCTGGATTATTACAATAAAAATTTTCAAAATCCAGGATATTCCTCTTTATACTGACATAAGAGATTTAAGAGAATTAATAACTAAAATCAAAACTAAAAATTAAAGGAATAAAATGCTGGAAATAATAACTCAATTTGTAAATTTTTTAGTTAACACTATAGGCTCTTGGGGATATTTTGGTATTTTTGTTTTAATGGCTATTGAAAGCTCTTTTATCCCATTTCCAAGTGAAGTTGTTTTGATTCCTGCAGGTTATTTGGCTTTTCAGGGTCAAATGTCTTTTTCAATGCTTTTAGTTATCTCTATTTTAGGTAGTTTAACAGGAGCTTTATTTAATTATTTTTTTGCTTTTTATTATGGGAGAAAAGCAATAGATAAGTTAGTAAGTAAATATGGAAAATTCTTTTTTATAAACAGTGAAAGTATTGTTAAATCAGAAATATTTTTTGAAAAACATGGCGAAATAACTACTTTTACAGGAAGATTAATTCCAGTTATAAGGCAATTAATTTCACTTCCAGCAGGTTTTGCAAAAATGAATTTGACTAAGTTTTGCATTTATACTTCCCTAGGTGCAGGAATTTGGGGTGTAATTCTTATTTATATTGGTTATATTGTCGGAGATAATCAGGAACTAATAAGTCAGAACTTAAAATTAATAACTTTAACAGCAATTATTTTTGTTATTTTATTAATTTTATTTTATATAGTATTTAATAAAAGAAAAAATATTGTCCATAGGGTTAAATAACTCTAACAATCTTACTTTAACTTTTCCCCATTGCCTTGTGCAATAATCGCAACTTCAAATCTTTCAATTGTTTTTAAATTTTCACAATTTCCAACATTAATAACATAACAATTTTTTCCATCTTGCCCTATTGAAGGAGTTTCTGTTTTTTTAATTAAGATAACTGTTTTATTTATTGCATTTGAACAATCAGCATAAGAAACATTTAATTCTTTAGCAGCACTTAAATTAGTTACTGCAGGTTGAATATTACTTACCCCCACTGCATTTAAGAATTTGCTTAACTCAATCTGCCCCATAGAAGCACCATAACAGCTTATTACTGCAGGGTCTGCTGAAACAATAGTAGTAGTATACAAACTATTAAGTGTTGCATTTATTGGAATTTCATTTTGTCTTGGATCATTTCTTAAATAAAAATTATAATACTGATCTTCACCTACAAAAAATCTTCCGTGATAAAGTTCTAAATCTCCTAGTTTTGTTTTTTCCCATTTAATGCCTGCAAATTCAAATTTGTTTAAGCTTTGAGCATAAAAATAAGCTCCTAAAAATGATAAAATAACTAACAAACTAATTCCAATAACCCATATAATCTGTTTATTTTCTTTGTCTTCTTTTGGTTTGTTTAATTCACAGGGTTTATCTTCACCACAGCAATTAAATTCGACTTTTTCAACTTTTTTTTCAAACTCTTTTTCTTTTAGTTCTTCTTTTTTTATTTCCTTTTTATCCATGACTGTATCAAACAAAAATCTTTTTTAAATTTATCTTTAATAGAACATATACTATCTTATTTTTGCTAATTTATAAGAAAGTGCATCTACCCCTTTTGTAAAATCTCCTAAAATATAAACACAATTTTTATTTTGATATACTTTTGTTTCAGAACTTGAATTTTCATTAAAATTCTCAAAAATTATTACATTATCGTCGCAAGTTTTTATAGGAAGATTTGAAGTACAGTTCATGCCTTCTAAACAAGCTTCTTGATATCTTGAAACTAAATTTCCAATATTATTTAAAATCTGATTTGAAGCCATATTATTATTCACAAAATATAATGGCTTAGCCGAATATGTCTGCAAATTATAAATCCCTTTTACAGAAACATTTTCAATTTCTTGTGGCAGATATTTAAAATAAAATATCTGATTTTGAGCATTTGTAGTCCAATATCCATTATTTTCCACAAATGTAAATCCATTATATTTCTTTTTTTGCTGAGCTCCATCCCCATTTCCAACAAAAGCATAACCTAGTGTTGAAAAAGCCATTATTCCAATTATAAAAACAGCAAGAATAGTTTTATTTTTCTTCTTTTTTGCATCAATTTCTTCCTGGGTTTTTATTTTTCTTATCATCTTTATCTCTCTCTTTTAAAAGAAAAAATGAGTTTAAATTATTTTGTGTGGGGAGATTTGGAGAGTGTCGAAAATATTATGCTCTCATAGAATAAATGGAACCTCCAACTAAGATTATTAACAATTAATAAATAATTAGGAGCTGCAAAAAGTTTTGCTCTTTTATTTTGCGTTACTTATTGTAAGAGTAAAACTTTTTCTAGGCGACTTAGTATTCTCACGAAGTGTAAAATATTTCATTTAGATATTTATCCAAGGGATTTTTCTCATTAAAATCCATAATAGAACTAGAAGTTAAAAAAAAGAAAAGAAAAAGAAAAAAAATTGAAGAAAATTTCTTTTTCCTCTTTATTTAAGCAGTTGTTGTAACCAAAGTTGCTTCAGTAGCTGTTGTACCTGTATAGGCCTTTCCAGCTGTTGTATCAACCTGTGCAGCATTATTTGTTAAGTAAGTTACAGCTTTTGTTGTGTCTGCTGCATTATACCCAGCAACCAACATAGCGACTTTTCCAGAATATTCGAATGTTTCAATCAAATATCCTCCGTCAGCTACATTTGTTTTTGCTGTGAAATCAGCGCCACATAGCTTACCACCTAACAATTCAGCAGCAACTGAATTGATGCAACTTCCTCCAATAACAACTAAGTTCTTTGTTCCTTTTACAGAAGCGACTTCTGTATCGTAAACAGTAACAGAACCTAATTCAGTTGAAGAACCTGAGCTTGAACCTCCAGCAGTTACAGTTGTTTCAGGTGCTTTGAACACTATGTCCATAAACATCTGATCATTTGGATAACTTACTGTTACAGCATAGTTTGTTCCTGAAGATACATCTCTTTCAACTAAAGCACCATATTTGTCAATTCCTTGACTTTTATATGTGTTTGATTGAAGTGTGTTTCCAGATAAACTGAAAACTGCATCTGTAGAAACTGGTGATCCTATTGCTGGCATTTTAATTGAACCAGATGTTAATGATGTCAAAGGAATACAAATTGCTTGTCCATCAGCGTCAGCTAATGTTTTTTCCTCTTGTATCAAAATAGCTGGACCATTAGCTGTACTAAAATTACATAAGCTTCCACGTTCGCTTATTCCAGCGAGTGTTGCGTTTGTAATAGCTATAGTACCTACTGACTCTGTTGTGTTAAGACTCCAGTTAATATTACCAACTAAATGTCCTACATAAGTAGTAATATTATTTACAGTAGTTCCAATTTTTGCCCCATTTTGATAATCAGTTAACAAATATTTTCCAGGTAATGAGTAAGTTGTTGCGTTATCAACTTGTACTTCTTTTAAGAAAGATAACCATTCACCATTAGCCAATTTGATTCTTGGAAATAATGTTGTCTGAGTACCTTCATCTCCTGCTGCAGAACCTGCTCCCCATGTTAAATTAACAGTGGATAAAGCACTATCTGCATTAACATTTGTAAATGCATTATATTCTGATCCTCCCATTGCTCTTGCGCTTGTTGTTTTATTGTTAGTTCCTGTAGAGAAATCAAACTGTTCATTTGTTATAACATCTCTAAATCTTGTGTAATCACTAGTACTAGTTCCAGAACCAATACTCATGACTTCTAAGATTCTTCCTTCATCATTGCTATTAGCAATAATATAGTCTCCAACAACAGCATTTGCGCCTTCAATAGTGTGAATTGTTTTATTCGCATCATTTGCAAGTAATGGTCTTAATGTAGCGTCTGCTATAAGGTCGTTATCTCTTGCATAAGCAATTTGCTTTTCTCCAGAAGTTCCAGCTAAAGCTGATGTGAACTTAACTCTAGCTGCTACAGAATTATCTGTATCAACTAAAATATTATCATTTGTTACAGCATCTATTGCAGGTACTGTATCAACAAAAGTTACATCTAATCCACCAAGGACTCTATCTTTGAAAGTTTGTCCAACTTTTAAATAGTCTCCTGTAGCAGATTCAGCTGCTTGATCGATTCTTATAGAATCAATTTTTCCAGATGAAGCAACGCCTGTTATAACTGCATTGGTTCCTAATATAGTTGAATCATCAGCTCCATATCTTACCGCACTATTGTTTTCAAAGTGTAGTGTTTTTGCTCCTAAAAGCAAATCAGCACTTGAAAGTGTTCCTGTTTTGCTAGCATAAAAAATATCCTTGACATATACTTCAAAGTCTCCAGAATATCTATATGAACCGCCTTTTGTAACAGATTTTCTAACACCATCAACTTCTATTGTTGCAGTAGTTGTACTAGATGAACCTACTAAATAAACAGTATGATCTATATCATTAACTGTTACAGTAGTTGTTTCACCTTCTGTTGCAGTTGCGCTTTTTCCAGATCCATACAAGTATAATGTATTTTCATCTGAATTAGCTCCAACAGTATACTTTTGACCAAGCATTGTAATTGTAGCAGTCCCAATGACTGTAGATTCATTTACTGGTAATGCTTTTGAGAAAGTCAATGTATAATTGTAAAAAGGTGCAGCTGACTGATAACCTGTATTAACCATTAATACTGGGTCTATACTCTCACCACTCTTGCCAAATGTAACTTTTCGTTCATTTGCTGCGCTTGTTCCAGCGCCTGCAGGTGTAATTGTTTGAGTATATTTGTATGCTGTTCCAGCATTATCATTAGCAGTTCCATCAGCCAATAATGTTGGCAAATGTTCTTTAGTCAAAATTGTTCTAGCAGCATTTAATGTGCTATTCATATACAATTTTTGGCTTGAAGATGCTAAATTAATACTGTCTCCGCCTGTTCCAGTAGCTCCTGTTGTGCCTGATGTTGCAGTCTGTCCTGCTAATTTGCTTGCCAATTGATTTCCAATTGTTGTTGCAGCAAAAAAGTCACTTCCTGCAGCATTAGCTCCAACAACGACAGCTACACTAGCAGCGCCATTTTGAACAAATGGAGCTGGGTAGGCCGAAGCAGCAGCAACGCCCATGGTTGAACCAACCATTAATACGCTTCCTATAACTGTTGCAATCTTTTTGAAATTAAATTTCATTTTTTAAAACCTCCTTTCAGTACTTTTAGATTAGTCGCCTTTGTCAAGGCTTCGCTTTTACGCGAATTCAACCTTTCTAATTGTCTGACCGGAATTTATGATTAGGGAAATCATAAATGATAGTAATTACTGGGATCCCTATAAATTAACACTGAATCAGTTGCATATCACCTCTGATATGCGTAATTAACCTATCCAGATATGGTTTATAAACCTTTTTCACACTTTTAAGCAAAAAAATCAAAAAAATGGCTTTTTTTGCCAGTTTATTTATAAAGCTTATGCTACTCGGAAAATAGACAACACATTTATTGGCTAAAATTTAATTTTTTAAAATTCTTTTAAAATATGGGGTAAGAAAAAACCTATATCTAAAAAACATAATATTTATATAGGTGTTAAAATACCATATATTATAATAAAATACGAGCATAAATTCATTAAAAATGCCTGAAAATAAAAGAGTTAAGACAAG
>JAUSIT010000036.1 GCA_030647965.1 Nanobdellota archaeon | reverse complement strand
GGATTAATTATAGTTTTAGCCTCCTTCAAAATAGGAAGACTCATTGCTGGAAGACTATCAATTGACTTCTTTAGTTTTTCTAAGGTTATAACTCTAACATCCATATCTTCAAAGAGGAATTTTAACCCCTTCGCTTCTTCTTTAGTTATAATTAATACATCAATATCCGAAAGAGAATGACTTTCTCCTCTTGCATAAGAGCCAAATAAATAAACTCCCACAATATTCTCCATGTGGTCTGTAAGTTTTTCTATAATTCTTCTTTTAATTTCATTTACCCCTTCTGGAAGAATAATAACTACTTGTTTTCCAGAGTATTCTCTAGGCACATATACTGCTGCCCCATTTCCTATTTCAATAACTTTCTTTATAATTCTCATGTATATACCTGTATAGACTATTATATAAACTTTTTGGCTTGCCCATTCCATCTCGACAAGATTTATAAATCATCTCCATCGCACACAACACTGATGGAAAATCCAACATGGGTTAATACAATTTTAGAATTAGCTGAAGAAGCTGAAAATAAAAATAATAAAGAGGAATCTCAAAATGATAACTAAATTAACAAGAGCGAGCGATTCTCACGAAAGTGGCACACTTATGGGGTGTTCGGGCGTTTTTCTTATCTTAACAATTACCTAAATAATTAAATAGTTTATTTATCTTTTAATGATTATGATAAATATCTTATCCGACCAAGAAGTTCAAGGATTAATTAAGATTATTGATGGAGAGTTAAAAGGGCATTGGTATACCTTAGGAATTAAAATTAATCATTATTCTCGTTTAAGTAAACAATTAACTACAGTAAAAAAATTAGGTTTATCTAAAAATAAAATTGCTTTAGATTATCTGGATAAATTAAATTTGCATGAAGAGGTGGATAATAATCGTAGAACTGATTATAGTTTCGGAGATATATGTTATGATACTATTTATCCAAATGCTACTGGTAAATTAAAGGCTGTTTTGGAGTCAAGAATGGAAGGCGGGATGGTTTCTTCTGCTACATATCCATTTATTCCAAGACAATATGAAGCTAGAAGTCTCTTAACTGAAGCATTATCTACTTTGAAGGAATCGTTTAAATGATTAATTTTTTTTAATCGTTCGGTTACAAAAAATCAGAATCTTAAATCCCCTGTTATTCATCCTCTAAATCTTCAAACTTAACTTTCCACTGTTCGTCCCATGCCTTTTTTCTCTTTTTACTGCATGATTCACAATATTTTCTAACATATCTTGCATTAGGTACAACTTCAAATTTATTCTTTTTGCACTCTGCACACAATTTAAATTTAGTAACCATATATAGTCAAATAATACCTGGTTTAAAAAATTATTGAAAATTGAATTGTATTTACTTATCTAGCTTTGGTCAAGTATTAAAAATATCTAATTAAAGAATATTTTTCTTTTTTGTGAGTGAATTTATATGGTTTAATGTAGTAACTTAAAAGTTATAACAAAAGAAAGATTTATAAGTGTTCAAACTTTTAAAAAATTATGAAATTCAAAGATTATGCAACTATAGGATTATTAACTTGTGTTACAGCAAGTGGATGTTCTGCTCCAATTATTCAAAAAGATAATTTTCCTGTTGGAACACCTGTTTATTCTATTACAAGAGCTAATGCAGATTCTATAATGGGCTATCAAGCACATGATACTACATCTTCTACAAGTTTAAGAAATATAGTTGGAGAAAAAGGAATTGACACAATTCTTATTGAAAATAGATTTGCAGTAAAACAAGATTTAGCAGATAGTTTAAAATTAAAAACAATATTTCCTAAAGGCTATAACTCTAAAATAATTGAATCTGATTATAAAATTGATAATAAAGATTCTGTAAATTCAAATAGTTCTGCAAAAAAACCTCAATTAATGTCAAAGCCAAATTCAACAAAAACTCTTGAAGCAAAAACTACAACAGAACAAAAATGGTACACTAGCAATTGGTTTAAATTTTTTGTTGCCCCAAGTTTAGCACTAACTTCTGTTTATTTTATATCAGATCAAGTAAGCAAAAGCAACGACAAAACACACACACATGATGACAAACAAAATACTCCAGAAAATGAATATGATCTTCCAGAACCCCCTGCAAATCCAGGAATAGGTGGTGGAAGAACAGGAGAAAGCGAATCAGGAGGAAATAGATAATGAAATCAATATCTTCAATATTTCTATTAACATTAATTATTCTAACTGCAGTTGCATCAGCAACAGTTTATGAGCCAAATTATGTTTATGACGGAAATACAAATCAATCACTAACAAATGTTTCTGTTATTGGATTTATAGGGGATAATGCAGACTACACACAAAACAGAGCTTTTTGGCCAGGAACATTAAGCACAGGAGATAATAATATAATTGTTCTTCAATATCCAACATATTTAATTTCTCAATATGGTTATTTAGTGTATTATTACAAGCCAGGCTATGTTCCATACAAAGTAAAAGCAAATTGGTATGGTGAAGGAAAAACTCCTGACCAAAATAATTATTTGTATAAAATAACAGATTCTGCATCTGCACAAATTAATAATTTTCAAATAAGCAAAACACAAACAAAAGTAAATGAACAAATAAAAGTAACTTCAAACATTTTATCCCCAAGAATAAACAAAGACCATATAACTTTTGTTCCAGAAGAACTTAAAGATGGATACTATTCTGACAAAGTTAAAGCAACATTAAAAGTTAATGGAAATGTTGTAGAAACTAAAAATCTAAATATGTTCTGGAGCACAAATCAAAATATTGAATTTTCTTACACTCCAATAAAAGCAGGCAATTATAAAATAGAATTAATAACAGAAATAACAGATTCTAAATTCACAAATCCCCAGATACTATCTAAAGAAATAACTTTAATTGTTTTAGATGAAAATCAAATAAATTTAACAGATACAACAGTTCCAGTTATAACAATTCTTTCTCCTGAAAATGGAAAAACATATACAACTCAAGTAAATCAAATACAATATATAGTCGCAGAGAAAAATATTAAAGAATGCTGGTTAAGCAAAGATAATGGAAAAACAAATGAAACTGCATTTTTATGCATTGCAAATATTCTTCAAACAACAAATGTTAATTCTGTTGAAGGAATAAATAGCTGGACAATATATTCAAAAGATTTAGCAGGAAACATAGGAAGCACTAAAGTTGTATTTCAACTAAATACTTCTGTAATTCCAGATACAACAGATACAACTGCTCCAATTATAACAATACTTTCTCCTGAAAATGGAAAAACATATACAAATTCAAATATAAATTTTGAAATTTCAACAAATGAAGTAATAGGTAGTGCTTGGGTTTTAATAAATAATCAAAATATAACCTTAAATAAAATAAATAATACTCAATTTTCTAAAACAATAACACTATCTAATGGAAGTTATACTGTGTCTATTTATGCAAAAGATTTAGCAGGAAACATAGGAAGCAAGAACATTTCATTTACACTAAAACAAAAGAAATCAACTTCAACAAGCAATTCAGGTTCATTAGCTAATCAAGCAAATCAAGATAGCTTAGGACAAGCAAATTATATTAAACAGAATACAATCAATAACCAAGTCGTTTATCTTAATGACAACTTAGTAGTTAACACTGAAAAACTTTTCTGGGGATTTGAATTTATTACTTGGATAAATATCTTATTAATTATATTCATAATTTTGATCTTAATATTATTAATTTTATTTTTAAGAAACAGATAAAATTTCATTAAGCAATTAAATTCTATTAAAATCGAAAAAGAGCAAAAGGTAAACAATTAAAAACCGTCTTTTCTTCTGGCAAAAAGATGAACACTAAAAAAATTGTTATTTCAAATAAAACTCTAGTGAATACTAATGAAAAAATATATTTTGATAAAAAACTCAAAATAATTGAAACATTTGCAAGAGAAGATTTAGAAATTCTAGAAAAAATAAAAAATAAAGAATTTGAACCTAGGAGAATACTAACTCTTAAATTAAATGCAGAAGAAGCTGCAAAACAATCTGAAATAAAAGAATTAATATCTTATCCATTAATTAAAAAAAATTTAGCCTATAATTTGCCTCACCAGCAAGATGGTGCGCTTAAAATTTTAAGAGATTTTGATGGCAGAGCATTATTAGCAGATGAAGTAGGTCTTGGAAAAACAATAACTGCTGGGATGGTCTTAAAAGAGTGCATTGTTAGAGGATTTGTAAGGCGTGCATTAATTCTTACTCCGCCTTCATTAGTTAACCAATGGAAAGAAGAATTAAGCACAAAATTTGATTTAAATTTTAAAGAAGTTAATAAAGAAAGTGAATGGGAAAATAGTGAACTTGCAATTGCTTCTATAGACAAGGTCAAGAATTTTAATAATGAAACAAATGAGTTTAAGCATTCTACTGCTCATAAGATTTATTGGGATATAATAATAATCGATGAAGCCCATAAACTAAAAAATAAAAAAACTTTTAGGTGGAAATTTGTAGATAAACTTCAAAAGAAAAGATTACTCTTACTTACAGCAACACCATTTCAAAATGATTTAATTGAATTATATAATCTTTTATCCCTTTTAAGAAGAGGACATTTAGGAACTCTAACTGAATTTAGGGCAAATTTTTTAGTAAATGGGAATGAAAGACAGCCATTAAATCCTAGGGAATTAAAAAGAAAACTTTCTGAAGTAATGATTAGAAGGAGAAGAGATGAAGCTAAGGGGATAAAGTATATGAAAAGAATTCCAAAGATTCAATCAGTAAATTTAAATTGGGCTGAAAAAAGAGCTTATGAAGAAGTTGCTGACATGTTGCTATTGCATTATTTTGATTTTAATGGAAATCCAATAAATACTACTCTGGCTGCACACTCTATTTTACCAAAAATAACAAGTTCATCTAAATCTTCAATTGAATTTTTAGAAAATTTAATATCTAATCCAAAATATCATAAAACAACTCAGGATATTGCCAAAGAAATTGTTGAACGATTAAAAAAAATACCTCAAGATACTAAAATGGATAAATTAATTGAGTTAGTTAATGAAATAAATCAAAAAGATAAAGGTACAAAAATTCTTATTTATACTAAACATCCAGCAACACTAAAATATATTTCAGACATTTTAAGAAAACAAAAATTTGAGATTACTGAATTTAAGGGGGGATTAACTAATGATGAAAAATCAAAAAGAATAAAAGATTTTAAGGAAAAAAGCCAAATACTTGTAAGTACTGAAACAGGTGCAGAAGGATTAAACTTTCAATTTTGTAATAATCTGATTAATTATGATCTTCCATGGAATCCCATGGCTGTTGAACAAAGAATAGGTAGACTAGATAGAATAGGGCAAAAGAAAAATATCTTTATTTATAATCTTGCTACAAAAGATACTATGGAAGAACATGTTGTTGATTTAATTATAAATAAAATGTGTTGCATTGGATTAGTTATGGGAGAATTGCCGATTATATTGTTTAATATGGGTTTAGACTCAAATGGAAAATCTGGTTCAAGTAAATTTGAAGAAAAACTTATGAATGCATTTTTAGATTCAAAAAATAATTTAAGTAAATTTGCAAGTGAAATAGAAAAAGTGGGCGATGAAATAAACAAAGGCATTAAAGAATATGAAAAAACTAAAAAATATACCTCGGAGTTATTAGACTAAAATGACAGATTATAATCCTAAAAATTTTATTTTAGAATTTTTTAAAGAATATAAAATTAATGATGAAAAAGGAGTTTTAACTATTAGCGAAGTGCCAAGCGATTTTGAAGAATTTATTGGAAAAAAATCCCCCTATAAAATAGTTTTTGATTTTAATTTACATGCCAAGATAAAAGATTCTGAGCTAGTCACGCAGGGAAGTTATTTTTTACTTGCAATAAAAGATTATCTTCGTAATAAGGGACAGACTAGTTTATTAAAATTAAATATTAAACCAGATTTATCAGAACTTAATAAAAATTCTAAATTAAAAAATAATAAAATTATTGAAATTAAAGAAGATGGTTATAGCTTCTTGTCTGAATTTTCTTTTTTATCTATTTATCAGTATCTTAATGAAAAAAAACAAACTATGAATAATTTTTTAATTAAAGATGCAGAAGTTTTGGATTTAGATATCAGTAAATTTAAAACCAACAATGGAAATAAAGAAGAAATTTTATCAATAGATCTAAAAGAATCTTATAATTTTGTTAAAAAAATATTGGATTTGCAGGTAAATAAAGAGGTCAAGACAATTAAATCTTTTTTAAATGTAAAGCTCAATAAAGAGCTTGATAGAATTAAAGATTATTATTTTAAACAAATTAAAGAAAAAGATGAAGAAGTTGAAAGATGTAAAGAAAAAATAAAACTTCTTGAAAGCAAGTTAAAACATACATATTATGAACGAGATATTAATACCTTAAAAAGAATGATTCGAGAATCTAACGAAAGATTAAATATGTTGCAAAAAAGAAGCTATAAAGAAAGACTTCATAATGAGGAAATTTTTCATATTAATGATGAAATTGAAAAACATGTTTTATCAATTAAAAATGTTTTAATTAATATTACTCAATATTATTATCCAATTTATAATTTAATTGTTTTATCAAAAGGAAAGAAAATTTCTAAAAAGTATGATCCTATTTTAAAGAAGATTATTTAGTTAGATTTTTTCTTCTTTCTATTTCTTTTAAGCATGCTTGTTTTTTACTATTAAAGAGATCATCTATCCTGCCAATTGGATAGTTTTCAATATTTGTGCCATAAGTTAGTATAGTATCTGCAATTTTATGTAATTCTTTTTCAAACTCAGTTATCTCGTCTATGTCAAAGATATATTCTTTGGAAACACCTAATTTAAGGTAATGCAAACATGTTTTTGAAGGAATAATATTTTTCTTTTTATAAATTAAAAAATTATAGAATAAAGCCTGACGTTCAAAGTTTTTATCTTCACTTACACTATTGCTTGTTTTATAGTCTAAAATAACTTGTTGCTTACATTCTTTTTCAATTGCTTGTAAATCAATTATCCCCTTTATTCCTATTTTTATATTTTCATTTTCTTTAAATGGAAATAATATTGTTTCTTCGCATATATGATTTTCGTGCTGGTCTATTATTTCAATACCCTTAAGTATTGCATTAAGATATTCTAAAGGGTTTAGAATATTATTACAAATATCTTTTTGTTCAGGCAAATTTTGTTTTTCCCATTGAGTTAATAAATGCAAATAAACTCCATCCCTATCAAGTTCTTTTTTAGCATATTTTTCAAGACATTCATGAACTATATTCCCAGAAAGGCCATAACATACTGGCACATAAGTATCATCTGGAACTTTAGCAATATATTTTAAATAAAATAATAATGGGCTTTGATAATAAGTATTAAGACTGGAGGGTGATAAATTTAAAAATATTTTTCTCTCACACTCTTTATTAATTTCCATAACATTTTAAATAAATAAGGTATTAAATAGATTTAGGAACTAAAAAAAATTAATTTTTTATCTTTAGGTAATTGCTTTATTTTATATTCTGCTTTAAGTGCTTCAGATTTATTTAGATAATTTTTTGAAGAGAGTAATTTACCAAAGCCTTTTGCTAAAACATACTTACTTCCCTTTCCAGATTTATGAGCGTCCATTCTTTTCATAAGATCATTAGTAATTCCAGTATAATAAGAATTATCAAGACATTCTAAAAGATAAACACACCAATTTTTTTCTTGCATAAATTAAATTTAAATTAATTCTTGCTGTTTTGTTTTTTTGTTTAATTCTTCTTGCTCTTTTTTTCCTCGAGCATTTGTTTTGCTTCTAGCCTGTGCATTTATTTTTTTAAATTGTTTTGCGCTATCTGCCATTTTTTAATAAATCATGTCAGAGTTATAAATGTGTGTTTTAAAAATCATCTAGCAATAAAAAATAATAAATTAAATAATGACAACATAGAAACTTTAAATAAAGCTAATTCCTCAAAGGTGATTATGGAAATACATTTAGCTTCAATGGAAAATATAACTTGCTGGGCATTTAGAAAATTATGCAGGGGAGCTTCAGATTCATACACTGGAGTGTTAGGCTTAACCAATCTGATAAAAAGAAATAATATTTGGGAAGAAATTGACACATATCCTATTGAAGGACAGAGACAATGGATTCAGATTGCAACATCGAAAGAATCAGAGTGTTTAAAGTTTCTTAAAAAATTAGAAGAAGAAATTAAGAAATATCCTGAAAAAAATAATGTTTATGGAATTCAGTTGAATGCTAGTTGTCCATCCCCTAATTTGATTAGAATTGGCCAAGGGCCGGCTTTAATTAAACGTTCAGTTAAAGTTAGCCATCTTATAAAAGAGTTGTTAAATCAAAATAAGTACAAAGTTGGCATAAAGCTAAGATTAGGCCTGAATGAAACAGAAGTTAAACAGAAAAAAATATTTATTTTATTTAAAGAACTAGAGAAAATAGCAAAAGAAAATCCAAATTTTACAAATGTTACTATTCATTTCAAGCATGCTCAAGAATCTTCATCAAGTGAGTATGATTATTCACTTCTTAATGAATTAGCTTCATATAATCTCCCACTTATTATTAATGGGGGAATAAAAAACTCTGAAGATATTAAAAAATTAATTGAAAGTATTTCATTAGAAAATAGAAAAAACATAAAAGGAATAATGTTGGGCCGAGAAGCTTTGAAAAATCCAAATTGTTTTTCAGAAATCAATCAGGACCTTAAAGGTTCTCAATTTGTTAGCAGGAATTTTAAAAACATAAAAGCAGAATTCAATGAACTTTGCAAACAACATATGCCTAAAATAGTTTATCTAAAAACGATTAAAGAAAAGACTAATATTTAAATTTTATTTATTAATTTTCTTTGTCTTCTTCATCTTCTTCTAATTCATCTTCAAATTCTATGCTTTCTAAGAATTCAATTATTTTATCTAGTTTTGCATTAATTTGTTTAAACTGTTCTTGAGATATTCCTGCTACTGGAACATTAGTATTTTTGTTTCTTGAGTCAAAATTGCTTCGAGAATTTGAACCAGAATCTCCTTCTTTTCCAAAACAATCTCTGCAGAAAACTGGTTTATCCCCTGTTGGTTTAAAAGGAACTTCACATTGTTTTTTACATCTATCGCAAGTAACTTCATGCATTTCAAGTCTTTTTCTTTCAAAACTTCCAGAATCTCTATCTCTAAATCCCCTAGAATCTCTGCCACCAAATCCCCCTCTACTTCCTGAACTTCCAGGGTGTCCACTAGAATTACGGAATCCTCCGCCTCCACGATTATCTGATCTAAAATTTCCCATTGTAATTTATTTGAATTCTAATTTATAAGGTTTTGCATAAAATTTATTATCTTCTTCTAAAGTTTCTTCCTGAAGAACCTGAAGAACGGCCACCATATCCACCGCCACTTCTTCTTGAATCAGAACGTCCACCAGAACGTCCAGAATAGCCTCCACGGCCTCTATTATTTCCTCCGCTATATTCACTTCTTCCAAAAGTTATTATTATTTCCCCAAGTTCAGGTGTTTCAATTTGTTCAATTTTTAAAGATTTATTTTGCAATATTTGTCCAAAGTTTTCATAATCATTGCTTCCAATTAAATTAATTACTTTTCCTTCATTTCCTGCTCTTGCAGTTCTTCCTATTCTATGGACATAATCAGTTTTATCAGCAGGGATATCATAATTATAAATATGAGAAATTCCTTTTATGTCCAATCCTCTTGCAGCAATGTCTGTGCAAATTAAAACCGGAATTCTTCCTGAAGCAAAATAACTCATTGCTCTGCTTCTTTGATTTTGTGAATACCCGCCATGAATTGATAAAGTATCAATTCCTAATTTTTTTAAATTAGCTGAAATAAATTCTGTTTTTCTTTGAGTATTGCAAAAAACCATTGCCAAGTCAGCCTTTTCATTTTTTAAATAGTGAACTAATAATGAAAATTTTTCCTGATCTCTAACAGAACAATAAAATTGTGTTAATTTTGAAGAATCTACATAACTTTGAGCAGAGATTCTTATAGGATTATTCATATATCTACTAGCAAGTCTTGAAATATCTTCTGAAATAGTTGCTGAAAATAATAATGTTTGTCTTTTTACAGGGCAATAGCTGATTATTTTTCCAACATCTCTTTGAAAGCCCATATCTAACATTCTATCTGCTTCATCTAAAACAAGAACTTTTACATTATCTAATCTTATTGTTCTTCTAGCAAGATGATCTAACATTCTTCCAGGTGTTGCAACAATAACATCGGCATTTGTTAGTTTTCTTAATTGATATTCCATTGAAACTCCGCCATAAATAGGTACTATATTCAATTGTTTATCTTTTGAAAATCTCTGAAGGCTTATTGCAACTTGTTCAGCAAGCTCTCTTGTAGGAGTTAAAACAATTGCTTGAATTCCTTTTCCTTTTTCTGAATTTTTTATAATCCCTGAAGCAAAAGCAAGTGTTTTTCCAGAACCTGTTGCAGCTCCGGCTATAATATCTTTGCCTTCTAAAATTAATGGAATTGTTTTTTCCTGTATTTCTGAAGGTTCCTTAAAGTTTTGCTCTTGAAGTGAATTCAAGATAGGCTCTATAAGGCCTAATTTTCTAAAGTTTTCCATTTTGAAATTGTTAGCATTTTATCAAGAAATAATTGCTTTTACACACATTCTCGACATAAGAAAAAGTCAATGTGTCATTCCCTTAAGCTTAACAATATAATACTGAATTGATGATTTATAAAGCTATGGTATGCTCGAAAAAGAGGGCCAGGGAATATAACCGATATTTTTAAAAAGGATATTAGTACTATTATATAGTAATTACATAATATTTAATTAAGGTAATTAAAGATAAAATGAAAAATAAAATGAAAATAAATGAAGTAAGGCACATGCTTACATATGATTGCATACTGCGATGTCTTCATTGTTATTTGTCTGCAGGAGAGCATCCTGAAATCAAAAGTATGAATTTTACACAAAAACGGGCAGATGAATTTTATGATTTTTTTAAGCCAGAATCTGTTTCTGCAACAGGCGGAGAGCCATTATTAAAGCCAGATTTAATCAGAATTCTTGCTAAAAGCACTGCAAAATATGGCGGGGCATTAGAATTAGTAACTAATGGCATCTTATTAAAAGGGGATTTTGTTAAAGAATTGACTGATTTAAATCCACAAAGTTTTTATCAGATATCTTTAGATGGACTTGAAGATTTTCATGATTATCTAAGGCAAAGAAAAGGTTCATATCAGAGTGCAATTAAAGCTATAGATTTAACTTCTAGTTTAGGAAGATTGACAAAAGCAAGAATGACTGTAACTTTTGAAAATTACAAGCAAATTCCTAAATTAATTGAAACTCTTGATAAATTTGAAAGAAATAATATTAAGTTAGTTATGAGAACTGCATTAAATACTGGCAGGGCTTTGAAAAATAAATTAAGTTTTGGCAGTGACATGATTGAGCCACTTCAAATATATAAAGAAATGGCAAAAAATATTGGAGTTTCAATAACAGACAGATGTGGATATTGCTTGGACTCGATATCAGTTGACCCTGTCGGAGATATTTATCCCTGCTGCTATTTTGTTTTTAATCCTGAATACAAAATGGGAAATATTTCAAATCCTATTGGTCTTGAAGAAAATCCTGATTTTGCAAATTATACTGGAAAATGTTTTGCAGTAGAAAAATTTTCTTCATCGTCCCCTGCAAGCAGATGCGAATCATGCACAAGAGACGAATTAATAAAAACTAAAAAGATTGTATAAAAATGGAACAAATCACAAGCAAAAATTGCAAAGAAGATAAAATTGAGTATTATGATTTTTATTTTTCATATAACACCCCAAGCTTAGAAGATTTTGAAAATATTGTTAGATTATTGAGTAAAGAATATTTTTTGGAATTGGAAATATTAAAGCAAAAAAGAGATAATCTTATGTCTGAATTTTCAATCAAAGAAATAATTCAATTGGCTAGTCAGCATAAAATTTTAATTAATAAAATTTTGGCAAAAATTTTAGAATTGTATAAACCTCTTTTAGAAAATAAGCCAGTTGGAGTATTTTGGAATGGAAGCCTTGCACGAAACAACAATCGTTTATCAGGAGATTACGATTTAAATTTTGTTTATTCAGAATCTTTAAGGTCGACTATTCTTCCAATTGAAGAGCAGATTTGTTTGTTATTATCTTTAGTTGTGAACAAGCCAAGAGACCTTGTACATGCTACATTGGTGGGTTATTTGCCATTATTAAAAAGTTTTCCAGAGGTTTTTACAGAAATGATATTTAGAATGCATTGGCCAGATGGAAATATAAAAGAATATAAAATAAGTTCTGGTCTTGAAAATTCAATGTTTAGAAAGTATTGGGCAAATAAAGACCCTTTAGAATTAGAAGAATACCTATTAAATAGTATAGCTCCAGAAAAATGCTATGATTGGTCATCTACTTATGAAATAATTTATGGAAATGATGTAATTCAACCTATTTTAAATAAAATAGCAAAAAAAGAAAAGACAATTGCAAAAAATAAAAAATATATCTTGGGAATGAATTCTCTGATAAACAAATATCATGCTCTTTTAATCTCTCTAATAGATTTATCTCTTGTTGATATGAATGAAATTAAAAATATTAAAGAATATTACAAAAAACAGCCTTTTGAAAATATTTTTCTGGTATTGGCTTTAATAAGAAGAAGATTATTAATTGAGGGGATTAACATGGGCTCAATAAAAATAGATAAATATTTTACAGATAATAAAATCAAGCAACTTCTTGGAAAGGAATTAACTGATAGATTTTTCAATCAAATATTTCATTATATTTGGTCAATAATCCGGCTTGAAGCAATTTTTGAAAAAAAGAATATAAGATTTGGAACACACTCAAAAGAAGAAATAGATTTTTCTTTTAATGATCTTTATATGTCTGAATGCCCAGATATTAAAAGTGATTTTCATATTAATCATAATCTTTTCTTAAGGCAATTATACTCTGTTTTGGATGAAGTGATAATTAAATTACATATTGAAAATGAAAATGGCAAATCCTAAATATGATGTGCAAAAAGAATATATTAATATAACAAATTATAGTCCTTTTTGTCATATAAATGAAGTTTCTCAAGAGTACAGAGAAAAACCATTTGAATTGCCTTTTATTTTTAGATTTTTTGAAGAAAGGCCAGTTCATCCAGATACTTTTCACGACTTAAAATTAAATGAAAATGAAATTATAAGAAAAAAACTTGTTTTTCCAACTTCTTCATTTAGAACAATGTATGAGCCAGAAGAAAATATTTGCTATAAAGTGCCTCTTTTAAGAAAAATAACAAGATGCGTTAGAGATCTTCAACCAATACAGATGAAAAGAAGTGAAAGGGCAAGTGTCTTATTAGAAAATAATAAATTTGAAGGATTTCAATTTGTTCCTGAAGAATGTCATTATGCTGATGACCCTATTTTTAATTTTATTATTAGAAAAATGCCTGAAACAGAAGTTTTTCCTTGGTTTTATGTTATAAGCTCTCAAAAATTTAATTCAGATTTTGAAATAAATTGTATGTCCCAGATAATTAAAAGTTGGATGTTTTTGGCTTCAAAAGGAATATATTTAGAATCTCCCCATACTCAAAACTTTCTTGTTGATAATAATTCAACAGCATATTATCGGGATCTTAGTGATATAAGAGTATTCAAAGCTAAATCTCATGAAGATGAGATTTTATTGCCGGTTTATTATGGGAGAGTGCAAACGACTATCGGAGAAGATCTCGCAGTAAT
Organism: Nanobdellota archaeon; assembly: GCA_030647965.1. GTDB lineage: Archaea > Nanobdellota > Nanobdellia > Pacearchaeales > GW2011-AR1 > JAUSIT01. The sequence continues at coordinate 6,627 of JAUSIT010000036.1, read as the reverse complement.
TTTTGATAGATGCATTTGTAATCAAAATTTAGATCATCTTTTTAGATATGGTACTAAATTAGGTGAAAGAGAAAAAAAGAATTTGAAAGAATTGATTGAATCTGAAATAAAAAAATATGGATTGCCTTTTCCAGAATACTCTATGGATTTTTCTAAAGATATTCCCAGTCCAAAGACCCCCGAAAAAAGAGAATTAGTTTATTGGAGAAAATTTAATTAATCAAGAATTATTGCTTACTTTTTCCTCCTGTACCTTATTGTATAAAGCAATCCTATTGCGCCCATAAGAAGTGCAAGGCCATTTAGTATTGCAAATACCTCATCTTTAATCTGTAATGAATATAAAACCAAAGCCAAAGAGCCAATAACATAAAGTAGTGCAAAACCTAAATTTAAATGGCTATTTTTCTCTTTTATTATTTGGATTATTTGTTGAATCCATCCAATTATTATAAAAATTAGTCCAATAACCCCCAATAAGGCTTCCATAATGATTTCAAATTAAATAAGTATATAAATTTATTTAGAAAATTTCTTTCTTGCAAATCTTTTTAAAGCAGCATAACAAATAATTTTATGGCAAGAATAGCAGATTTTAATGATCCCGAGTATGATAGAAAGCTTGCTGAATATAAAGCTTTAAAGGCACGTGCAAGAAATAACGCGCAAGAACAACCAAGGCAAGAAAGTTCAAATACTAGAAATAGAAATTATTAATTTCTCTTTAGGAGGTAATTCTAACTAATCAAGATAATTTTTAATCTAACTCCATGCCCATTTTAACAAATTCTTCTTTTATTTCTTTAACAATTTCTTCCTTGTTTATATTTAGTTTTTCGCTTTTTTTCTCTTCTTTAGCTTTTGAATTTTTTAGGTTAGCTATTTCTAGATTTATGTTTATTATTTTAGATTCTATTTCTTGGGTTTTATCTTTATTTTTTCCCATTTCCATTTCTTCAAGTTCTTCTTTTTTCCGATTAAGTTGACTTATTTTATTAGAAATCTCAGAATTATTCAGTTTTGCTTCATTTAACAAGTTCAAGATATCTTTCCCACCATCTTTTTGAAATTCTTCTTGGAAGTTATCTTTGTAAGAATTTAATATTTGCATTTTATTTTCAAACATATGATAAAAATTAGCCAGCGATTTAAAATCAATAAGTTGTTTTAAACTCATAAAATCTTTTTCTAAATCTTCTCTGGCTAATTTAATTTTTTCTTTTTTATCTAAATGTTCTAAATAATCAGGACTTTTCTTGGCTATTTCAATTTCTTTAAGAAGCATTTTATTTTCTTCTAGTTTATTTGTTGTTTTTTTATCTAATTGCAACATCAATGCATTTATTTTATCAATATCCATTTCTATTTCATCTAATTGCTTTAATTTTAATTTAATCAATGAAATCCATTTAGAATAATTTATAATTTCTTTATTATTTTCTGAAATTTTTAATAAATCTCTGGAAAATATCACTAACTCTTCTTTTATATCATTCATTTCCTTTCCAATAAAAATAGTGGCTTTTTCATAGCTCATATGTGAATGTTTGTTAAATTCTAAAAAGTTATTGTTTATTTCTTCTAAAACTTTTTCAAGTTGGTCTTCTTGCAAATTATTTAATCTTTTTATGAGAATCTCTATGAATTCAATATATTTCTTTTTGCCCTCTTCTACAACTGATTTTATTTTTTCTTCAGCTTTTCGTGATTCAAGATTAACACTATTCAAAATTTTTATTTTTTCTTCAAGTCCCTTACTAAAATTTTTGATTCTTTCCTGAATCAAAACAAAAACTTTTTTCTCTTGAAGTTCAGTTTCCTTTTTCTTATTTTCTATCCAATTTTCAATATCAGAAAATCCTTTAATGTTTGTTGGGGGATTTTTGGATGCTCCGAAATGTAAGGCTCCCAGTGGGGGCACATTTCGAACATCAGAAAAAGCTATTTTTTTATCTTTTTTATCTTTTTCATTATCAACTTGTTTATCTTTAACATTTTCAGTCATTCCGACCATCCCAGTTATTTTCTTAATAAAGTTCAATATTCCCATGAAATATTCAAGAAAATGGATTTAAAAAAACTTTCTAATTTTTACTTATCAAACAATGCACTCAAATCTTCTTTTAATTCATTATTCATATTAGAAGAATATCCATGATTGCAATTTTCAAAAATTGTTAATTTCTTTGGTTCTTGTGCAAGGTTAAAAGTATCTTGAGCATCTTTTAATAAAATAACACTATCATTAACACAATGAATCATAAAAACCTTGTTTGAGGATATTTTTGAAATATAATTATCTGGATCAATTGAAGTTAAATAAGAAAATTGCTTTAAGTCTGAAGCAGAATTTCTTGTAATATGAAAGCCAGAAGCACTTATTGCTATAACTCCTTTTAATCTTTTGTCAATTGCAGCTGCGATAATAGCATATCTTGCGCCCATACTTTCTCCAGAAATTCCTATATTTTCTTTATCAATATTTTTCATGCTTCTTAAAACATCAAATGTCCTAAGTGCATCATAAACACTTAAATGCTGTATTGGCTCATTTCCTTTTAAAAATATATTATAATCTTCATTAAAATTAAGATAAGTTCCTCCTGTTTCTCCAATTCCCCTTTGGTCTATTGTTAAAACACCATAACCTTGTTTTGCAATAAAAGAAGAAATTTCATCCCTGGATTCTTTTGTTCCAGCCCCTGCAGGAAGAAAAATCATTCCAGGAACATTTGTTTTATTAATTGGCATATAAAACAATCCATAAATCCTAGTTTTCTGATTTAAAAAATCCCTGCTGTAAAAACTTATTTTATAGATATTGTAACTTTCATTTTTTTCATATAAATCCATTGAATATTCTGGCACACCCCTATTTAATGAATAATATAAAGAATTATTTTCAACTTTGTATTGCTTTTCAGCCAAAAAAATCTTAAAGAATAATATTGTAAATAATAAAATTAAAAATATTACAATTAAAACTCTTTTTTTATGCATGATTATCTCAATGTATTCAAATTTAAATATTTATTTAATATATGTTTGATATATATTTTATTCTATAATATTATTTAAAAAGCCATAAGTTTTGTTTGATTTATGGAAAGAAAAGAGGAAAAAGATGGTAGGATAGATGCTCTTTATATAAAAGCTAAATCTATCCCAGAAGCATATTATAAATTAATTGAAAATGTTCATTATTTGGGCTATCCATTAAGAACACAATATGATAGAAAAAATAAAGAAGGTCAATATATCGATCCTGTAGGAAAAGATACTAAATTTATGGTTCAGATTGAAGACCCATTTGCTCAACCAAGATATCCTGTTTTAAGTTATTGTGAAAGGGGAAAATATATTGCAGAATTTTTAGGAGCAAAAGATCATTTAGTAGTTCCATATAAAGAATTATTAGATTTAGTAAAATCTGGAAAAGAATTTGAGCCAACTCAATGGCCTTATGCTTATCATCAAAGACTAACTGCCTATCCTTGTGCAGATGATTCTACTATAAATCAAATTCAATTAATAACAGACAAACTTGCAGAAGATCCTTTAACAAGAAGGGCAGTTGCAATAACTTCTGTTCCTGAAATTGATTTATTTATGAAACAAGATATGCCCTGCTTAAGAGAAATACAATTAAGGGCATTAGAAAATGAACAGGGCCAGTTAGTTTTAAACACTCATGCAAGATGGAGAAGCAGAGATTTATACAAAGCATGGGGGGATAATGTAATCGGGATTACAAATTTAATTCAAATAGAAGTTGTTCCAAGATTAAAAGAAAAAACAGGAAAAGAAGTAATTATGGGTCCTTACACAGAAGAAAATGGCTCTTTGCATATTTATGGCCAGGATTATAGTGAAAAAGGCATGGACAAATTTTTTGATAATTTTCCATTTGCACATAATTTTATCAGTAGGTCTTGGGACAGCGACATTATAAAAGATATTGAAGTTATTCCTCAATTAAAAGAATTAAGAAATGAAGAAACCTGGAAATTTACCTCAGAATCTTTTAAAGTTATAGATAATTTAATTGAAGGATATGAATCAGGAAAATTTATTGTATAAATTTTAGTTTTTTGCTCTATGGAAAAAGAAAGAGGAAAGTTTATTGTTTTTGAAGGCATTGATGGCTGTGGAAAAGGCACTCAAATAAAAGCTTTTAATAATTATTTATTCGATATCTCAAAATATAATAATACCTTGCTTACAAGAGAACCCTATCAATCAAGAGAAATAAGAAGAATAATGCAAGAAGATAAAGATGCTTATTCAAGACCTGAAAAATGCGCAGAACTTTTTATTGAAGATAGAAAAAACCATTTAAGAGATTTGATTATCCCTAATTTAGAACAGGGCATTATTGTTTTATCTGACAGATATAAATATTCTACAATTGCTTATCAATCCTCTCAAGGAATGAATATAGATTTTTTAATTCAAAGTCATAACGATATGTTAATTCCTGATTTAACTTTAATTTTTGATGTTCCTGTTGAAGTTGCTTCTAGTAGAATTTTAGAAAGAATAGAACATGATAAAAATGAAAAAGAAAAAAAATTTGAATCAGATAAAATTTTTAGCGAAAAATTAAGGCAAGTTTATTTAAAACTTCCAGAACTTCTTAGGGGAGAAGATATTAGAATTGTGAATGCAAATAGAAATATCGAAGATATAACTGGAGAAATAATTGGGATTTATAATCTCAAATTTGGTTAAGATACTCACATTTAAATATTATCTTTATTATATAATTTTATGAAGAAGTGGTTGAAGATTTTTTTAATTATTTTAGCAATACTAGTTGTTGGAATAGGAATTTTTGCTTATATTACTTATAATCAAATTCAAGGAGTTTTAGAAGTTGTTAATGATAATTCTTTACAAAATGATTTAAATTCTTTGAGAAGTGGGGATTGCTCAAAACTTCCTGTAGTTGAACAAGAATACACTTTAATGAAAGAAAAAATAAGTGCAGGATGTTCAAATCCTGCTTTAAAGCCAATAATTGAAAAAGAAGCTGAAAAAATGAATCAAACAAATATTTGTGAACAAATAAAAAATCCAGATAATCAATTAGATAAAGCATTAACTCAAATAAAAACAGAATGCTCTTTAAAATCAACAGCATAAAATGGAAGAAGACGAAAATTCATCAAAGCTAGTAGTTTTTTTTGCAGTTTTAATCATTATTTTTATTAGTTTTATTGGAGCATTAATCTCTGATTATGTATTTCATGCTCATTTTACCTTATTAACTTTTATAGTTATAATAGTTATCTCTTTAATCTTAGGGATTTTATCTAAAATTTTCTTAAATATACCAATTCCATATATTTTAGGTTTTATTTTAGGCATTATCTTAATTCCTTATGTTCAATTTTTTGTTGGAGGAATTGATATTTATGTAACAGATTCTTTTGAATTAAGAGAAAGTGTTTCTGTAAATGAGCTTAGAATAAGTCTTGATAACCTTAATCTTATAAATGATAGGGGAGAAAAAATTCTTATATTAAAAAATATTTCTGAAAAAGTTATTCCTAAAAATAATACTAAAGTTTATATTGGAAAATTAAAAATCCCAATAGGATATTATGATAAAGGTTATTTAAATTTAAAAAATATTGAAATTGATTCAGTTTTAGATGTAGAAAAAGAAGCAGATATTCAGGCTGCAATTGCTAAATCTATTTCATCAACTCAAAATAAAGAACAAATAAAATCATTAATCCTTAATTCATTTTCACAAGAAAATATAAAAAAATATGAAACTCAATATATTCATTTTAAAAATGTAAAAATACAAGGTTCAAAGGTTTATTTTACACTATCAATTACTCCTTCTGAAATTCAAATGCCTTTTCCTGTTCAGATTCCATATCCTTTAGGAATGGGCGGGCCAGATATGACTATTAATTTAATACTAAACTCTTTTGGTTATCCTACTTCAATAAAACCAATATTGGATTTTCCAATAGGAATCCCTGAAGTAAGTCTTGGAAATCTTGCAGAATTTCCAGAATATAACTTAAACATTTTACAAAAAAAAGAAATTTCTTCAACACCTCCAACTACAACCCCACCAATAACTCCCCCAACTACACCGCCAACCACTACCCCTCCAATTACAAATCCCCCTTCAACAACTCCCCCAACTACAACCCCTCCAATAGATTCTGGATTTGGTATTGGGCCAGGTGGATGTTTAAGTGTTGAAGAATGTTTAGACTATTGTTCTATTCCTGAAAATGAAGTAGAATGCACCCAATATATAGAATCTCAGGGATTTGATGTCTCTGGAGGAGAAATAACTCTTTAAAAATGGGTAGGAAAAAATTAATTCAGAAAATTCCAAAAGCAGTAATAATAAAATGTCCTCATTGTTCTGAAAAAACCAAAATAAAAATTTCGCAAGAAGGGGTATTTTCTCTTGATTGTAAAAAATGCAAACAGAAGATTTCAACACCAATTACTCAATGTTGTATCATCTGTGCATTTTCAGATAAAAAATGTCCTCGTTCTTTAATGATTGAAGCAAGAGCAAAAGGCCTTGAAATAAAGTAATGGTTAGAAAATATAAATGATTTTAAACTAGATTTTTGAAGAATTTTAATG
>JAUSIT010000035.1 GCA_030647965.1 Nanobdellota archaeon | reverse complement strand
TCCGTCTATCCTACTATCCATGTCAAGCATGGGGTTCGTCAGGTCCTGTTCCCCTATATTATTAGTTAAACAATTTAAACAATTTAAACCTTTTGGTTTTAGAAAACTATCAAAAATGAAAAATATCTTTAAGCAAACATTTTACCAACTCCTTTCAGTATATACTCTTTTAATATTAGCAATTACTTTTGGTCTATTTTTCAAATACTCCCTGCAATTCCATATATTTGCAATTGTTCTTGCTGTTTTTGGAATTACAATAATATCTAAAGAAGAACTTCCTAAAAAGCAACCTAACAAAAAACTTCATTATATCTTATTTGCTCTTGCAATCTTTCTAATTATTCTCTTTAGAGTAATGCCTTACATGGGAAACTCAATTCCTTTAGGTTATGACCCTGGCATGTATAAATATGGAATTGAATCAGGTCTTCAAAATCTGGATTTATGGATTTTGCAGGGCGGAATGGAACCAGGATTTCTTTATTTAATGTCTTTTTTCAAGGCCTTTTTATCTTCACAATTTATATTAACATGGCTATTAATTGGCTTCTGTGTTTTACTTGGCTTAGGAATTTATTTTGTTGTTAAAGAATTCTCAGATAACAATAAAACAACAGCACTAATTGCATTATTTCTCTATGCATTCTCACTAATTCAATTCAAAGCCTTCTGGTTTATGTATTATAAAAATATAATTGGAATGTCTTTAATTTTATTTTCAATTTATTTTCTTAAAAAATATGAAACCACTCAAAAGAAAAAGTTTATCTGGTTATTTGTAATTCTTGGGGGTTTGCTTGGAGCAATCCACAGGCCAAGCTTTTACATTTTTGGCCTTTCATATTTCTTTTATGCATTTATCAGTCCAATAAAAGACAAAAAATATAATTTTAATTTATTAAAGAATAATATAATCTATGGAATCTTAATTTTAGTAATTGCAGGATTGTTTTATCTTGGAAAATTCAGCCAGGCAATCTTGATTATGTTTTCTCCTGTTTTGCAGGGATTTTTAGCACCGGGAGAAGGTGCAGGAACTTTCATAAACTTTTTTACATATCAATTTTCATCATTATTTTATCTTCCATTTGCACTTTTAGGCATATTTTATTTTATAAGAAAAAAAGATTTTAACATTTTGGTAATCTGGGCAATAATTAATTTTGCAATTGTTTATTTTCAATTTTTCTTTTTTAATAGATTTATCATAATGTTAGATTTAATTCTGATAATTATGGCTTCTTTTGGCTTTTCTGTTTTAATTAATAGCAAAAAGAAATTAGGAACAATGATTCTTATTGTTCTTTTATTATCAGCAGGAATTCTTGCTTATAATGAAGCAAAAAACTCAAAGCCATTAATTAATGATAATGAATTAAAAGTAATTTCATTCTTAAACAATACAGAACAAAATTCATGGGTAATGTCAACCTCTTCTTATTATTCCCCCTGGATTCAAGGCTATTCAGGTAGAAAAACAATTGCTCCTGGTTTGTTTGATTATAACAAGCATGATAAAACTGGATGGATGAGTTTCTGGACTGCAAATTCAACAGAGCAGTTTAAATCATTTTTATATCAATATGAAAAACCATTGTATATTTTCATAGGCCAAAGGCAAAAAAATAACCTGGGGGGCCAAGAATGCTTTTCAGCGTATTATACAATAAGCAATAATACAATTTATAGGTATGATTGCTAGTTCTATAATTTAAGATATAGTTGCTTCGCAAGGATATATGGAATTGTCTGGCGACAATTTAGGATAATTAATAACTACAACTCAATAATTTTCAAGCAAGATAGATAATTAATTAATAAATACATTATGAAAGGCAGACAGATAAGTTAAGGAATTAATAAACGTCAGGAGCCGCCAGGCGACTTAGTATAAGAACGAAGTGCTAAATCGCACAAAGTGCGAAACATATCCCTTAGAATAGAATTAAATTAGAGATTCAAGTCGACTTCGTATCCTCACGAAGTGCTAATTATAGTCTTAATCTGAACTAATAATCTTTATATAGTGTAATTTCTAAGTGACACTATGGCTTACGAAGATGAACTAAATAGAAAGATTGGTAATAAGTTCTATGAAATTGAAGAAAGACTTAAGCTGACTTTTAAGTCCATAAGAGGAGATATAAGCTATATTAAAGAAAAACTAGACAAGCCAACTTCTGATTCTGAGATAAAATATGAATTAAAGCAAATAAATGAAAAGATTAGCACAAGATTTAATGAAGTAAACAAGCAAATTTCTAACTTAAACAATAAAATAGCTTCAAAAGAAGATTTAGAAAAAATTAAAGTAGATTTTGACAGTCAGATAACAACCTTAAAAAAACAAATTTCAAAATCAGGAATAAAAGAAGAAATAACTCAATCTCTTAATGAAAAAATAACAGAAGAAATTACAAAAATAACAGATAAATTTTCAGAATTAAAATCTAGTTTTAGCAAAGACTTTTCTTCATATAAAACAGAAAGAGATAAAGAAAATAAAGAAACAATAAAACATCTTGAAAAAGAAAGAAATGATTTAATTCAAAGATCTGAAAAAGAAAAGCAGGAAATCTTAGAACAAACAAAAAAAGAGATTTTTGATTTAAAAAAAGAAATAACAAAAAAGAACAATGAACTTCTAGAAAAATTAAATGAAAAAGAAGACAGAATAAATACTCTTCAAGGTCAAATTTCCTACTTAAAAGGTAGAGTAAATAAAACTCAGCCAGAAGAACCTCAACAAAAATCAAAAATAACTTTAACTCCTATTAAAACTCATGAACCAGGCAAAACAAAAGATATTTTATTTAAAACACTAAAAGTTTTAATAATTATTATCCCCTTAATTCTTATAGGATATATAATTTATGCAAATTTCTTAGTTTCTCACACTTTCAATTCATTTTATGATATTGGTTCAAATGAAGATGCAAAAAAATCTTTTTTATCTCCTACAAATAGAATTTCAGAAGCAGATATTAATGCAAGTTCAAGAAATCTAACTTCTAGTTTAGTTTATTTTAATATTCAAATACCAAAAGGCTCTGATAAAGTAGATGTAAGCATAAAATTCAAAGATAATTTCCCAAATAATTCTTATATTTCTCTAGGAGCACAAGACCAACAAGTATGGCACTATTCTTATAAAAATATCTACAATCCTATTTTAAATCAATTAAACAATTATCAATATACTGGAAATGAAACAAGAATTTATCAAATAAACAAAGATATGCCCTTAATTAGCAATATCTCAGAAATTCCAAAAAATTCAATAGTTGCTTCAAATGTTGAAATCCAATCTTCTATAACAACACAAAAATATAATATAACTCCTTTAACAATAAACACTGGCTTAAGAGGAGGCCATACATTTTACATTTATCTAAAAGATAATTTAAATTTAACAGTTAAAAAACAAGATATAAATTGGTATAATAATTCAGATGATTTAATAATAAATTTATATGATTTAAATAACAATTTAATTGCAAACACAACAATTCTAGATGATGGAATAACAAATGTTGATAAATCAACAGCAAAAATACAAGATGGACAATTAATTGCAACTAATTTAACAGAAGGAATCTATAAACTTCAATTTACAGACTTTGATGGCGTAATCAGAGAAATGTCATTAAACACAAACAAAATTGTAACAAATAAACTATTCTTATCTGACTTTGAAGGTTATATAACTGGAAGTCAAAAACCATCTTCAATTTATACAAAGGCAAACAAGAACTCAGATATAACTTTCAGAACTTATCATTCAGGTGCATTCCAAAATATAAGCATAAATAATGATTACTTTTCAATAAATTCACTAACTGATTTAAAATATCAAACCCCTTCAGAAGAATATACAATTGAATCTAAGATAAATGATATTATAATCTCATCTCCAAATTATTTATCTTTTTCAAAAGATTCTTATTTTGAGCCTTTTGATTATTCAATAACTTCAATTCCTTCTGATTTATCAAAAGTAGACTATGTAATAACTGATTACTACCCTATTGAAAAACAAGGTGACTGGATAATCGGAAAAGCAAGCTATAATGTAAAAGATTTATATATTAAAGATGGCAAACTTAGTATGTTAATAAATACACCTCATCTTGGAAAAGAAGAAACACAAAACAACACAATTCCAGTAGATTGGGTAAATATAACCGTGTACAAAAATGGCCTCTTTAAAATTTGAATTCAAAGGAAAAACAGCTGAAATAGTTAACTATCTTTTTCAATCTCTTCTTGTAGCATATCTTATTCTTCTTTTAATAGAGCAAATCTGGCCAACAACAGTAAGTCTTTATGTTAATCTAAATTATTTATTAATTGCAGTTATAGTTTCAGGAATTCTTGATGTTTTTTCTTATCATGAAATACAAAAATACAAAAAGCCAAATTGGAAAGATTATTCCTTAATCTCAATTCTAGGAGTTCTAGGATTTATAGTAATAAAATATAAAACAATTGAATTAGGTTGGCTTTCTTGGTTGATTTCAATTATAGCAGGAATACTTATAATTCTTTTATCTATCTTAGTTTTAGAAGAAGATGATGAAGATGGGGATAAAGATTAAGTAATTATTAGAAGAATTCTATAAATGTGGGGGGGTGAGATATTAACAAAGAGTATTTGCCGCTAGGCAAATCCATATATCCCGCGAAGCGCTATATCGCACGAAGTGCAATAGTTAATTTTTCCTCACTCTAAATCTCAAAATTATCAAAGAAATAACCACAATCCCTGCAATCGTCAACGAACTATTTAACAAATTTATCTTTAAACCTATTAAATTCAAATAAAAAACTGCAAGTGGAACAATTGCAATACTTAATGCAAAACTTAATGCAATTCTTTCAATCCAGTCAATGCCATCACTTTTTTCATCCTTTTCCTTTTTCCCTTCATCAAACTCAATTGTTTTTGGAAAAAAGATATAAGATATTATAAAGCCAGGCAAAAACAAGACATAAACACTTCCAAATACTATTCTAAAACTTTCAAGATAGCCTAATTGAGTAAATACTGCAAGTGAAACAGAAATTAAAACTAAAATTAAAACAGAGATAAATATTCCATTTATCCATTTTTTTCTAATTTTATCCATGGCCATAATTAAACAAAAAGCTATATAAATCTTATTAAATTTTTAAAAAGATGTTCAAGCGAATTAAAAAAGTTTTTAGCAATAAATTTGTTCTTTTAATTATAATTACATCACTTATTATTTTATTAGCTTTTTACATAAGCCCTTTTGTTAAGTCAACATTCACAGCCAACGCAATCACCCCCCCTACTTCAACCCCCACAACTCCCTCAACCCCATCTGCTCCCCCAATAAAAATAACATATGAAAACTTTGCGAGTATGCTTTCCAAGAACTCCATGATTCAAGCTCTTCCAGACAACTCTGCCCTCTTACTTAAGTTCTATAACTTTAATTCAGGCCAAAGACAATGGGAAAAAACCTATGCAATCACAAAAAGCTCTGTTAAAGAAGGCAATGTAGAAAACCCAGACATAACTATACTTCTCAGTTCAAAATATCTAAATGAACTAACAACATCAAACTTCTGCTCAATAATAAAAAAAGCAAAAGCAAACAATGACTTAGGAATTGAAACATCCCTATCAACCCCTTCACTTCTCTGGAAATTCAAGTCAATGACAAAATATAAGGATTGTCTGGGGTTTTAGATTCAGGTATAAATAATATCCTTAACAGAATCAATAAATTCAACACATAATTTTTCTATTTTATCAAGTTGTTCTTTATCCTTAACTTCAAGATCCACCCCATAAGTATAATTCTCTCTAAGTTCAATAATGCTGTCTTTAGGATGGTTTTCTTCTTCATTATATTTCATAAACTCAATAATATCTGGATTAATTGATATCTTGCTCTGTTCTTGTAAATTTTCCATTAAAGCAATAGTGCAAGTTTGATTTTTAGATTCATATCCATATTTTACGGCAATTGCTAAAAAACAATGATATAAAGTATAGAAACCAGCAGTTATAGACCAATCTGAGAATTTATTTTTTCTAAGAAGCCTTAATACCTCTAAATTATGTATTGCTTTCTGCAAATGTTCAGAAGCAAGTTTTTTATCTGGTTCAATTTTAAATAAACCCCTATGGCGAATATTCTTTTTTTGCTTTTTGCACTCTTCTATCTCTTTTTTTGCCTTGTTCAAGCACCAATCAAGATGTTTAGAAGCTTGTGAATTCATTTATAACCCCCATGTACTCATCATATCCATATAAAACAATTGCTGTTTTAAGTATTTCTACCATGGCTTTATTATCTTCTTTTATATTTTTTACTAAATCTTCTTTTGTTGCTTTAATTGCATGAAGTTTTTTTGGCAATATCTTCTGAATTTCTTCAAGCTTTTTATTTATTTCACGAAACTCTTTCTTATCAATCACAACAAATATATCTATATCCTTTGCATTAGAATAGTTTCTAGAAGCAGATCCATAAAACAATAAAATTCTGTCTTTGTTATATAAAGATTTAAATTCATCTTTCCATCTTTGATATTTACCTGCCTCATTTATTAAAGCAAATGCAATTAGTTTTTGTACAAACTCTTCTTTTATATTAATCTTATAAATAATTGATTTTCCAATCTTTTTACTCAAAAGTATGTTATTTTTTTCAAACCTCTTTAAAAGTTTCATAGTTCCAACTTGAGTTATTTCAAGCTCTTTACTCAGAGAATTCGCATTGTAAAAATTAGCAACGCTTTTGTAGATAATTAGCAATGCTTCCTGTTCCTTCCTTGTTAGTTCTATCATTGTATAGTCTAATTAGTAGTTATGATATCATAACTTCAAGTTAGTATATAAATCTTTCTATCCTACTCCCCCTCAACTCAAACAACAACTGCATCCCCCACTCCTCCTGTAAAAATAACATATGAAAACTTTGCAAGTATGCTTTCCAAGAACTCCATGATTCAAGCTCTTCCAGACAACTCTGCCCTCTTACTTAAATTCTACAATGTCAGAAATTCTACTGCGTTAATTTCTGAGCATCCCAAAAATCCCACGAATAATCAAGAGGATTTTTCTGATTTCAACTCAGGCCAAAGACAATGGGAAAAAACCTATGCAATCACAAAAGGCTCTGTTAAAGAAGGCAATGTAGAAAACCCAGACATAACTATACTTCTTAGCTCAAAATATCTAAATGAACTAACAACATCAAACTTCTGCTCAATAATAAAAAAAGCAAAAGCAAACAATGACTTAGGAATTGAAACATCCCTATCAACCCCTTCACTTCTCTGGAAATTCAAGTCAATGACAAAATACAGAGATTGCTTAGGGTTTTAATCCTCAACTCTCAAATTAATATCTATTTTGCACAAATAGTTCATAAATAATTAACCTTAAATACCAAATATAAATAAATAATTAGTATTTTGTACATAAAAGTATATAATATCTAACTTTAAATACCAAATAACAACATTTATAAACTTAAAAAGCTTAAATAAATCATGGCAACAAAATATGATTGTTTTGAGTTTATATATAAAAATAAATCTTCCCTAAAACCCATAGAAGTAGTGAGAAATTTTAACAAAGAAAACTATGCAACAATTCTTAAACAATTAAATGAACTTGTAAAAGAAAGATTACTAGCAAAAACCCCACAAGGTTTTCAAATAGAAATTTCAGAAAAAACCAGTCTTCTCCACATCATAATAGAGTATTGCATAAAAAATGAAATTAACTATAATTTATTATTGGATAAAAATTTTATAAGGTTTATAAAAGAATCCTTGGGAAAAAAAGAGATTACCTCTAAAAATATCAAGATCAACCCAAGAACTTTAAAAAAGTATATATTAATATTAGAAAAATATGGGATGATAATTGTAATTTCAGAAAAACCAATAAAAGCAGAAATATTTTATAACACTCTTTTAAACAACCTTTTAGTTTATTTCGACTTCAAAAGATTAGATTTAAACAAAAAACCAATTAATTACATAAAAGAAATAGAAAAAGAATTGGCTCTTTTTAAAAAATCAAGGAAAAACAACGAAACGAAATACAAAACAATTTTAGAGGATTTTCAAGCATCATTTATTTATCATAGTTTATCACTGGAAGGAAATCCAATAACCCTCCAAAATACAATAAAAATATTAAAACAAGAGATAATTCCTGCGGATTTAAGAGCAATTGATATTGAAGAAATTAAAAACTATCAGGAAGCAATAAGGCAGATGTTAAAAGATGCAAATGAAAAAAAATTACTAAATATTCAGTCAATCCTAGAATATCATAAAATAGCAATGAAACATCGCATTTCTCTAGCAGGAACAATCCGAAAAATACCTGTTTTTATAAAAGGAAATCAAGATTTTAAAACAACAGAACATTCTAAAATTAAAGAGGAGCTAGAAAAACTAATTCAAGAATACAACATTCTTTTAATTAAAAATAAATTATCTATTAAAGAACTTTTAAATTTTGCAGTCTATTTTCATAATGAATTTCAGCATATACACCCCTTTGAAGATGGAAACAGCAGAACAACTAGGCTAATTACCTTCTACATTTTTCAACAACAAGATATTCCAATTTTAGATATTCCTTTTGGCCTATTGGATGAGTATCTAGCAAATACTAAAGGATCAAAAAAACGAGAAGATGAAAATTTAAACCAGACTCTTCAGAAAATAATCCTATTTAATTTAAAAAAAATAAACAAGATGTTAAGATATTAAAATCTAAAGAACAAAGGAGTATAACATGAAAGACTTTTGGAATAACTGGAAAAACAAAACTGAAATAGAAGAAAGGGCTATTGTTGCACTTAAAAAAGCAAGACAAATAATTCTAAAAAATGTTCCACTAGAAGAACTAATAGCAATTTATGTTAAAGGAAGTTTTGTAAGAAGAGAACTAAATGAAAAAAGTGATATAGATACAGTAACTATACTTAAAACAAACAAATATAGAAAAAAGATTGAGGAACTAGATAAAGAATATAAATCCAAAGAAATCCCAAGACTAGAATTTTCTTCATTTTCACTATGGGAACTTGAAAACAATAAACATTTTTATACAGACAGCAAATTAAGGGCTAGTCCAGATAGATTTGTTATAAGAATTAGTTGTTACAAACTAATTTATGGCAAACAACTAGACACAAGCAAATTTAAAGTTAGAAATTCAGAAGAATCACTTAAAGATTTAAAAAATGCGTTTTATAAATCATTTATCCCATTATACAATCAAAAAAAATTTGATTTCCAAGAAATAATCAAACAAGTATTTTGGTTAATTGAATTAGAAGAGCAAAGAAAAGGGAAAAAATGTAAAAATAGCTGGAAAGAATTAGACAACTCAATAAAAGATAAAAACCATCTAGTTCATGAGTCATATAGACTAAGATTAAATCCCCCTAAAGATCAAAATATTAAAGAAGATTATATTAAACAGTTAACTACTTATTTAGAAGAGTTAAAATAAACCTTCTAAACTCATTTCTAACCATCCTAGGCATAGTTTTTATTTCTTTGATAATTTTATACTGAAAAACCAAAAAAAGAGAATCCAAATTATTATAGAAACAAGTGTAACAAAATAGTAATCTTTATATATATTAAGTACATATCATATATGTACCAACTGCTAGGGAGTTTGTACGGTTTAAGTCCGTAGAGACAATCTAGGGGAGCAATACTCTTGTAGTATTCCTTGGTATTTCTTAATGAATTTTATAAGAAGTATGTAGTAAAATTTATATACATATATACATATATATAAATTAATAAGGATACTTGTGATCTGGCTTGAGCGAAAGCGATAAAGCCTTGCCGAGCTTCGGGAGCTTAATCGCTCCAATCCTTAACATATATTCACAAAAAATGGAATCTTCTTTTAATCAAAAAATGGAAATTGATAATGTATTTAGAAATATAGAAAATAGAAATAATTTATTATTAAACAAGTTTAAAGAAGAATTAAAAATAGAAAAAGTGGGATTTGATAATAGATTTAATCAAAAAGTACAGAAAATGCAAAAATTCATTCAGTTTAGAAATAAAGTTGATAAATTAGAATCAGGATATTATCTTTCATTCTCCAAAGAGCAGATTATAGAAATTAAGAATTTAACAAATAATACTAAAGAACAGCTTTTTAGTGAAGCATTAAAGAAATCAAATGAAAATCCAGAAAAGGCTATCTCTTTGATTTTTGACCCTTCTTCCAGTATTTCTGTTTCTGCCTAAAGAAATTTTTTATAACTTTTTCATTAGATTCTGCTATTGAAATAACTTCTATATTCTTATTAAATCTCTTGCATACTTTTTTCAAGTCTTCATCATTTGAAAAGAATACCTGTATTTTATTTCTTAATAATATGCAAATATTAACACAATCTATTAGAAAAGTATTTATCTTTTTTATTTTCATCCCAGAAGACAAAACCTCATTAAAAAAATTTCTTCCAGCAATATAATCTTCTTCTTTAAATTCTAAGATATTCAAAGAGATATCCTTTTTTAATTCTTCAAATTTTTCTGTTGCTTCTTCACAATTCACCTTTAATATTTTTATTATATCAAAAAAACAATGGGGCACCACACCTTAAAAGGTGTGGTTTGTAAAGCCCCTTGTTTTTAGGATGATCAGAAATTAACGCAGTAAAGTTACGTCTACATCATAAATGATGCAGTTTAATTTCTGACATTGCCGATTGTCTCTTTCTTGCAAGATTCAGTAGTATATGGAAAATCTTTGCCCATGTTTTGAATAATTATTTCTTTAAAATCTTTGTTCAAAATAGCAGAAGTCATTATGTTAGCATCTATACCTATTTTATTATTTTCAACATCTTTAATATCTACAAGATTCTCTACCTTCCTTTGATATTGACTTATTAATTCTCCTTTATCATTCAATTTTGTTCCAGATTTTGTTTCTTTAAATAAAATCTCTTCTTGCATGATAATTCAAGACAATTAATATATTTAAATTCTTTTTTTCAGATTATATAATTTAATCAAAAAACTACCGTAATAACCTCTAAAAACCCCTATAAAATCCGCCACACAAATATTTATAATATTAAACCCATTATTCTTTTTATGAATTATTTTTTAGATGCAGTTAGAAATGTTAATTCAATATCAAGAGAATCAAGAATATCTGCAATTGAAGAAGTTCTTAATTCTGCACAAGAAGTAAATAAAATATATAAAAGTTCTACAGTTATTCAAGAAGAGAATCTTGAGCATACATATTTTAACATAAAAACAACAGGAGAATTAACTCAAGAAACAATTTTAAAATTAAACAATAATATGTGTTGTGTAATTTAAATTAAATATAATGAACCCATACAAGAAACTTGCAATAATTGAGCTTTTGATTTTGCTAGGAATAACTGGCGCCATAATACTATGGTTAGTATCAAATGGCTCTGTAACTGGCAATGTCTCTTTTATAACAGGAAAATAATAATAAAATTTAAAAACATGGGTAATCTCAGGTTATAAGCATGGTAAAAAATACAAAACAAAAAGGAATAGAAGATTTAGGAAATGAATATCCATTTCCATCTCAAACATCTCTTCCACACTATGTAAAAGAACTTATTGATTTAGGTAGAAAATACAATGTTCCTATTGAAGTAGATAATACTGAAAAAATCATTAAATTTTCTGCAAGACAAGCAATGGATAGTGATGGCAGAAATGGATTTGTAGGCGCAGCAGAAGACATAAAGACCTATCATCTTGACTGGGATATTCAATATACGATAAAAAAATAACTTCTTAGATAATATCACAAAACTCTGATTAATTTTTTGCTAGTGGTTTTGTGAGAACCGGAAAAATCTACATTTTAGATTCCAAAATAAATTATGGAGATTTTTACGTGTATTTATAAACTTTTAATGACTAAATAAACTATGGAAAACATGGAAATGTGCAATGAGCTTATGAAAGAAAATGAATCTCTTAAAAGATCTCTAGCCTTAAGCTTAAATAATTCTCTTGTAAAAAAGCTTAAAGAATCTCTTGACAGAATAAATAATGGTAATTATGTAACTGAAAAAGAATTTTTTAGTCACTAATTTTAGATATCTTTATAAATAAGACATTCTTATAAAAAATATCGCATCAATGCTAGCGAGCTTGCCTAACTAATATGATGGAGGCGGACTAGGAATCGGTGTAAAAAGCCCATGATGCGTGTTAAATTAAGAAATTTTCTATATTTCCAATTTAGGCTGACCGATAGCAAACTTTAAATATAATCTTCTTTTAATATTAATATGAACAACAACTTTTCTTATGATAAATACAGTGATAGTCTAATTGTCTCTAATAAGCAAGAAAATGAGATAGTTAAAGAGAATTTTGAAGCAGGAGATATTATTTTTAGCCTTACAGGAAAAGGTAAGATAGTTAGTATTGAAATAAGAGAATTTTCTTCTTTCCTAGAAAATTGCAATATTAACTTAGAGATATTAAATAATATAAAAAATATTCAATTAAACATCCTGCCAAAAAAAGATACTATATTCTTAATATTAAAAATAGAATCTTTAGAAAATAATATTACCTTATCTAAAAATATACCCTTAGTTGTTCCTTTTATTAGCCAATAACTCTTCTTTGATATGCCTTAAGCAATTTTTTCTTAAAAGATATAAAATTTCTGTTTACATGAAATGCATTTATCAACAAGGGTTTTTCTTCAAAAGCAATTGAATAAATAATGTAAGTTCCATCATCAAGATTATAATAAAAATCATAACTAATTTTATTATTTCTATGCTTTCTTTTTTGGATTAATTCTATTTTTTCAAATTCTGAAAAATTCTTTTCTATAAACTTAATATTTGTATTTTTCTGAGCAACAGAATCAGAAAAACAATGAGACATCAAATCAACAAAAAGAACGTCCCTTGTTTTTGGGATGTTCAGAAATGCAACACCGCGGAAGTGTGGTTTTAACCGCATTTCTGACATAATCAAAATGATTTGTTTTTTCCAAATCCTCAAAAGAAAATTGCTTCAATTTATTAACAAATAGCTTAATCTCCTCTTCTTTTTCATAAACATGAATTATTTCATCATGCATATAAGTTTATAATTATTCATATATTTAAATTTATATTAAAATATCAACAAAACTCTAAAACCCTCTAACCATCGCCATCATTTCTGAATTAATAAAATAAGTTGGCTTTTTTCCAGAATAAGAAAGAAATAGCTTTTCTTTTGCTCTGGATATTGCAACATAAAACAATCTTTTTTCCTCTTCTTCTTTATCATACTCTTGCATATCTATTTTAACAACCTCAATAACAGGATGGTCAGAAGCTTTGCATGGAAAATTTAATTCATTACATCCAATAACAAAAACAATTTTTGCTTCAAGACCTTTAATAGCATGAATTGTAGCTAAAGTAATATCTCCTTTATTTGCAAGAACAGGTTTTTTTAATTCATCTGTTCTAAGAACGTGGCTAATATTTACTGATTTTAATTTATTTGAAAGCTCATTTAACTGTCTGTTTGTTCTAGCTAAAACAAAAATCTCTTCTCCGCCAACATTTTTCAGCAAATCCTGAATTCTCTTTAAAACAAAATAATGTTCTGCTTCTTCAGAATCAAAATCAAGAAGTTTTATTTCAGCTTCTTTTGAATTTGAAGATTCCAAATCAGGAACTTTCATAGATTTAATAGAATGATTCATAAATTCAACAATTTTTCTACTGCTTCTATAATTTTTAACTAAATGAATAATTTCACAATCAGGATATTTTTCCTCAAATTTTAAAATATATTTAATATCACTTCCTCTCCAACCAAAAATAGATTGCCTTGGATCTCCAACAGCAAATAAATTAACTTGAGGGTTTTTAGAAACCAATAAATCAATCAATTCAACTTGCATTGCATTAACATCTTGGTATTCATCAATTAAAATATAATCAAATTCAGGAATCGCATCTTTATTTTTCTTGAAAAAATTAATTGTATCTAAAATCTGGTCAGTATAATCTCTTAATCCCTGAATTTGCATATGACTTTCTAAATCCCTACACACGCTTGAAATAACTTTTGCTGTTTCAATATCTTTTGAATTATCAACATCAATTGAAAAATCATAAAGAGGCTGATTTTTAGATTTAAAATACTCTAAAATAGAAAAGCAATCATTCATAAAAATAGCAGAAAGCTGATGTTGTTCTTTATTATTTCTCTGGCTTTCAGAAAAATACTTTCCTGTTGCAGAATTCATATTTAATCCAATATTTTCAAGAGCAAGACTTATTGCAAGAATCTTATCAGAATAAGACATCACCCGAGTAGGCATATCATAAATTAAATTTCCATATTTTTTCAGAATTTTCTCACTAAATGAATTAAAAGTTTCAACACTAACTCCTGAAACTCCTAAAGAAGCTAATCTCCTTTCCATTTCCTGCCTTGCTTTTCTTGTAAAAGTAATTGCAAGAATTTTTGAAGGATTAATTGATTTGTATTTTACTAAAAACTCAATTCTTTTTGTCAAAACAGTTGTTTTCCCGCTTCCTGCTCCTGCAATGCATAAAATATTTTTTTTCTGGGAAATAATAGATTTTTTTTGCCCATCATTAAATTCAGAAAGAAAAAAATCAAGCTCCTTAAATAAAACTCTTTCTTCATCACTAATTTCAGTTTTTTTAATATCTAAACCATTCATCTTCTTTTTATTAAGTAAAGGATTAATTAACTCTGAATTTCCCTTAGAAGTAATTCCTAAAACATGAGCAAACTTATTACCAATTAAAGAACTAACTTCAATCATTGAATTTGCAATTAAATTATCAACCATTTCTCTAATTTCAATTAAAGAATATTTTTTCAAAGCTCCAAAATTATGCAAAAGAAAAAGTTCATTTTTTTTAACAGATTCATTTTTCATACTTCCATATAAAAAGTCAATAAGCAAATTTTTGCCAACAGAAAACTCTATTTCATTTAATGCTCTTAAAATCTTAAGATAATCCATTTCCTTTCCAGGACCTAAATCACAAATCGCCTCTTTTTCCATATATCTGACAACATATTGCAGGCTATTTAAAATTAATTAGAGTAAGCTTAAAAATAAATAATACACTAGAATATTAATTATTGTTAAAGGAATTCCTACTTTTGCAAATTCAAAGAAATTTATTGTCTCTCCTTTTTTCTCTGCATTCTGAATAATTATTATATTACTTGCAGCCCCTAAAATAAGCAAATTTCCTGCAATAGTACTTCCCACAGCCAAAGCAATTAATCCATTTGCAGAAACTCCTGCATGCATTAAAACAGGAAGATACAAAGCAACAAGAGGAACATTTGAAATTAATTGACTTAATAAAACACTTATGGCTAAAATAGAATGAATTGAAGTTATGTCTATATCTAAATTATTTAATTCAGACTGAAAAAATCCAGAATCCCATACACTTTGCATTAAAATAAACATAGAAGCAAAAAATATTAAGGTAGACCAATCAATTTTCTTAATAACTTCAAATCTTTTAGGACTAAATAAAATTGGAATAGCAGAAATCAGAGCAATATAAGTTAATTTAAACTCAAATTCAGGATTAAAGGAAACAATTAATATCTTCAAAACAATTAAAACTAAAATAAGAATAATAGATATTTTAGATAAAACCGCAAGTTTCTTATCTTTTATTGGCTCTTGTGAATGTTCTAAAGAAATTTTATGAAAATGCTCTTTATAAAAAAACTTAATTACAAAAAAAGCAAGAAATAAATTAATTATTGTAGGAATAAATAAATATTTTGCAAAAGTTACAAAAGAATTAGAAATATTTCCATTTAATGCGATTAATAAATTCTGTGGATTTCCAATAGGGCTCATTACACTTCCAATTGTAACAGCAAAAGCCAAGGTTAAAAGCAAAGGTTTTGCAGGAATATTATGCTTTTGTGAAAGAAGCAAAACAACAGGAGTTCCAATAATTGCAATTGTATCATTCATTAAAAATGCAGAGCCAATTCCAGCACCAAATAAAATAAATAAAAATAAATAATCTATATTTTTTGCTTTTCTAAAATATTTATAAGAAAGATGTGAAAGATAACCGCTCTCTTCTAATGCTCTTCCAATAACAAACATTCCAAAAAGAAAAAGAATAACATCAATATTTACAGCTTTTAATGCATCTAAATATTTAATTTCACCAGTCAATAAAACAGCAATCGCCCCAAAAAGCATAATCTGCCAGATTTGCAGTTTTAAATTCCCAATTCTCCTAAAAATAATCAAAATAAAAACTATTGCAAGAATAATTATTGAAATGTTCATACCTTTAAATTAAGAATTTTGAATTTAAATCTTTCTGATTTTCAAAATTTTTCTTCTATTATCTGTGAAATTGGCTTGCCTGTTTTTTCTTTTAATTTCTTTAATTTATTTATAGTCCTGACTGACAAAGTAATATCTATTCTCTTCCTTTGAAAAGGCAATTCTCTTGTCAAATCATATTGCTCAAGAGCATCAAATATATATTTATGCTTTCTCAAAATTTCATTTTGTTTAAATAATTGCATTTTTTAATCTCCATTCAATATTTCTGATATTAGTAATATTTTGCTTGGCTATTGATACAATGTTATGCAAAAGCAGATCATTATTAACCTGTTTTTTATGTTCATTTGCAAAAGCAAGAGCAACAAATGCAGCAGTTCTTTTGTGTCCAAAATCAAAACCAAATTCCTTAGAATTTATTTGTGATTTTGCTGGTCTTGATTTTGGAGCATCCAAAAAACTCCGTAAATAAACCGGAGAGTTTTTCTGATTTCCATCCGAAAATGGATGGTCAACAAGTATTGCTCTCATCAAATGGGCTAATTTTTTATAAATCCCCAATTTTTCATTGTTTTGCATTTCTATTGCAAAATCAAGGCTGGAATCACTTCTTAAATTTCCCCCAAACCCCTGATTGATTCTTAGCAAATCTTCTTTACTAACATTCATACACATAGATAATAGTAATGTATTTATAAATCTTTCTGATGGAAATCAGAAATCTTTTTCAATCAAAACATATAAAAAGCAATTTATTCTATTAAACTAAAAGATATTTAAAAGAGGTGATATTTTTATGGAAACAATTGTCCTGGCAGGACTTCTCGGTGGAATTGGCGGTTTAACAAGGGGAGTAGTAGGATTACTAAAAGCTCTTTCTTTAAGAAGAAAAATTTTATGGAATTACTATGCAATAACTGTTTTAGTTGCATTAATAATAGGAATTTTTACAGGAATAATATTTAATTTTGATCCAAGGCTAAGTTTGCTTGCAGGTTATGCAGGAACAGATATTATAGAAGGAATTTACAAATCATTTGCAGTGCAGAAAGTTTATGTTTCTTCAAAAAAATCAAAATAAAATGCTAGTGTCATTTTTTAATTCAAAATAAATGATAAAATAAACGAATAAATATAAATCAAAAAATGCCAAATAAAGAACTTATCAAATTTATTATAGAAGCAAGAAAAAGAGGATTTGATGACTATCAAATAAAAGAACCTTTATTAAAAGAAGGTTGGAAAGTAGATGAAATTGAAGATGCTTTTGCTTCATTAAAGCCAAAATACAAATATAAAAATAAAATCTCACTTTTTCTAGACAATGAATTATTAAAAATGATTGAAAAAAGAGCAAAAAAGAATATGTTTACTATTTCAGAACAAATTGAAGACATTATAAGAAGAAGCTGTTTAAATTCAAAGAAAACAAAAAAAGAAGAGCAAAAACTAGACGACATGCTAGTCTCTTTGTTTTCAAGAAGACAATATGGTAAAGACAAAAAAAGCAAATAAAATTCAGAGCAAGTTAAGCATATGGTTTATAATAATACTAATAGTATTAATTCTTGCTGAAATAACTGCAGCTTATTTATTAATTCAAAGATTATGGATACTAATATTTTATACTTCTGCTATTCAATGGGGGGCAGGAGTATCTATGTTTATTCTTGCATTTTATAATTTATTTTTAGTATATTCAATTTATCTTATATTTAGAAAAAGGAAAAAAGCAATAAATATAACAATAACTGCTGCAATATTTTCAATTATTTTTAATTTATGGTATTATGTGATTGGAAATTATATTATTTATCATCAAATAGATTATTTGCCTTTTACAATTGACCTTATTATTTCAACTATAATTATTTGTTATTTTATAAAATCTGAAAGAGTCAAAAAGACTTTTACAAGATAATATATTTCAAATCAAACAAATCTTTAAAAACAATATTATTTTTCTTATTTTATGAATCCGAAAGAGAGTATAATTTATTTTGCAGCATCGCTATTTAATGGCAGAGAAAGTTATTTTAATTCTCATCTTACAGCACTTTTAGAAAAAAGATTTGAAAAAATAAATTTACCTCAAAGAGAAGGATTTGAATTTGGAAATTTAAATAAAGAGCTTGTAAAATTCATGCCACAAGAAGAGGCAAGTTCTGCACTTAAAAAAATAATATATCTTTATGATTTAGGTAAAATGGAATTAAATAGTGATTTAATCCTGGCAAATCTTGATGAACCTTTAGATCCTGGTGTAGATATTGAATTATGCTTTGGAAAAGAAATAAACATCCCAAGAATAGGTTTTAGAACAGATGTAAGGCCTGTTTATGGAACTTTAGATGATGAAACAAGGGGCGGACATTTTTTCCCAATATATCAGTGTGATTCATTTATACATCATGCAATGCCATGCAAAACTCTTGAAGAAGCAAATTCAAATTTAGAACAACTAGCAAATAAAATAGAAAAAGCTGTTTTATTCACTGAAAAAACAAATAAAAGAATACTATCTCCTAGCCCAAATGCAAAAAATATTATGACAAGAGCAAACTATCTTTTTTCAATGCCTCATGATGTTCATTCAGAACAAGGATTAAAAACAATTTCACAAAGATATTTTGATTCAAAAGACGAAATAGATTTAATTCTACCGAAGATAATAAGATAAGTACAGCAATACTTATAAATTCTGTTTAAAATAAAATTTAATGTGGTCATTGTTTAAAAGAGAGGTGAGTGAAAACTCTGAAAATTCTTCAGGGATTTTTGATTTTTCAGGAGAAAAATTAGAGCCAATAAAATTTTCAAATGGAAAAACACAGGCAGATATTGTAAAAGAAATTCTTGATGCAATTGAACAAGGAAATAAAATAATTTTCATAAAAGGAGTTTGTGGGAGTGGAAAATCAGCAATTGCTTTAAATTTAGCAAGGCATTTTAAAAAAACTTCAATAGTAGTTCCTATAAAATCTTTACAAGAACAATATGAAGAAGATTATACTAAAAATAAATTTATTTTAAAGCAAGATAATCAAAAATTAAAAATTTCTGTAATAAAAGGAAGAAATAATTTCAATTGCCCATTTTGCGGAGGAAAAGCAGATGCAGGAGATTTGCCATGCACAATTGAACTAAGAGAAAAAAACATAGAACAAATAAAAAAATATTTAGAACAAAACTCAAATGTAGATAAATCAGATTTTTCTGCAATGGGTGAAGTAAGAAGAATGTCTGTTGCCCCGGCTTGCCCTTTTTGGAGCCCATTATTACCCTCAGGAGTTTCTGCAAAAGCAGTTGAAAAAGCAAAAAAATTAAAATATAAATCAGTTTCAGGAGAAGAATATGCTTTATTTCAAAGAAAAAAAGGATGTGCTTACAATGACCAGTATGAAGCATATGTTGATTCAGATGTCTTGATTTTTAACAGCTTAAAGTATCTTCTTGAATTAATAATGGGAAGAAAACCAAAAACAGATATTGATATAATTGATGAATGTGATGAATTTTTAGATAATTTTTCAAATGAAAAAACAATTAATCTAAACAGATTATTATATGCTCTTTCAAATTTAAATCCTGAAAAATCAGAACAAAAAAATGAAGTTAAAAAAATGACTCTAAAAGTAAACTCTCTTTTATATGAGCAAACTTCAAATGAAATTGAAAGATTAGGAAAAAGCAGCATAGAACCATTAATAGAACAAATTTTAGAAAATCCATATCTTGCAGAAGATGAAGAAGATAATTATTATAATAAAGTTTTTGAAATTGCAAAAGCATTTGAAACACTCCTTGATGAAACATATGTTTTAATTTCAAAAAAATCAGACCAATCTTATGAATTTAGCAAATACATAAAAGAAAATAGGGAAGATAATGTTATTTTAAATTTAGTAACAATAAATCTTGCAAAAAAATTTGAATATCTTGTAAATTCAACAGAAGTTCTTGTTTTAATGTCAGGAACACTTCATTCAGAAATAATTTTAAAAGATATTTTTGGTTTGAAAAATTTTAAAATAATAGAAGCGGAAACGCAAAATCCAGGAACAATAACAAAATTCAGAACAGGCATGGAAAAAAACTGCAAATATGAAAATTTTAAAAATAAAATTGTAACAAGAGAGCAATATCTCAAAGCTCTTTCATCATGTGTTACAAGTGCAAAGCTTCCTGCACTAGTTCATGTAAATTCATTTGAAGATTTGCCAAATGAACTTGAAAAAGCAGAATTTAATTTAACAAATGTAATAACAAAAGAAAGATTAAAAGCTTTGCAAGAAGGAGATACAAATAACAGAGAAATAGAAAAATTTAGAATAGGAGAAATAGATGTTTTATTTACAACAAAATGCTCAAGAGGAATTGATTTTCCAGGAGACAAATGCAATTCAATTATACTTACAAAATATCCCTATCCCAATACACAATCTTTATTCTGGCAGATTTTAAAAAAAGAAAGGCCAAATGATTTTATGACTTTTTATCTAGACAAAGCAAAAAGAGAGCTTCTACAAAAGATTTACAGAGGATTAAGATTCAAAGACGACCATATAATTCTTCTAAGCCCTGATTCAAGAGTTTTAGATACGATTTTTAAATAAAACTATAAGAATTAATATTGCTTAAGCAAAGATATATGGATTTGCCTTGCATCAAATTACGATTTATTAATAATACATATTCAGAAAATATTTATCAAATAATAAAAGTTTAGGAGCCGATAGAAAAAGTTTTACTCTTTTTATATCAAAAGAACAATAATAAAAAGTTAAAGAGTAAAACTTTTTGACGACTTAATATAAAGCGAAGCTCAAATATTCAAGTAACTTATATAATCATTCTCACAACAAAGCAAAATACAGCCAAAGGAATTAAACTAAATAAAATCCCAATCCAAATATCTTTTTGTCTTTCATGCCTGATTAGCAATTCAACACTATAAAACAAAACAACACATGCAAAAATAACAGAAAGTAACATAAAAATCTCAAGAATAGTAAGGCTTAAGTTATCACTAAAAAAAACAAATAAAGAACAAATAAAAGTTATTAAAGAAAACAAATAAAGTCTTTTTTTTATTTTACCAACATTATAGTATTTTCCGTATATCTGATACATATTTAGGAATAGTATAGAGAATATTTAAATCTTTCAATCTTTTCTAGCACTAGTCAAAAACGTTTCTAATTCGTCTTTGCTTTTGAAAATCTTTGTTGAATGATATTTTAACCAAGGATGATTTTCATGCCCATTGCTAATAACAGAATAAACTAATTTATTATAAGATTTTGCATATACCATTTCTTGAATAGTTCCATAACTTAAATCACCATTTACAAAAGCAATAATCCCTTTTACACTTTTTTGTTTAATATGCCCTATATCTCTTTCAACCAATTCTTTTTCATCAAGTTTTTCATATCTTTCATTTCTTCCTGCATCTATTTTTTCCACATCTGTTCTTCTAGAATCATCATAAAATGGATTAAGAAGACTTATACCAGTTCTTTTTTCAAATCCAAGCTCCCAATCTCTTATTTGCTTTCTTGAATCAAATGGATGTGCAAGATAGTATTCCTCTTTTTTCTTATTCATTTTTTATTTAAATCCAATTTTCTTTTCTTTAATTTTTGTTTTTTTCAAAATTTCTAATTCATCTAAAATATGATATTGTTTTACAAAAAAATCCTTAAACACATCATCCCCACTATGTAACATAGTATTTATTCTTGATTTTATTGCTCTTCTTACTAAATCAACACATTCAGCACAATTCAAGCCATCTGATTTTTCTGCAAGTTCATTTAAATTATATGCTCTAACAACAGAACGGCCTGCTTTGACCTGAGTCATAAGAATTGCATGCTTAAATAAATCAGCTCTCCCATTATAATCAGGAAGTTTAAATTCAACCTGCTTATCTATTCTCTGAGCCCTCATACTTGCATTATCCATTGCATCTCTAAAATTAGTAGCAAAAAATACAAATTCAGAAGTATCTCTATCATGTATTTCCTGCAAATTAGTCATTAAAGTATCTAAAAGCTTGTCATCTTCTTTATGGCCCTGAGCACTTCCTCTTTTTCCTAAAAGTACATCACACTCATCAAAAAAATAAATCATTCCTTCAACTCCTTTTTCTATTGCGCTTTGTCCAGAATCAAAAAATTCCTGAAGATTTTTACTTCCCATATTAATATAAGCAGTTCCATAATTTCCAATACTATATTCCATTAAACCAAAAGATTTTTTATGACTTAACAATTCCCCATAAAGGCACCTAACACCTAATGTTTTTCCTGTTCCAGCAGGCCCATAAAATAAATAAGATTTATCTGGTTGAATTCCTCCAAGGCAGTATAAATCTCTATTTGCCATTTGAAGATAAATATCATCTATTTCTTTTTTTAATTCATTATTTCCTCTTAAATCACAAAGAAGAGAAGTATCAGGATAGCCAGAATTTTTTTTAGTTTTAACAACCATATCTTCATCATCAGAAGCGCTTCTTGCTCTTGGATTTTTTGGTTTTAATCTTCTTCCAAACTCTTTTCTTAAATTAGGGTCTAATGGTTTTCCTGGAGAATTAGGTTTAAGAGGGTCATCAGTCGTCATTGTACATCCCCATTTTCTTTTATTTTCAAATCTTCATAAGGTCCAATAACTCTTCTGTAAAATTCCTGTTTTACACATTCTAAAACACCCATAATCCTATTATAATTAAAATAAGATTGAGAATAGGTATTTTTCAAAATTCTAGTAAACATATAATTGATACAGCCGTCTTTATCTTTATCATCAAGAGCATTTATTTTTGCTATTGTTTCATCAACAAGAGCATCTAACTCTTTTCTCTTTTCTTGCTTTATATAAGGCATAAAAAATCAAGCATTTTCATTTTTTTAAAGTTATAGCCTAAAAAAGAATTGATATTGAGTAGTAAATAAAATAGATGTTATCATAAAGCCCCTAATCCTCAAGAGTTTTAATTACAAGAATCGTTTATTAAAGATAGATAACTTTTTATTATATAATTTCTTACTTACAATTATGATTAAAGCAATAGTATGGGATATAGGAGGGGTATTAGTTGAAGACCCAAAAGTAGATGATTTTTGGAAGAATAAATCTGATTCAAAAGAACTAAGAAAAGAATTTGGTTCAGGCAAATTATCTGCAACAGAATTTATTAAAAAAGGATCTAAATTATTAGATGTATCGGAAGAAAAATTTCTTGAGAATTATAAAAAAGCATATTTCTCAATTAAATTAATAAAAAATTCTTTTGAGATTTTTAAGAAATCAAAGATTCCAAATTATATTTTATCAGATACTAACCCACTACACACAGATTTTTTAGAGAAAAATTTTCCAGATTTATTTTCAAATTGTAAAAAAACATTTTTGTCGACTTATACTGGCCATAGAAAAAGTGAACCTAAAACTTTTAAATTTATAATAGAACAATTAAAACTTAAACCAAATGAAATATTGTTTATTGACAATAAAGAAGAGTTCACCAAAGAAGCAAGCAGATTAGGAATTCAAACAATTCATTATAAAGACTCTGAAAATCTAAAAAAAGAGATTAATAAATTAATTTAAATCTGAGTAACAATATTATTTTTTTTCAAAGTTATTCTTCAAAAACTCATACACATAACTAAAATACTCACAGCTATCTGAACTTGCAAGTCTTTCTACAATAAGTTCAGGAGTAGAATGAGCAAGCCTCCCTATAACAGGATTATGATCTACAATTAATTCAAAATTCTCATCAAGTCCTTTTGCTTCAATACCATCTACTCTTGCATATTTAGGCAAATTCTTTATTATCTCTTGCCCTAAATGAGTTGCTATAACTAAGAAGCACTCTTTTTTAATAAAATAATCAGATGTTGCACAAATTATTTTTCCTGCAACTCCTGGCTCTGTAACAGATTCTATTTCATCTGCTAAAATCAAAGTTTTTCTTCCTGGCTTAATTTTTGACATTTGAGTTAAAAGAGTTTCAAAAGCACCTTTATTCATAGAGCCCTTATTTTTTGCAAAATAATATACTTCTGAAAACAAAGGCATTTTTATCTTTCCACTTGCAGACAAACCTAATTGAGTTAAAGAAATAAGCTGAATAATATGCTCAATAAGAGTTGTTTTTCCTCCACTATTTGCACCAGTAAGTATTGAACATCTATTATTTATATCAATTCCAAAAGAAATTGGCTGAGCATTTTCAAGAAAAATATTTTTTGAATTATTTATTTCAATTAAATCACATACTTCTGGATAAGATTCAAATTCAGACTTAAATTTTAAAATCCCTGAAAAAAAATCAAAAATTAAAAGCAAACTAGAAATTTTTTCAAGTTTTTCAGGAACAGCTTTTAATTGCTTTGAATAACTTTTAATTAATTCTGCAATATTTGTAAATTCATTTGCATCTTGTTTTTTAATTAAACTATCAAGCTCTTTTTCATCAATAGTTACAGGAATATTAATATTAATTATAGAAAAAGGAAGTCCTGCTTCTTTTACAGAATCATCAACTATTTTTTTAAATTCAGGGGGAAGCTTTCCTTCATTAACTATTTTTAACAAAGAATCACCTGAAATAGTCATTTCTTTTATTTTTTTAGAAATATTATCATTAATTTCTTCAAGTTTATTAAAAACATGCTCTCTAGAAAGAATAGAAGATTTCTTTTTTTCCATTAGTAAAAATAAAGGTTTTAGTTCAGCAATAATTTCTTTTAATTCATCTTCTAAATCATATTTTTCAAGCAATTCAATATTTTCCAACCATGCAGAAAGAACTTCTAAATATCTTTCAAGGTAAGCATCACTTGCAGAATCAATAAAAACAGTTTGAGGAAGTCTTTCTAAAAATCTTGAAAACTCATCACAGTCAATAACTTGCACTAAATCATATTTTTCAAGTTCATTTAAATCATTTTCAGAAATAAGAAGTTTAGCTAAGCATCCAAGCTCATTTAATCTAATAAAAGTCTCTTCGTTTTCAGTTACAGCAATTAAATCATATTTTGGTCTCCAGCATTTTTTAGGAACAGCAATTTTCTTAAGATAACTTCTATCTTTAGTTTGTATGCTCTTAAAAAAATCCTGCCTTTTTTTAATCTCATCAGCATCTAGTGTAAAAGAAAAGCACTGAAACAAAGCAGAAGTGTCATAAAAGCAAAAATTAGATGCTATCTTAGATAAAACTTTTTGATTTATTGCTTTTGCATCCCTAGTCTTAAATATACTATCTGTTTCACCCCTAATAATCGCTTTTGAATTGCTAAATGGTGAAAGATTATTCTCTTTTATAAATTTGAAAAACTGCTGATTCATTTTCTAAGTAAATTTTGCAAATTTAAAAACTTATAGAACCAAATTAAAATGACAGAATCAGAAAAATTAGCCATTAATAAATTTTAAATGCAAAAATGAATACATAGCAACCACCCATAACAAATTAATAGCAATTGCAACAATTAATGTAAAAATACTCCAAATAAAAAACTTAGGTTTAAGATTTTTAATTTTTATGAACTTAATGCAGTAAACCAAAAAAAATACAGAAGATATTGGAAATAATGCATATACAAGAACATACATCAACCATTCCCATTTAACAAACAAATTTGTTTTAAGAAGGTACATTATTACTGCCCAAATAGAACCAATTATAATAGCTGTAAAACGCACTTTACTCGTTATCTTCCAAAGTTCATCAACTTCCTCTTTCTCACTAACAATCTTAGAATTAATTCTTTTCATCTCTTACCTCTCAAACAAAAGAAACCACTAACTAATCCAATAACAAACAAGACTGCTCCAAAAATATTAGAAGTTGAAATTGTTAAATTACCAATTGCATTTCCAGTTATATTTGAAGATAAAAAAAATATCCCACCAAGAATTCCTATCATTGAAACAGCAAGGGCAGTTTTTTCAAGATTTCCTCCATAATTTTTTCTTACAAAAGTTGTTCTATCACTAGAAGGTTCATATCCTTCTGCAGATATAACTCTATGCTGGAGGTGATATTTTTTAGCAAAATCATCAAATGCTTTTGCTGCTTCTTTAGGATTTTCATTTAATGTTGATTTTTTTAAGATTTTATGATATACAGCAAGATCTTTTTCCAAGTTAGTATTAAATTCTTTCCATTCAGAATAAGCAGGAGTAATAGATGGTGTTTTATCTGTTTTTTTAATTACTTGATATCCTCTAACTTCTCCTGTTTCAGAATCTCTCACACCAATAAATGCAGTTTTTTCTCGGATAGTTCTTATAAATCCATCCAAATCAGTACTGCTCGGAAGAATATCGGGTTCGTCAACTAATATTTCAGAAATAATTCTCCCAAAAAATCCTTTTCGCTCAGTCGGATGAGTATGGATATTAGCATAAGATCCATAATGAGCTACTTCCCATCGTTTATAATCATCTTGAATTACTGAATTTCTTTTAGAAGACCCTTCTTTACTAATATTAACTATTTCTTTTCTAGGAAGTTTAGCTAGTACATGTTCTCTTCCTTGTGGTAGAGATTCTATAAACTCTGTTGGGGATAACTTCTTTTTTTTAACCATTTTATCTATGCGTAAACCAAAACTCTGCTTTTTTTGCCTTTACATCAAGCTTATGCAACTTAACAAATCCAAATCTCTCAAATTGTATTTGAGTTCCTTCTTTTAAATTTAATAACTCTGGCTCTCCTAAACCAGAAATAATTGAATTATCTTCCATTCTTACATCAACTTTAATATTATCTTCACTAACCGCAAGCCATTGCAAAAACTTTACATCTAATTTTTCATCATGCTCTGTTGAAATAAAATGCAAGTCAGCTCCTTTAATTGTTCTATCAACTTTAAAATTAAGAAGATGAATTAATCTATAATCCCCTGTTTTAAAATTATCATAATCTTTTTTTGCAATATAAAATTCCTGTGAAGTTTTGTAAATTCTTGCCCCTAAATTTTCAGAAGGATGTAATGGCAGAACAGCTTTTAATTCAGGGCTTCCTGAAATTTCTACTTTAATTTGATCTGGAACAAAAAAGTATCTTGGAACTTTTTCTAAGAATTTTTTATTTAGTGAATAAAGAATATCAATTGCAACAGTTGAATTATTTTTTGTCATACCCATTGCTAAAATAAACTCTCTTATTGTTTCTGGAAAAATTCCCCTATCTCTTAAACTCTGCAAAGACCAGGTTCTAGGGTCATTCCATCCAATATAAGATCCAGAACGAACTTCTTTAGCACCTTTACTTTTACTTATTTTAACACCTTCAATTGAAAATAATCCAGTATGCATTGTAACTGGCTTTTTCCATTTAAATATATCCCAAATAAATCCTTCAACTTGTGTTTCCATTATTAATTCAACTCCCCTAATTATATGAGTAATTCCAAGCAAATGATCATCAATTGCCCAAGAAAATTCAAGCAAGGGCCATACTTTATATTTATTTTTAACTCTTGGATGAGTTCTTTCAGAAATTCTAAACATAATTCTATCTCTAAATGCAGGATTTTTATCTTGCATATCTGTTTTTAATCTAACAGCATACTCTCCTTCTTTTGCACTAAACATTTTTTTCCATCTATCTAAATTATCTGTTTCAGAAAGATTTCTGCAATCACATTCTATTCCCCTTTCTCTATTTTCTCTTAATTTTTCTTGGTCGCAAGAACAAACATACATATATCCTTTTTTAATTAATTCCTCTGCATATTCATAATAAATTTCAAGTCTGTCTGACTTATAGATAATTTTTTTATCATAACTAACTCCAAGCCATTTAACCCCTTCTTCAATCATTTTATATGCTTCTGGTTCTATTGGCTTTTCCACGCTTCCAATAGTATCATCTAAAACCAATAATAATTTTCCAGAATACATTTTAGTATACTCATCATTAAGAATTATTTGCCTTGTATTTCCAATATGCAAGGGTCCAGAGGGAAATGGTGCAATTCTCATAACAACTTTTCCTTTTTCAGCATTTTCAAGTTCTGCTAATCCTTCTCGTTTTTCTCTTTTTTTTACTAATTCTTTTAATTCTTCAAACTCTTTTTCTTGCTTTTCAAGAGTATAAGAATGAATTTCTTTTAAAACATCTTGAATTATGGGCATTGTTTCTTTAATTTCTTCTTTTTTCAAACCTTCCATAAACAAAGAATTTAATACAGAATTCTGATTTGCTTTTCCATCATGGCCAATAGCATTTTCAAGTGCATATGCTTTTATAATATCTCTATTAATTCCCATTTTCAAATTTTACCATCCAGTTCCAACGCCAACTTTCCTCTCAATAAGTTCAATTCTTTGTTCTAATTTGTAAATCTTATTGTCTAATTCTTCCATTTTAATATCAACTTCTACTTTTGAATATCCTTCTTTTTCTGTTGAAAATCTCTGATTAGAACTTGTTTGTACAGAAGAAGTTGGAGTACTATCAAAAAAACTAAAAAAACCGCTTTTAGAATCTGTTGAATTAGATTGAGAGCCATTAGAAGCAGGACTTGAACGAGCAGGACTTGAAACACCAGATGAACTTATATTAGTATTTGAATTTAAACTCTGTGAGCTGTCTACAAATCCCTCTCTGTCTGTTTTAAGATTAACCTCTCTTGTCTGAGGAGTTCTTACCATCCCCATCCTTTCAGCAGCTCTTATATCAACCAGCTTTTTATTTTTGTTCCAAAACATAAACATTCAAAGAAAATTGTTTATTTAAATCTAACGACTTTTAATCTGTTTTAGATTTCATCTTTGAATATTCATCTAGATAATGTAAATAATTAAAATAAACTCCTTCTTTATACTGGCGAGAACATCTTTTGAATCTATTTTTTTTAATCTGGGATTCATAAGTTTCAATTTCATCTTGACATAAACTAATTTTATCTTTTGGAAAACCATTAATATAACGTCTTTTTATGTGATTTAATTCATGATCTAAAAAGGTACTTAAAAAATCATTAAGGTTTTCACAAGAATAATCAAAAGCTTTTGGAAAAACACAGAGTACTAATTGAATATTACTTGGTTTAAATGGGCCAGATATTTCTT
This sequence comes from Nanobdellota archaeon, assembly GCA_030647965.1. Lineage (GTDB taxonomy): Archaea > Nanobdellota > Nanobdellia > Pacearchaeales > GW2011-AR1 > JAUSIT01. Next base: position 3,885 of record JAUSIT010000035.1, on the reverse strand, counting down.
TTGCATCTAAAGTTGCCATTACTGGCCACCCCTTAATTCCAAACTCAGAAACACTAAAATCTTTATTAATATAATTCCACATAGTATATTTTTCAGCATCACCTAAACTAATTCGATCAATAAACTTCTCCCTAAAATCAGGCTCTCTTCTTGCTCTCTGAAAATCTGTTTCATTTACCATTGCCCAAATACTAAATAATTCTTTAAAAAGTTTTCTAAAATGTTAAATAATTTTCTAACATTAACATGTACTAATTATTGCACTTCGTTCTTATACTAAGTCGCCTAGCGGCTCCCAATAATTTATTAATTACTCGAAGCTATCGCCAGATAGCTATTTTATCTTTGCTATTAAAGCAAACTATTACAACGCAGTTGCATATTAAGTTTTCTAAGCAAAAACTCACAAAATTTATAAACAATAAAACTTTATTAAAAATATGAAAACAGGTGATTTTGACGAAGTTCTAAAAGTAAAAAAACTTTCCAAAGATGCTGAACTGCCTGAATATGTAATTGAAAGTGATGTTGGTTTAGATATAAGAGCAAATGAAAATGCAGTTCTTGCCCCAATGGAACAAAAAACAATTAAAACAGGCATTGCAATTCAAATTCCAGATAATCATGTTGGTTTAATTAGAGACAGAGCAGGAATTGTAACTAAAATGAGTGTTCATACTGCAGCAGGAACATTTGACCCAGGATATAGGGGGGAAGTTTCAATTGTTTTAGTTAATTTTGGAGATGAAACAGTTGAAATTGAAAAAGGAATGAGAATAGCCCAAATGGTAATTATTCCAGTATCCAAAGTAAAAGTAACAGAAATAAAAGAATTGCCAGAAACAAAAAGAAATGATAAAGGATTTGGTTCTACAGGAATTAATTCAACTATAAAAAAAGCAAAAAAATAAACTAACATTTTTCTTAAAAATAATTTTAACTATTAAATAAACTTATAACTCTATTAAATTTGTTTGCTTTAATAGCAAAGATTGATGGAATTGTCTAGCGACAATAAACTATTAATTAACAAATTGTTAGGAGGTGCCAATCAACCTAGTATCCCACGAAGTGCAATAATTAATAAATATAAATCCGAAAATTTAACACCAACATTACCTTTAAAAATATCTTAAACATTGAATTTATATGGGTGATATAAGAGAGGCAATTAAAAAAGTAGTTTCCTATAACAAAGGAAAATCATTAGCATCTTTTTCTTTAGATTATGATTCTCCAACAACGCAGTTAGAACCAACTTATTTTTGGCTTTTAGATTTTATGCAAGGAATAGCAAGAGATGGTGTTGAAAAAGTAGTAGATAACTTTACATCGTCGCCAGGAAGCGGACATTTTGCAGAATTAGGCGCAAGAGCAACAAGAATGCAAGAAGAAGGAATGAAAATAATGGGCTTGATAAATAATTTAGTCAGAACAATTTTAAATTTAATTTATGACTTAAAAGAATTTGAAATAAGAACAAAATATTATGAAGATGCAGAATCCAAAGACCCCAGAGAAAAAGAAGCAGGAATGCTTGCCCTGAAGCAAATCTGGATGGATAATGTTGATATAAAAAAAGGAAGAGGAAGCATAAATCAAATGACCTATGAAATGGGATTTTCAACACTAAGAGATGCTTTTATGATTTCAAATACACTAAAAGAAATTGAAAAAAATGAAATTGTAAATGACCAGGTAAAAAGAATTTTAATACCAAGACTTTCTGAATTTTTAAAATGGAAAGAACAATCAGAAGTAGAAATAAGAAAAAGATATCAAATAGAAAAATCCTATTTAAAAACAGAAGTAGCAAGTTTGAAATTATATACTTCTTGGATTAAACCTTATTTAAAAGCCGCAGAAGATTTAAGAATGAAAGGCTTTGAAAAAAATCCTGCATTAGTAAATGCATTTAATACTGCAATGTTTGAGCTAGTTCTCTTCGGAAAAACAGGTTTTAAATTTGAAGACGCAGTTAAAACAAAAAGACTTCCTCCAAGTTTTATAAAACATAAATTAAAAAGAAAATACTATTCTTGTTATTTTTTAAGTTTAGTATTTACAGGATTTCCTCAAAAAGTAACCCAGCAAAATTATGGATTTGGCGGAAAAATAGAAATGAAATTTGATTGCTATGTATTAAATGAAGATGAATTAAAACTTGTACAAAAAGAAATGGAAAAAGAAGATATAGCAAGTTCATTTAATTTTATGCAACAATCAACAGAACAAACCCTAGAAGATTTGAAAAATGATATTGAACATTTTTTAACAGAAGATAAAGTAAAAGAAGAAAAAAAGAAAACACAAGACGAAACAAATCCATTTTCAGCACTATTAAGCTTGTTTGTAATGAAAAAATCTGAACAAGCAAAGAAAAAAGAAATTACAGATAAAAAAGAAATAAGAAAAGAAAATTTTGTAGAAAAAGAAGTAAGAAAACTCGCAACAACAGATGCAAAAAAAGGCTTATATGCTATATATGATGTTTACAAAAAAGCACACGGAATGGTATCTGCTCCAGAAGATTTTGATTTTTAAAGATTTAAAAAAGCTGCCTTCTAAAATTGATTATGGAAAAGAAAATTTATTTATTAACTAAAAATAAAGGAAAGCTTTTAGCTGCCAAAAAGATATTTGAAGAATTTGGCATAGAAATTGGATCAATAGAAAAAGAATTTCCAGAAATACAAGAATCATCTAGTTTAAAAATTGCTAAATTCTCAACAGAAGCTGCTTCCAAAGAATTTAATGTTGCAGTTTTAAGAGAAGATCATAGCCTTTACATAGAAGCGTTGCAATATTTCCCAGGACCTTTTACTGCTTTTTTTGATAAAAATATGGAAGTAAAAGTACTTCTCAAAATACTACAAAATTTTGAAAATAGAAATGCAGAAATGGAATTAGGGGCAAGCTTAACCATCCCTGGTCATGAAACTTTTGAGTCTGTGTATAGAGTTTCTTTGGAAATTTCTAAGGAAATAAAAGGCGAACAAGGAAATTGGGATAAAGTCCTAAAATTAAGAGGTTCAGAAAAAACTTTTTCAGAATCCACTGAAGAAGAAAATGTAGATATTTGGATTAAAAATTATAAAATTCTTGCAAAAAAATTCTTAGAAGTTTACAATTCCCAAATCACAAACTAAATAAATAAGTTATTCTTGGTATTTTAATGGCAGATGATGAAGATTTTGATGATGAAGATGAAAATCTAGATGTTAAAATTAGTGAAAACACTGAAAATCCAGAAGGTGGTTTCTTTGAAGATAAATTTGGTTTTAGTGAAGAGTTTCCAAAAGTTGATTTAGGAGAGTTATTCTCAACACCAACTGGCTTTTCAAACAATTTTCAACAGCCTGTTTTTACAGAAGATTTAGAAAGCACAATAAGAAATACACAAACTCCAGAAGAAAAAAGAAAACAAGAAAAAGAAGAGCATAATTTTTATGAATCAAAAGAACAAGACATAGAAAGAGAAAAAAGAGGGCAAAGAGATATTATGCAAATAGACCAAGAAGTATTTCGAAGAAATGTTCAGCCTTTAATAGATATTGGCAGAAAAGAAGATTTAAGGACAATAGGCATGCAAAGAATGCATAATCCTAATGAATCTGAAGATGATGTTCAAAAATATAAAGTAAATCAATTAAAAGAGCCAGACTCAAGACCATCACAACAAAAATTAGATCTTAGAAAATATAGACCTTAATTTAGAAATTAAATTATTCTAAATAAACTTCTAGATAAGCCAATAGCTAATAAATCACAAAACCCTGAGGGGTTTTTACCCCCACTTAAAAGTCGAGGTTTGTTCGTGGTTTTGTGAGAACCGGAAAAATCTACACAAACAAATAATTACTACAACCTAAATATTGTAGATTT
>JAUSIT010000027.1 GCA_030647965.1 Nanobdellota archaeon | reverse complement strand
ATAAAATATATCTAATATAAAAATGGCTGAAATGAGTATGCCCGGGAGCAGTTATGGCGGGCTTGTAAGATATAATGAAGAATATCCTTCTAAATTAAAATTCAAAGCACCTCATGTAATTATAATGGTAGCTCTAGTAATTCTTTTTGTCCTAGCTCTAAATATATTTTTTCCAGTAAAATAATTTCTTTGTAAAATGTTAGGAAAAATAAACCCAAAACAAATTGAAGGAATGATGAAAAAAATGGGAATTGCCCAAGTTTCTCTAGACGTAAAAAGAGTTATAATTGAATTAGAAGATAAAAACCTTGTTTTTGATGAGCCAGATGTATTAAAAGTAAATATGCAAGGGCAGGAAACTTTTCAAATTACAGGCCAGTATAATGAAGAAACAAAAGAAATGTTCACAGAAGAAGATGTTAAAATGGTTATGCAAAAAACAGGAAAATCAAAAGAAAAAATAACTCAATTTTTAAAGGAAAATAATGGGGATATTGCTCTTGCAATAATTGAACTAAAGTAGTCTTCTTCAAAGATAAATTAAATATACTTCCTTTACGTCTATAAACTATGGAAAAATGGCTTGAAAATTTGGAAAAATCAAAACAACACATAAAAACTGCTGAAAATATGGCCTACATTACATTTTCTTTATTAAAAGAAAATAGGCTTATTATAAAGATTTTAAGTGAATTATACGAATCCTCTAACTATTTAATTACTGCATTGCTTCAGTATGAATCATCGATAGGAAAAATAAACATATATAAAGATCCTATTCTTAATTTGAGAACATTTAAAGAAAAAATCGCTCCAAAATACTTTAATATAGAAGATGCAAAACAATTAGTAAGAATTTTTGAATTAGAAAAAAAACACAGACAAGCACCAGTAGAATTTATAAGAAAAGATAAATTTGTCATATTACTGGGCGATAAATATGAAACTCTGACAATACTGGAAATAAAAGAATTCCTCTCAACACTAAAAAAAATGTTAATCAGACTTAAATTAAACCCAAAATTATCCATTAAAAAACTATAAAAAGCCCAAAAACTTTAAATTTAATTTCAAAATAGATAAACTAAGCCAAAAACAAAATGTTCACAGAAATCTCAAAGGAAAAAACAAGTGCAGATCACTTACTTTATGTAAGTTTAAAATACACTAAAACTTGCGACGTAATTCTTAATCTTATTGCTAGATGGAAAAGCATGATTGAAATGAGTTTTGATGCACTCTTAAAAGTAGCTCTAAAAGAAAAGAAAATCCCCCATATGCCAGAAAGCCCTAAACAAAGAATTGAATTTATCAAAAAAGTGTATGCTAAAGACAAAGAAATACAAGAAGTAGTTCCAATTTATATCTTTTTCAAAAGAATTCCAGAATTAAACAAAACTAGGGAAGGAGAATTTAGAAAAAATGTAAATCTTAAGATAATTGAACCAGGCAAACTAACTGAAATAAATATGGAAAAATTAAAAGAATATACTGCTATTTTGGAAAAATTTATAAGCAGAGTTAAACAGATTCTTATATAATGGCTAGAGTTATTACAATTATATCTGGAAAAGGTGGTGTTGGAAAAACAACTACTGCTATAAATCTTGGTGCATGCTTAAACTGTCTAGATAAAGAAGTAATTATTGTTGATGCAAATTTAAACACTCCCAATATAGGCATTAATTTAGGAGCTCCAATTGTACCAATAACTCTTAATCATGTTTTAAAAGACAAGGCAAATGTAGAAGACGCAATATATGAACATCATTCTGGAACAAAAATAATGCCTTCTTCACTTTCTGTTAAAGAGCTTACAAAATTTAATACAAAAAAACTGCCCGCAGTAACAAACAAACTAAGAAAAATTTCTGATTTTGTAATTTTTGACAGTGCAGCAGGTTTTGGCGAAGAAGTAATAGATGCTATTTCAATTGCAGATGAAATTATAATTGTAACAAATCCTGAAATGCCTGCAGTAACAGATGCATTAAAAGCAGTAAAAGTTGCAAAAAATATGGGAAAAGATGTAAGAGGAGTTATAGTAACAAGGCATAAAAATGAAAAATATGAAATGTCTCTTGCTTCGATAAAAGCAATGTTAGAAGTTCCAATTATAGGAGTTATTCCAGAAGATAAATCTATAAAAGAATCTGTTGCAAGAAGAGATGCAGTAATTCACACTCATCCAAAAAGCAAAGCTTCTAAAAAATATCACGAAATAGCATTTAAAATATCTGGGAATGCAAAAGAAAAGAAAAAGAAAAAGGGATTTTGGTCAAAATTCATATCTTCTTTTATACCTAAAAAATAACTAATCTCTCTCCAAACCTAACGGTGCTAATATTCTTTCAAAAAATTCATTTTCATCTCCTAAAGAATCAGGAGATTTAGATACATAATTCATTCCTTCCCTAATTAATTTTTTTAAACCATTATCTAAACTAATTAAAGGTTCTGAACTATGCAAAACAGCAAGATTTCCAGAATTAACAACTTTTTTTAATAATTCTGAAGTACTAGTATGCTGGCAGTCTGAAAAAATATGAGAATCTGCAATTGCAATATATTCTCTTTTTTTATTATTTAAAAGATCAATTATTCTATCTGCTTCGCTATAAGTTTTAGCAGTAATTATTTTTTTATTGCCCAAATCAAAAAGGTTCTGTCTAACTAATTCATTTCCTGCATCATATGAATCTATAATTAAGATGTATTGATTTTTCATTTGTAATTTCTAAGAACTTTAGAATAAACCTATCTGCTCCTTAAGCTTTTTAAACCTATCTTATTTTGCTTCCAACTTCAATATCTTCTTCAGGAGCAATTAAAACAACTTTACTTTCATCTTCATTTACAGCAGCTAAAATCATTCCTTCACTAGTAATTCCCTTCATTACTCTTGGAGCAAGATTAACAAAAACAATGCATTTTTTTCCCTTTAAATCTTCTTTAGAATAAAACTGTTTTATTCCTGCACAAATAGTTCTTATTTCTTTTCCTAAACTAACAGTAAGTTTGTAAAGTTTATCAGCGCCTTTTATATCTTCAACTTCATCGATCTCACCAACTCTTAATTCAACTTTCTCCCATTCATTATACCCTATTGTGCCCATGCTGATAATACCTTCAATTTTATTAGGAGTTACAGGTTTATTAATTTTACTTTCACTAGTTTTAATTTCAATTTTTTTAAATAAAATTTCTGCTTTTTTAATATTCTTTATTTTTAATGGCTCTTTTAATTCTTTATAATTAATTTTAAAATCAAAATGCTTTGCTATTTTTTCAGATGTTGTCGGTATAAATGGCCAGAGCAAAATTGCAATTTTCTTAATGCTATCTGCAAGTTCAAATAAAACCTTTTTGTCTTTTGTTTCCCATGGCTTTTTTTCCTGAACATACTCATTGCATGCATCAATAAATTCAAAAATTAAATTCAATACTTTGTCAACTTCAAAATTTTCAAAATTTTTCTCAATCTCTTTTAATTTTAATTTTTTTGCCAGTTTATTATCGCAAGATTGAATTCCATTTTGCTCTGCTAAAGCAGAAACTCTTGAAACTAAATTTCCTAATTTATTTGCAAGTTCATTATTATGTCTGTCAACTAGCGCGCTCTCTGAAAAATCTCCATCGTCACCTTCTGCAAAAGGAATCTGCCTTAATATAAAATACCTAACACTATCAGTACCATATTTATTTGCTAAATAAACAGGAGAAATAACATTTCCTAAAGACTTTGAAATTTTTTTCCCATTAAATGTTAAAAATCCATGTATAAAAACTGTTTTTGGAAGTTCATATCCTGCAGACATTAACATTGCAGGCCAGATAACTGCATGAAATCTTCCATTATCTTTTCCAAGGAGATGAGCTTCTGCAGGCCAAAATTCTTGTTTTTTTCCTGCACCAGATAAATAATTTAAAAGAGCATCAAACCAGACATAAATAACATGTTTTTTATCTAAAGGAAATGGAATCCCCCAAGAAAAATTAGTTCTTGTAATACTTAAATCATCTAATCCCTCTTTTACAAAACTTATAATTTCATTTTTTCTTGTTGCAGGAAGAACAGATTCAGGATGAGTTTTATACCATTTCAAAAGTTTATCCTGATATTTACTTAATTTAAAATAATAAGTATCTTCTTCAATTTTTTCAATTTTTTTTCCAAGATGATAAGGACATTCTTCATTAACTAAATCTTTTTCAGTTACATAAGCTTCGCAATCAACACAATAATTCCCTAGATATTTTCCTTTGTAAATATCTTTTTTTACTTTTTCAACAAATTTCTGAACAAATTCTTTATGATCTTTATCAGTAGTTCTGATAAATCTATCAGGATCAACATTTAACAATTTCCAGGCATTTTCAAAATTCTTAGACATTTTATCAACAAATTCTTTTTCAGAAATATTTTCTTTTTTAGCACTTCTTGATATTTTTTGTCCGTGTTCATCTGTTCCTGTTAAAAAAAAGACTTTTTCTCCATTAAGTTTATGCCATCTTGCTAAACTATCAGCTACAATCTTTTGATATGCATGGCCCACATGAGGTTCTGCATTTACATAATCAATTGCAGTTGTAATGTAAAATTTCTTTACTTTCACCATAACAATAAATATTTTAAACAACTTTAAAAAAGTATCTTATATTATCTATTAAAGGCACGCGCTAGTGGTTCAGTGGTAGAATTCGAGCTTCCCAAGCTTGTGACCCGGGTTCAATTCCCGGCTGGCGCATCTTATGTTGCTGAACTTGTGAAGCAATATTGCGACAGACGGCACTAAAAACTCACAAGTTTTTTCAGCCGGCTGGCGCATATATAAATTATAATATATCAACTAATAAAAAAGAAAAAGAAAAAGAAAAAATAAATAATAAATTTTTAATATTTATTAAGAGTTAGCTTTTCATTAGGATAAAGCACATCTGCATAACCATCTTGTCCAGAAACTAATTGACCATCTACAACCATTGAGATGTCTCTTTCAGGTCCAAGATTGTTCAAAGTTTGGATTTCAAGGCACCTTTCATAAATACCTTTTCTTCCCCTTATTCCAAGTTCTTCATAAACAATCTTTGAAAGATAATCGCCCTTTTGGACAATATATTCAAAGCCAGTACTATCTGAAACTACTTGAACAGGTTGCTGAACTGGAATTGTTTCAATTGGATTAACAACTTCTTCTTGCCTTTTTCCAGGGCATAAAGCAATTCCTAAAGCCAAAACACCAATAGCCAATGCTCCACCTACATATTTTTTATTTACCATAAAGAATTATATCTTAAGAACTATATAAAGATTTATATAATTTTTAATATTTTAAATAAAAAATAATTAAAGATATAAAAGCAGGATTACGCATATTTTTATAAACAATATTTCTCTTAGTAAATAATGAAAAAAAGAGTTAATTGGAAAATATTCTTAGCATCTTTTGCAATAGTATTTCTCACTGCATTTCTTGGAAGCATATTTACTGCACAAAATACAAAATCTCAATGGTATGAATCAATAAAACCATCAATAACTCCCCCGAGTTATATCTTTCCAATTGCATGGACAATTTTATTTATTTTAATTGGTTTTTCAATTTATTTTTCATGGACAAATTCAAATAAAAATCAAAAAACAAAATTAGCAATTTTATTTGCAATAAATTTAATAGCAAATGTTTTATGGAGCTTATTATTTTTTAGTATTAAACAAACCCAATTAGCATTTTTAGATTTAATAATAATTTGGGCGTCAACATTATATTTAATAATCTTCTTATGGAAGATAAATAAAAAATCTGCCCTATTATTAATTCCATATATCTTATGGTTAAGTTTTGCAGGCATATTAAATTATTTAATAGCATTTTAAATGGAATTTAAAAAAAATTATAAAAAAATAGCAATTTGCGCAATTATAATTGGAATAATAATTTTATCCACAATTATCTATTTAACAATAAAAAAATTACCTGATAATAAAAATGTATTAATAGAAGATCAATCAAGTTTAATTGCAGAAAACATTCTTCAATCAATAAATGAAGACAATTATTCAAAGTTCAGCGAATATTTTTCAGATAATGTAAAAAAAACAATGACTAATTCAGAATATCAAAAATTAAAAGGCCTTATTTTAGATTCAAGTGGCCCATATATCTCAAAATCAAGTTCTTCACAAATGTTAAAAGATGGTTATGAACTTTATATTTGGAATTGTGAATTTAAAAGAGAAAAAGTTATTTTCAGCCTATCATTCAAACCAACACAAAATAAAATAGAAGGTATTTGGTTTGATTCAACAAATTTAAGAAAAACAAATGGGCTAGGATAAGTTTAAAAGGAAAAAATAATCATAAATACAATGTTTAAGAAAAAATGCAAGGGATGTAGCAAAAAGATAGAAAAAAAATTTAGTTTTTGTCCATACTGTGGAACATCTTTTCAAAAAGAAAATAATGAAGAAGATTTTGGGATGATTGGTGAAGATGATTCTTTTCCAAATTTTAATAGGCAATCAGTAAATGAATTAAATCTTCCAACAAATTTAGACAAAGTAATGGGTTCTTTAATTGAACAATTAAGCAAGCAATTAGCAGAAGATAATACTAATAATTCTCCAAGGGGATTTAAAATTCAAATTTCAACAGGAAAACCTAGAATAAAAAACATAGAAGCCCAAGAAATAGAAGAATTTGAACAATTATCTGAAAAACAAATAAATCAAAGAAATCAACTTCCAAAAGAAGAGCCAAAATCAAATGTAAGAAGATTAGGTGACAAAATAGTTTATGAAATTTATACACCTAATGTAAAATCAAAAAAAGATATTGTAATAACTAAATTAGAAGATAGTATAGAAATAAAAGCATACTCAAAAGATAAGTGTTTTTATAAAACAATCCCTCTAAAAATAGAAATAATGAAATACTACCTTAAGAATGATATATTGTTCCTTGAATTAAGAGGTTAAACTTTATAAATAGCTTTTTCTAGAACTTAATTATGAGCCTGTAGCGCAGCCCGGTAGCGCACTGCTCTGATAGGAATATAAGGTTTTACCTTCCTTCCCCCTTAGGGAACTCAGACAGGCAGGGGTCCACAGTTCAAATCTGTGCAGGCTCATATAGTATTTTAGTATCATTGCACAGATTTTTCAAATGGTTCAAAATTATGAATCAAGAGATTTTGAAGCCACCAAGAATCCCAGAGGATTGTTGAGCGCTGTGCAGGCTCATTTAATATCATTGCACAGATTTTTCAAATATGTCAAGAATGTTCTTGTTATACTTTTACATTCTTGAGCATCCAAAAATCCTAACTAAACATTCAAGGATTTTTTGACTTCAAAATTATGAATCAAGAGATTTTGAAGCCACCAAGAATCCCAGAGGATTGTTGAGCGCTGTGCAGGCTCATTTAATATCATTGCACAGATTTTTCAAATAATAAAATCAATAAAAAATAAAAGAATTATTTTACTCTACAAAATGCAAGAGCATAAGATTCATTAGGAGAAGCAAATATCTTTACATCATCAAAGTATAATTCTAAAAATCCTTTTAAATCTCTTTTATCATATTTATAAGAAACTGCAACAATAATTTGATCTCCTTTGTAAAAAGAAATTGTTCTACCTAAAAAAGTAATTTTAACATCTTTTTTAATAGTAAAATATGTTTCAATTCTAGAATTTCTAAATCTTACGCCATATTGTAATTCTTCTTCCTTTAATCCAACTTGAATAAGCGTTTTAATTAAAAACGTTTCAATTGCTTTATTATTATATGCTTTTAATATATCTTCCATATTTTGATTATTTAATCCATTTCCAATTAAAAGAAAATCTCCTTTATTCATACCACTTTTAATATTATACAAAAGTTCATTTATCTCAAAATTACCCAAAGTATTACCTAATAATAAAATAAAATTTTTTTTAAATTCCCCCTGTTTAAGTAAATTAGCAATATTTTCTATATTTTCAAAATCAGAAATATTCCATTGAAATTTAACAACTTCTCCAAATCCTTGTTTAGAAAATAACTCAATTGCTTTTTCAACCATATAACTACTAATATCTATTGGGCAATATCTTGTTTTCAAACCCTTAAAATGTTTAACAACTAAAACAGCTTTTTTTCCATCGCCACACCCTAAATCAATTATATTCAAAGGCTCTTGACCTACTTTTTTCATTATTTCCTTAATATTTTGATTAATCAAATCTGTTTCAATCTGAATAACATTTTTCTTATAATCTTCAGATTGTTCTAAATCTAAAAATGCTTGAGCCTGATCGGGAGCCATATACCAAAGTTTAGAATCAGCAATATTCCAAACACGAGTATTGCCTTCAAGAGAATATCCCCGTTTTATTAATTCCTTAAATATTGAATCATTTATATGGGTTCTTTCAGAACGTTCTGCTCCTTTCCAAAAGGATTTTATCATGCAAATAAGGAGAAACTCGAGTTTTTATATTTTTTTACCTTATTTTGTTCCAGACTAGTAGGTAATTTAAGAGATTTTAAGATCAATAAATAGATTAAGGGAGCTAATAGCAAATATTTAAAAGTCAAAAATATCATCTTTATATTATTGCTCCCGTAGTCTAGAGGCCAAGGATGCAGCCCTTTCACGGCTGTGACCCGGGTTCGAATCCCGGCGGGAGCATCTATACATATGGGTATAATTATGTGATGTCGGTCTGTTTTAGGGTTATTTTTCAATAAATAACTTAGAAAGATAGTAATCCTTAATAAGATCAAAATATCCCTAATTTCATGAGTGACATTTTAATAGAAGAAATTGATGTAACTCCGTCAAAAGAAATATTGGAATCCATAGCTTCAGATATTGATTTAAAAAAAGGGTTATTAGAATTTATTGACAACTCAATTGACGCTTTTTTTGTTGGAGATAGAACTATACCCCTAATCATAAATATGGAGTTAGACAGCTCTAATCAAAAGGTGATTTACAAAGATAATGCTGGGGGGATAAAAGAAGAAAATCTTAATCTTATTATTAAATTAGGAGGGACTACTAGAAGTTCAGATGATTTAAGTATAGGGGAATTTGGAGTAGGTATGAAAAGAGCAATAGTTGCATTATCTAAAAAGGCAGAGGTTACTAGTAAATTTGAATCAAAAGAAACATTTAAATTAAAAATAGATGATTCTTGGAGAAATTCCCCAATTTGGAAAATCCCAAAATATAAAACAGAAGACCTTTCTGAGCCAGGTACGCAGATAATCTTGAATGAACTTAAATACCCCATTTCTTTGGCAACTATTCAAGAAATTAAAAAAATGATTTCTGAAACTTATTGTTTTTTATTAGGGGATAAAGTTAAATTGTTTATTAATACTGAAGAGTTATCTTCAGTCTTCTTTAATAAATGGGCATTCCCCCCAGATGGGCGACACCCTAGAACTTATAAAACATTCATTACAATCGACAATCAAAAAGTAGGAGTAGAAATTACGACTGGATTAATGTTAGAGTCTAGCCAGACCGGAGAGTACGGAGCAGATATTTATTGTAATAACAGACTAATATTAAAAAATTGTAAAGCACCACAATTAGGATTTAGATCTGGACTTTTGGGCAACCCCCACCCCACGATTGCATGGTTTAAATCTATAATAAAAATTAGCGGAGCAAATAAATATATGCCTTGGAATAGTACAAAATCTAATTTAGATCTCTCAAACCAAATAATCCCTCAGCTAATTGATAAATTTATCAAGCTTTCGAAACCTTATGTTCAACTATCCCGAAGGTTATATTCATCTGCTAGAACAGAGATATTCCCCTTTTCCGAAGGAGATATTGAAGTAGTAGATCTTACAAAAAACGAAGAAATTCAGCTAACTCCCCAATATATCCCATCATTACCTCCTGGAAAAAGGACTCAAGCAGAAGTTATTCTTAATGAAAATAAAGAGATCATTCAGGCTAGACCTTGGACAAGAGGATTAATTGAAAATGTTTATCTTGCAGACCTTGTTCAGAATAAAACTATACTTGAAAATAAAAATCGTTTTGTTTTGATATTATTAGATAGTTGTTTAGAGATTTCATTTAAAGATTATTTATTTTATATAAAAAGAATAAGTATATCTAAGGAAGATAAGGAAAGTATAAAATATAGAGACACACTTCATAAATTAGTTCAGAAGAATTCTAATCTTGTCACAGATATATGGCCAATTATTGATTACTTCTATAAATTGAGATGCTCCTTATACCATGAAACCTCGTCACCAGAGATTACCGAAACAGATATTGAAAATTTTAGAGAATTGATTTCAACAATATTAAATGAACTGCATGGAGTAATAATCTAAGATCTTTTCTTTAACCTAATCTCACCTTTCGAAACATTAGACTTCAACTCATCCCCTTCTTTAAATCCCGCTCTTTCAAGATCTTCAGTTGGGAGATTAATTCTATACTTAAAATATTGTTTTCCTTTATACTCTCGTGATTTTACTTTCAAAACTTTCATAAAAGTAATTGTTGTTATTCTTTATAAATTTTAGGGGGCGAAAGATTTATATACTTTAAGGGGCTAAAATAAATCATAGAAAGATCTATAAACTAAATCAAAATAAATTAAATATGAAAAGAGGCATACCTTCATTAATTAAATGGGCTGGTGGAAAAAAGCAACTTTTAGAACAATTCGAGACATTCTTTCCAAAATATATAGAAAGGTATTTTGAACCATTTGTTGGGGGAGGAACAATTGCATTTTATTTACTTAAAACTCATTCAGAAATAAAAAAGATTTTTCTTTCAGATATAAATGAAGAACTAATTATAACTTATAATATTGTAAAGAGTAATATAGAAGAGCTCATCTCATTGCTAAAAGAATATAAATTAAAGCATAACAAAGAATTTTTTTATAAAATAAGAGCAGAAGATGTAAAGAAACTAACACCATTACAAATTGCAGCAAGATTCATTTACTTAAATAGAACTTGTTTCAATGGATTATACAGGGTTAATTCAAAGGGGCAATTTAATGTCCCAATAGGGAGTTATAAAAATCCTGCTATCTGTAACGAAGAAGATTTAAGGGAGATTTCTAAGCTTTTACAAAAAGATGATATAAAAGTAGCTCAATTTTATGATGCCGTAAAAAAAGCGAAGAAAGGTGATTTCATTTATTTCGACCCACCTTATTATCCCCTAAAAAGAGAAAGTTTTACAACATATACAAAAGATAATTTTTTAGAAAAAGAACAAGAAAAATTAGCAGAATTATTTAAAGAGCTAGATAAAAAAGGATGCAAAGTTATGTTAAGCAATAGCGATACTAGTTTTATAAAAAATCTTTACAAAGGATATAATATTCGTTTTGTAAAAGCTACAAGAATGATTAATTGTGATGCAACAAAAAGAGGAAAGATAAACGAAGTTGTAATTACTAACTATTAGAATGGAAAATGAGCACAAAACATCGATTAATTTTAGGCGATGCATTAAAAGTTTTAAAAACAATTCCAAATAATTCAATTGATTTAATATTTGCAGATCCACCATACAATATGTCCAAAAAACAAGGGCTTGCATGGGGATATAGTAAGCATATAACTATGCAAGAAGAATGGGATATTTTTTCCAAAGACGATTTTCTTAAATTTAATACTGAATGGATTTCTGAATGTATTAGGATTTTAAAACATGGCGGAAGTTTATGGATTTCTGGAAGTTTTCATAATATTTATCAAATTGGGTTTATCCTTCAGCAAAATCATCCAGAAATTAGAATAAATAATAGTATTGTATGGTTCAAGCCAAATGCACAACCAAATATTACTTGTAGATTTTTTACAGAAAGTACTGAGCATTTAATATGGGCAACAAAAAATGGGGAGGGTAAAAAATGGAAATTTAATTATTTCTGGACAAAAGATCATATTGAAGACCAGTTAAATCCAAAGGGAAGGCAAACAAGAAATGTATGGAGCATTCCTTTAACTCCAAAAAGTGAAAAATGGGCAGGGGTTCATCCAAATCAAAAACCATTCCAGTTGTTAAAAAGAATAATACTTTCATGCAGTGAGGAAGGAGACACAATCCTTGATCCTTTCTTAGGGTCTGGAACTACTTCAATAGTTGCGAAATATTACAATCGGCATTCTATTGGAATAGAAATTAATGAGAAATATTTTGAAATTATAAAAAATCGATTCAAAAGAGTAGAAAATCAAGAAGGAATTATTTTTGAGACTTATTCTGGTTGAGGTAATCCTAAAAATTCAAAAGGTAAGGTTTCAAAAAAATATTTGCAATCTACAGAGAGAACATAATTTAATGTATCCTTATAACTTGGATGCATAAACCAGTCACTTAAAATATAGCAATATTCTACTTTTATGTCTGTTCCAGATAATAACTTTTGATATTGCTTTTTCTTAAAATCGCATGTTTGTAACTTTTCATCAACTGAACCTGCCACCTTTTGGAATTTCATTTCAATAATAAATAAAGTCTTATTTGAAAGTACAAAAATAGTTTCATCAGGTAACATCTTTTTAGATAATTTGCCTGACCAATCAACCTTCAATTCTTTTAAGAATTTATTATAAAGTTCGTTCTTTTTAAATAATTTAGCAACCATTTTTCCATTGTATAATAACTCATTACCCTTTACAGAATAATCTTTTAACTTACCAAATACTTCTCTTAAATCAACTCTTTTTTCAAACTCTAAACCAGTTAAGGTTTTAGATCCACCAATGCCACCTTTAATCATGATTTTATTAGAGTTTTTCTGCTATAAAAATTTATCTCTAAAAGAATATTAACTGCGTCCTGCTCCTCATCAAAGAATATACTAAGAGATATGGGTGTATAATA
>JAUSIT010000023.1 GCA_030647965.1 Nanobdellota archaeon | reverse complement strand
TTATTGTTCTTTTGATACCAAAAAAATTGTTTTTTGCAAACTCCCCACTTTAGTTCGCGACTTCAGAAACAGGAGTTTCTGATAGTGATTAAAAATCTAATTGGAAGATTTTCAACAGTAAGAAAAAACAATTTTTAGGGTACTCAAGAACCCGAGACACGCCCCGAAATTTATTCCGAGGGTTCTTGACATAAAAAGAGCAAAACTTTTTCTAGTGGCTCCTAATCTTTATTAATATTTCAAACTTTTCTTGGATATTAACAAATCAAGAATCTTTACTAGAAAATCTTATTTTTTTATTTTAACACAAAATTTTACTTAAATTCCCCAAAGCACACCATATCATGGACTGTTTTGTAAGAATGCATTTCATCTTTGTTAAACCATAAAGGAACTTCTATTTTTGCATCTTCTTCATTTCCTGATGCATGTATTAAGTTTTTTACAGAAAGTTCTTTTGAATTAGCATAATCTTTTGAAATATGTGCAAAATCTCCTCTTATTGTTCCTGGTTGTGCATCATTAGGATATGTGCTTCCTACTATTTTCCTTGTTACTTTTATTGCATCAACTCCTTCTAAAACCATTGCAACAACAGGTCCTTCTCCGATATATTTTATTAAATCATTTCTTACTTTTTCTCCATGCTTTGTTGCGATATCTTCCCTATAGTGTTTTTTTGCAAAGTTTTCATTAACCCAAACCATTTTCATTCCAATAATTTTTAAGCCAGCATCTTCAAATCTCGTTATTATTTTTCCAATCAGATTTCTTACTACTCCATCAGGTTTTACTAAAACTAGAGTTCTTTCTTTTTCCATAGAATTATTTTGCTTCTTCTGCTTCTTCTTTAACTTCTTTAGATTTTTTTGTTTTTTTTGCAGGAGTTTCTTTTTTTTCTTCAACTGATTCTTCTTCAACTGATTCTTCTTGTTCTTTTACTTCTTCTTTTTCTTCAACTATTTCTTCTTGCAAGTTTTCATCTTCATCTTCAATAATTTTATCTAATTTTTTTTCTTTTACAATTTCTAAATATTTTGAATTTAGATTGATTTTATTCATTTCTTTTGTTCCAAAATCTCTTATTTCACAGAATGATAATGGATAAATCTTTTTTAATTTAGGCTGTAGCGCTCTTTGCAAATCATTTGTTAGAATATTTTCACAGATTTCTAAATATTCTCTTTCTTTTATATAACCTATTAAAAATTCTTTTGTGGTTTTTCTTAAATTGTTTCTTATTGCTCTAGATACTTTTTTTCTAGTTATAAGGAATGGTTTTATTATTACTTGAATATTATCTTTAGTTTCTACTTTAAAAGAATCTTCAACATAGGAGCTGTTATTTCTAATCATTCTTCTTATAAAGAAACCCATTAAGTTCATTTTTTTTGGGATTCCAATAAGTTCTTTATCTTTTGAAACAATATTAAAAACAATTTCTAAGCTTTTTCCTTTTAATTTTCTTGTTAAGTCTAATTTTATTGTTTTTCCACTTAAACTTTCTGGGTTTCCAAGAACAGGAAAAGCACTACCAAGTATTGGAGTTTGTATGTCAATGAATTTCTTTTTTATAGCCATTTTTATTCAATTATGAGTTTAGATACTCTTTTTCCTTTTTTTTGGTTTTTAGATTTTCCGCATTCTTTGCAAGTGTATAGTATTTGTGGTTTTTTTGTTGTTTTTGTTTTTTTCTTGAATTTTGTTACTGCAGGTTTAGAACCCCATCTTCCATGATTTCCTACTCCTCTTCCTAGTCCTCGTAATTTAGCTCTTGCAATACCTCCCCTTTTTAATGCACTTCTTTTAGCGCCAGAGCTAACTTGCTTTAGTTTTTGCTCTGTTGTTTTATTGCAATAAGGGCAATATCTCTTTGTTGTCTTTGGTAATTTCATGTTCTAATATTTTTATCTAAATTTATACTAAATAAACCTTGGATTTATTCTTAGAATAGTTGATAAAAATGGTTTATAAAGATTATCATCTGGGATAAATATCATTAATATCCAGTTCTTACGAGAAAACTTTATATAAGGAAATGAAGTTGCCATTTAAAATGGACCCGTGGTCTAGTGGTTAGTATCTTAGGATGCCCACAAATGACGCCTCTTTGACGTGGAGGAAATCGGCAGTTCAATCCTGCCCGGGTCCATTTATATTTTTGTTTTTAATCGACACCAAAAAAATTGTTTTTCGTAAACTTCCTACTTTAGTTCGCAAAAGTAAGAAAAAACAATTTTTAGGGTGCTCAAGAACCCGAAACACACTCTGGAATTTATTCTGAGGGTTCTTGACATTAATAATATTTATATATCCTGTTTCTCTTTTTCTATTAATGAAAAAGGGTGGTGTGAAAGTGAGTTTTAATAGGGGATCTTGCATTTTGAATTCAGATTATAATATACACTTTGGCCTGAAATCAAAACGCTCGCAAGTTACAATCTTTATTATAGTGGCTATTTTGATTGCTGGAAGCATTGGCGCTTATTTTATTTTGAAAAATGTTTCTACTAGTTCTGCACCAAAAAATATGCAACCTGTTTATGATTATTATTTAAGCTGTTTGCAAGATAATGCAAAACAAGGAATTTCTATTTTAGGTGAACAGGGGGGATATATTAAATCTCCTGAATTTATTCCTGGCTCTCAATATATGCCTTTTTCTTCACAACTAGATTTTTTTGGACAGCCTGTTCCATATTGGCTTTATATTTCTGGGAATAATATTTTGAAAGAACAAGTTCCTACAAAATCTTCAATGGAAACAGAACTTGGAAATTATGTAAGAGAAAGATTAAAATATTGTGATTTTTCTGATTTTGAAAAACAAGGATATGATATTTTTATTGAAGATGGAAATGTTAATGCTAAGATTAATGATTTAAGTGTTGATATTTCTTCATCAAATTCTATTACAATTTATTTTGAAAATCAATCAACAATAATTAATAATCATAAAGTTTCAGTAAAAAGCAAATTAGGTAAATTTTATGGACTTGCATTAAGTGTTTATGATTTTGAAAAGAAAAATATGTTTTTAGAAAATTATGCTATTGATGTAATGAGATTATATGCTCCTGTAAATGGTGTTGAATTAACTTGTTCTCCTAAGGTTTTTAATGAAAATGATATTAAAACAAATTTAACTCAAGCACTGTCTTCAAATACTGGGATGATTAAATTAGCCGGAAATTATTATACTTTGCAAAATCCAGATAATAAATATTTTGTTACTAATATTGGAAAAAACATTGATGAAAGTGTAAATTTTGTTTATTCTCCAAATTTTCCGTCGAGAATTGAAATATATGGTGATAAAATTGCAATGCCGGTTGGTTTGCAAGAGGGTCTTGGTATTTTAGGATTTTGCTATGTTCCTTATAATCTTGTTTATGATATTGATTTTCCTGTTTTAATACAATTTTATGATGCTAGTGAAGTTTTTCAATTTCCTATTGCTACAATAATTGATAAAAATCAAGCTAGAAATGCTCTTCCATTTACAATAGAGCAAAGCATTGAATCTGAAATATGCAAATATAAAAATAAATTTATTCAGGTTAAAACATCGGATAGTAATGGGGATGCAGTTCTTTCTGATATTAAATTCAAATGTTTAGATACAGAGTGTTATATTGGAAAAACTTCAATGAAAGGCCAAGATGCTATTTTAGAAGATTATTTTCCTGCATGTGTTAATGGATATGTTATTGCAAAAGCAGATGGATTTGCAGATGCAAAGTCTAGAATTTCAACAAATGAAGAAATTTTTGCAGATGTTGCTTTGAATAAATTATATGAACTTCCTATTGAATTAAATTCAAATGAAGAAAATATATTAATTTCTTTTGATTCTTTAGATTATTCAACCAATGTTTTATATTCTGATTTGAAAAATGTAAAATTAATTGAAGGTTATTATAATATTAGTGTTTATATTTATAAAAATAGTTCAATAAAATTGCCTTCTTCATCAACAAGAAAATGTGTAAGTGTTCCAACTTCTGGAATAAAAGGAATTTTTGGAGGCAGTGAAGAAAAGTGTTTTGATATTAATACCCCTGAACAGGAAATTAGTTTTGCAGTTATTGGCGGAGGAAAAGCTTCTGAATATATTACTGAAGATATGTTAAGAAATTCAGATAAATTAAATATTGATGCTAAAATATTCAAAACTCCAATAAGTTTGGAAGAAGTTCAAAATAATTTTGAAGATGTAGATAATTCAAAAATAGAAATTAATTTTTCATCAGAAAAACAATGGAGCACCACACCTTAAAAGGTGTGATTTGTAAAGCTTCTTGTTTTTAGGATGATCAGAAATGTAGCCCTTTAAAGGGCGCGGTTTCATCAGAAATAAAATTTCTGAATGTGCTCAAGAATATAATTCTTGACATAACCACATTTCTGACATAAATAAAAAGATGGATAATAAAAAAATATTAGGGGTGGTAGTTTTAGTATTTGGGATTTTATTTTTTATTAGTTTAGTTAGTGCTGTAACCTTTTCTCCAACTAGTTCTGGGCTTAATAATCCTACAACAGATTTTTCAAATCCTGTGGGCTATCAGGCATTTCAGCCAAGTTTTAGTTCTTATTATAGTTCTGAACAAATTAGAACATATTGGCCTGCTTATTCTCAAATGCAAAATGACCAGTGTAATGCAACTAGTGATTTTATTATTTCAATAAGGCCTGGTGGATGCACTCCTGCTGTTGTAAGAAGTGATTTATTAGCAGAGCAAAATGTTCCTGTTTTTTGCCAGTTAGATGCAATAAAAATTAATCCTTTAATTAAAGTTTCTTCAATAAAATCTATTTCATTTACAGGAAAATATCCTGAAGGAGTTGCTGGAATAAGTTTTCATCCTGCAAGAGCTGCTGTAAGGAGTAATTATAATGATTTGCTTGGTTCTCCTTTAATAAATAATATTGGTTATGTTGTTATTATTCTTAAAAAAAATGCAAAAGAAAATACATTACAGGATTTTATTTCTGGAAATTTAACAGCAACAATAAGATATGATGCAGAACAAGCTTATGGAACAGGACAATCTGAATATTATATTCCTGATTTAACAGATAATGCTAAATGGGAAAGTAATTATGTTGATTATGGATTTTGGCAAGGAAAGGGTTTTATAAGAGCGACTGAAATTGAAAATGGAAAAGCAAAAATTCAATTATATTCTGATAAAAATCATGTTTTTAATACAATTACCTTAGAAGAAGGAAAAGAAAGTGGAATTATGTATTTTCCTGGATTTTATTGCAGAGCAGGATTAAAAGTTAAATTAAATAAAGTAGTTTCTCCTGAAAAACAAGCAAGAATTAGTATTGATGGGCAAGAATTATGGGTAAGAAAAGGAACAAAAATTTTAAATGATAAATGCTATGTAAAAGATATAACTGCTTTAACAGATGGAACAGGAACAATTTCTATTTCATGTTCTGGACAACAAATGAATTTAGTAATTCAGCAGTTAGGAGCAAAAATTTCTTTACCTTTACCTAATGGGGAAGTTAATAATTATCATATTGGTGATAGTGTTTATAAAAACTCAGATGGAAAAAATGTTTATTTATTATATACTGGAAAAGTTCCATCAAAAGTTCAGCCAAATTCCACAAAGAAGTTTATCATAATGGCTGCATCTGCAAAAGAAATTTCACAAGCAGATTTATTAAAAATCTCACAGAAAATAAATCAAATTTCAGAATTAACTTCAAATACTAATTTTGCAAAATACGAAAGTGAAATAAAAAAAGCAGTAGCAAGCATAACTTCTGCAAAAATAGAAGAAGTTCTTTTGGGTATTGAAAAAGAAAAAACTCAGCCATCTTTTGTTTTTGAAGGTCTTATAGAACAAGAAGATTCTGTTTATATTGATAAAACTAGTGGGGTTGCTGGCACTGCAGAACTTGTTGAAAATTATTTTTCAGAAAGTGATACATCAACAGCTAATTTGCTTGAGAGTTATCCTTATGAAAAAGAAGCTGTTAATAATACTTATTTTGGTGAAACAAATTTATTAAAACAAATAGATTTAGCAATGTCAATAGGAAAATCTGCTTCTGCTAAAAAATATATTGAATTATTTATTAAAATATATCCTGATTCAAAGTCAATTGAATTTGTAAAAGACAAACTTCTTTTGGTTTCTAATTTTGATTATTCAAAAGCTTATACAATTGCTTATGTAAATAATAATTATCATAATATTATGGTTGATAAATTCAAGCCATTAGATATAACTCAAAAAAATGTTCAGATAAGTGTTGATGGAATGTATTATCCTTTTGCAGAGGGCGATAGAATTGGTCTTGGAGAAAATGTTTCAGATATTCAAGCAAAAGACCATTATATTCTTATTGACAGCATTAATGATGGAAAAGTTAATTTAATTTATTATTATGATGAAAAAGATAGAGAACAAACAGAACAATTAAAAACAATTAGTATTCAGGGAGATTCTATTTTTAAGGATAGAAAAAATATTGTAATAAGGGAGATAAATGTTGATAAGATTGCATATGTTTCTTTAATTCCTGAAGTTGATTATACTGGTTCAAAAGCAGATTTTACATTTAAGGTTGGAATTGAAAAAAGGGGAATACAACTTTCTCCTGAAAAAACAAAAGAAATGATAACTAGTTTAGATAGCTCAATAAAAGAATGGCAAGGAGTCGGAGATAAATTAACAAATGTTATAAAAACAGGAAAAGCAGCTTGCTTTTTAACATCTAGTGTTTTAACTGCTAAAAATTTAGTTTCAGGAGTTTCTGGAGAGTCAATGGCAAGACAAAAAGTTATGAAATATTACAGACAGAGTTGTGATGAAAAAATTGCTGCTAATCAAGAAGGATTAACAACAAGAACAGAGTGTTATAATAAATATGCAGATGCAATAAATAAAGATGTTGCAGATGTTTCAAAAGCAATTGATGAAACAAATACTCAAATAAGAAGTATTCAAGATAAATATAAAACAGGAAATATAATTGTTGGAGAGAGCATTGATAGTCAAAAATCTTTGGCTGATTTAAGAGCTCAACTTTTAACTCAATATAATGGAGAAAATGGAAAAATTATAGTTTCTCTTCCTGATGAAAATGGAAATAATGTTCAAAAAATAATTGATGTTGAGTTGTTAAATACTGATTCAATAAGAGAATTAATTTTATTAAAGAAAATAGATGCTACTCAAGTTAGTTCTGGAACTTTAAAATTAATTGAAAAAAATAGTGCAAATTTATTACAACCATTAATCCAAGAAAGTCAGAATAAAGATTATGTGGCAAGTTTAGGAAATAAATTAAGTACAAATCCTGATTTAAAAATTGGGCAAATTGGAACAGAACAAATAGGCAGGCAAACTTATGTTTGGACAAAACAAACTATTGAAACAGCAAAATTAAAAGGAGTTACAGGAGATGCAAATAGTCCTGTTGAAGTTTTTACATATAAAAATAGTGCAATTTTTGCTTATGTATTTAGTGTTGTTGATGATAATTTAATTCCATTAAAATCTTATTCTTGGGATGGAAGTGCAAATAGTTTTGTAGAAATTTCTAAAGACTCTGGAATGCAAAAATTAGACTCAGAAGCTAAAAATACTTATAATTTTGTAAAAGCAGGAAATTGCAATAATGCTTACAAATCAATTAAAATAAGATATTATGAAACAGAGCCAAATGTTCAGCTTCCTGCTATTGTTCCTTTTGATTCTACAAATGGATGGTATGTAAAAGTTCCTCAAGCTACAGGAGGAATTGCTTCTAATGTTGAAAAAGGATATAAAGCATCTGGAGAGCCAAGTTATTATTATATTTGCAATGTTGGAGAAAATGGGCTTGAAGAAAATATGCAGGGCGGAGATATTTGCCAGAGTTTTAATACAAACGACGATGTAAAAACATTTGGGGGATGTTCTTTAACAGAAGAGCAGGTTTCTAAATTAAAAAATAGTGCGCTATCTGCAATAAGACAGGCTGCTCAACAGTATGGAAAAAGTAAAGTAACAATAAATGGTGTTAAAGGAATTATTACTCTTGATAAACCAATGTCTGAAAGTGCTGTTGAATGCCAGGATTTTATGTCTCCTGAAGAGTGTAAATTATTATTTAATGTATGTGATCCTGTAATTTGCCCTTCAAGCAGATGTGATTTAGGCGGAAAATATCCTGTTGCAAATGTTGTTCAAACAGGAATTATTGGGAGTATTTTATTGTGTTTGCCAAATTATAAAGAAGGAGTTAAAGTTCCGGTTTGCTTGACAGGAATAAATGCAGGTGTTGATTCTTATGTTTCTATATTAAAATCAGAAAAAAGTTGCTTGCAAAAAAGTTTAGATACAGGGGAGAAAATTGGAATTTGTGATGAAATAACTTCTGTTTATAAATGTGAATTTTTCTGGAGTCAGGCAGCACCTATTATGAATTTAATCTTACCAAAGTTTATTGAAAATGTTGCAGGCACTTCACAAAGTGCAAGAGGTGGTGGAGAGTATCTTAGTGTAATGAATGCATGGAATAATATGCAGAGTGGTGTTGACTTTTTCAAAAATAATTATGCACAAAATTCATTTAGGGCATTTCAAATTAAAAGTGTTGAACAAGCAGGCAGTACATTTTGCCAGTCATTTATTGGAGGAACAATTCCAACATCTGCAAAACTTTTAGATAGTTTATTAGAACCAGAATCTCCTTTCCAGGTTAATGCTTGGTTTTCAGAATCTATTTTTAGTGATGTAACTGTTCCTTCAACATCTCATTATAAAATTTATTATCATTTATTTGCAGGAAAAGATAAAGGTGTAAATTATGCTGTTTATTTAAGCAGTCCGCCTGCTTCTGGTTATTATAAACAAAGTCCTCAGATTTTAATTAAATCAGGTTATATTGCACGAGGACAAACAGCAGATGAAGCTTTAGATTTTACATCACCTTCTGGATATAAAGAATTATGTGTTGTTGTTGATGCTCAATCTTATTGCGGATTTGGACAGGTTTCAACAAGTTTTGCATTAAATTATTTACAATCAAAATATGCTGCAGAGCAGGCAAATCAGAGTAATATTAATTCTGAAAAAGAGTGTATTTCTGGTAGTCCTTCTTTATTGCCTTTAGTAAATCCAAATATTCAATCAGGAGTTGAAAATGCAGTTAGCCCTGATATTTCATTAAAAGGAATTGTAAGAGTTTGTGCAACATCAAATCCCGGAGCAAATGTAAATGAAAATGCAAGATGGCAAGAAGTTGGAGATTGTGGAAGTTCAAATCTAAAATGTTGGCTTGATGGCAATAGTGTTGCAAAAGATATTGCAAAAGTTAGTACAATTGAAAATACACTGTCTGAAATTGAAAGTAATTTTGGTTTGTTAAATAATAATGCTAATCCATTAAGTGAACAAGATACACAAAGCAAACTTGATTTATTAGGGCAGAACATAAAGAATTTAAGAATACAATTTTCAGCAGACAAATTAAAAGGTCAGAATTTAGATAGTTATATTAAAACTAATACTCAAGATATTATTTCTGAATTAGATAGTGTTTCTTCTGTAAATTTAGAAACTACTAGTTTAAATCAAGAAAAAGCACAAGCTATTGGATTAAAAGCAGAAGTTTATAGAATTATTACAAGAGCTTTAATTGAATTGGGTGTTGATATCCAAAAGCCAGAGCCAGTAAAATTTGCAGAAGAAAAGGTTGCTGCTACAACTGAAGAACAAACTCCTGGTTATAAAATATGGTTGGCTGCTAAAAGTTTAGTTGGTTCTAATATTGTTAGAAAAACAGGTTCTGGTTCAATAGATGAATATAATGTTTGTGCTAGATTTGTTTCAACTGTTTTAAATAATGCAGGAGTTTCTGGATTTGAAGTTAAGCCAACAGCTTGTACTTTAGATGCTATTGATAATTTAATTATAATATTTGATAAAAGAAATAGTGAATTTCAATCAGTTAGTGATTTTAAAAATTTGCAAAAAGGCGATTTAGTTATTTTTGGAAAAGGAACTGAAAAAACTCAACATATTACTGTATTTTCTAATTATAATCCTTTAGATAAAAATAAATTGCAAGTTTATGGAGAACCTGGAAGTAAAGGAGTTGCACAACTACAGGAATTTACTGCAACTAAAACAAGTACTAGTGTATGGTATGTTTACAAAGTTTATAGGTATACTGGAAATTTAAATCAGCAATCTGCTACAACTTCTACATCAACAGATTCTAGTGAAGTAAGTACAACTTATGAACAACGATATTCTCAATATGATGTTCTTTTTACAAAATATTCTAAACAAAATTTACCAAATAATAATTTTTTAATAGAAGTAGATTTTAAATCATTATTAGTTGCAATTGCTCAAAAAGAAAGTAGTTTAGGAACTCAGGGCAATTTATTAATGGGTTATGGGGATAACTTAGATAATCGAGCAGAATATCAAAATAATCCTGAACTTCAAATATCTTCTTCTTCAACTATTTTAAAAAATGCTTTTGAAAATAAAGATGCTAATTATAATGAATGTAATTCTAAAACAGATAAAACAGAAAAAGAAAGATGTATATTAAGCATTTATAATATGGGTGCAGTTAATTCACAAGGATATAGTTATGCAGATATGGTAATGGGATTTCAAAAAGATTGGTTTGATTATTTTACAAGCGGTTCTTCTGAAGTAAGTAGTGTTAGTAAAACAGCACTTACAAAATTAGAAAAATTTGAAATAATTAGTTCTTATCTAGATGATATGGATGTATTATATTTGAATTCAAAATATTCTGCTAATAATG
>JAUSIT010000014.1 GCA_030647965.1 Nanobdellota archaeon | reverse complement strand
AACGATGGTGCTGCCACAAAAAAATATTATTATTCTGATGCGAGCGTTGTTTGTTCATCAAAAATTTTTGACACAGAATATACAACAAGCAGTTCAACAACAAAACCTTATGTATGTGCTGCTGCAATGGATAGTGCGGGAAATATAGGATATTCTAATGTAAATTCAAATCAATTTAAAATTTCATCTACAATTCAGGGAGCAATAGATTCTGCAAATCCCGGAGATACAATTCAAGTTGGTGCAGGAAGTTATACTGAAAATTTAATTGTGAATAAATCTCTAAATTTAAAAGGTGCAAGTAGTTCTAGTGTGACAATTAATGCGTTAAGTTCAAGTGATAATGTTTTTACAGTAACTGCAAATAGCGTGAATATTTCTGGGTTTACAATTAGTGGTGCTAATGTAGCTACTACTGCAGGAATATATATTAATGGTGGCGTGACATTTTGTAATATTTCTAATAATATTTTAACAAATAATGGGGATGGTATTTGGTTGGGTTCTGGGAGTAATCATAACACTTTCATGAATAATAATGTTTCAAACAATTTATGGCAAGGTTTTGAAGTGTATATTTCTAGAGATAATACATTTACTAATAACACGGCAAACTCAAACGCTAACTATGGTTTCAAAATTGATTCTGGAGACAATAATACTTTTATAGATAATACTGCAAATTCAAATACTAAATATGGTTTTTATGTAGTTACTGGAGATGGCGGAGGAGCTACTAATACTCTATTCACAAATAATACTGCAAATTCAAATACTCAATATGGTATTCGTATAAATGGTGGGACTGGCAACACCTTAACAGGAAATACATTTAACTCAAATGGTTTAGCAGGCATTAGATTAAAAGAAAATATTCTTAATCTTGATATGCAAAATAATAATATCAACAACAATCCAACAGGGATTGATATTGATTCTAGTATAGCTAATTTTACTGGCTGGACAATTACAAACAATAATATTGTCGGAAATACTAATTATTATATTCTTAATATCGCGGCAGGTACTATTAATGCAATAAATAATTGGTTTGGAATAACTGATAAAGTTACAATTACAGGAAAGATTTCGGGAAATGTTGTTTATACTCCATGGGCTTATGCACAAGGATTATATGACGGCACAAATCCAACAATAGGAACACTAACAATTACTCCAAAATCTGGGGATTTTATTTCAGGAATGTCTAATATTAATGCAACTGTTAGTGATGGAACAAGTGGAGTTGCTTCATGTGAATATACATTAAATGGGACTGATTGGAATGTTGCAACATATTCTGGTGGAATATGCACAAAAATAAATGTAAATACTACATCTGCAAATTCAATAAATATTAGAGCAACAGATAATTCTGGAAATATTGGGCTAGGAAGTGCTGTTGCAGTTACTTCTGATACAACAGCACCATCAATTACAATAACAAATCCAAATACAAATCCTGCTCAAAGTAAAACAATAACTGCAACTGGTGGAGATGGAACTCTTACAATGTCTGTTACAACTGGAACTACTTGTGATGGTACTTTAACATTTATCGCTTATGCCGATACAACATTCACGGATGAAGTAGATAATGGAAAAAAAGTTTGTTATAAATCTATTGATGCAGTAGGTAATATTGCTTATAGTTTATCTAATGCAATTGCAGGAATTGATAGAACAGCACCATCAATTACAATAACAAATCCAAATACAAATCCTGCTCAAAGTAAAACAATAACTGCAACTGGTGGAGATGGAACTCTTACAATGTCTGTAAATGCAGCGGGTGTAACAACTTGTGATGGCACTTTAACATTTGGAGTTTATAGTTCTACAACATTTTCTTTAGAAGCAGATAATACTAGAACAGTTTGTTATAAATCTATTGATGCAGTAGGTAATATTGCTTATAGTTTATCTAATGCAATTGCAGGAATTGACACAACATTCCCATCAATCCCCGATTTATCTCCTAAAGATAAAAATATATCTATTGGGCAAACAGTAACATTTGTATTAAATGCAACAGACGCAAATAGTGTTGCAAATGTTAGACTATATAATAAAAGCAATGTAAATATAGGAAACTTTACTCATGGTGCAGAAAATTCATGGAGTCATACTTCATCTGCATATAATACTATAGGAAATTATAAATATTATGTTAAAGCAACAGATTCTGTTGGAAATATAGAAACAACCTCTGAATATACTATTACCGTCAATGATTTAATCTTGGATTTATCTTCGAATTGGAATTTAGTATCTGTTCCTAAAACTCTTGTAACTAATTCAACAGCCACATTATTGCCTGGAAGCACAATTTATCAGTATAGTAATAATGCATGGGTAATAAATCCTGCTGTATTAAGTCCTGGAGTTGGTTATTGGATAGATAAGAATGATCCCACAAGTTTAGGATTAAATTATGCTAGCGATAGTGGATGTAGTGGGCCTGGATGCACTCCTTCAACAGAATACGTTAATCTTGATTTGATTAATGATGGATGGAGCTTGATTGGATTAACAACTACTAATAGTACTAAGAAAGTAAATGAAGTATTTGTGTCGCAATTAACCGGAGAATGGGTTAATGGATTATATTATGTTATAAAATATAATGAAGGAACATCACAATTTGATATTATGGGTGCTACCGATGTAATGACTCCTGGAGAAGGATATTGGGTGTATAAAACTTAAAGTTAATCTTAATTGATATTAAACCAAATCTAAAACCAATGAAAAAAATTTATTTTTTGATATTATTTATTTTAATAATATTAACTTTTTCTAAATTAATTTCTGCAGTGCCTGAATTGCCCATGATTGTATCTGGAAATGTTTCTATTAATGAAAATCCTGCAAAAATTGGAACAGAAATTTCTGCAGAATTAAATGGAAAAGAAATTGTTAAGGTAAAAACTACTGAAAAAGGAAAGTTTAGTTTGCTTTTGCAAAAATTAAACAAAGGCGATGAAGTTGAAATTTACGTCGATAATATTTATAGTGGTCAAAAGATAGTATACACTAGTAGTGACTTTAAACAATTAGACTTAAAAGTGGAAAAATCGTATATACTTTATTATGTTATTGGAGGAATAATTGCTTTAGCAGTTATATTAATAATATGGAAATTAAAAAAGAAATAGTATTTTTTGTAAGTTTTCTAGTATTATCATTATTTTTAAGTAGTTTAATAAGTGCTTTATCCCCTCCACTTTTACCAGATCATTTTAAAGGAAATTTGTTAATTGATGATAATAATGCTTCTATTGGAACAGAAATAAAAATTTATATTAATAATGAATTAAAAGATACAGTTAGTTCAACTATTCTAGGTAAATATGATATTTATGTCAAAACAGGTAATTATAATGATGAAATAAAATTTAAAGTAAGTAATATACTGGTTGCTTCTAGCTCTCAAAGAAAGGGTGGTGAAATAGTTAATACTGATTTTAAAGTATGGAATGATAGGGATGGTGATGGGGTTAATGATGCAAATGATAAATTAATTGGCAATTCTAGTAGTGTGAATGATAATTTTAATAATTTAAGTGTATTTATTGAGAATAATGAAACATTATTTGGGGTTTTTTCTGGAAATAAAATTATTAAGTTTAAAGATGGCGATAAAGAAATATTAAGTTTTAGTTTTGATTTTGATAATAATACTTTAATTTTATATAATATTAATGTTACAAAACAAACAGGGAGTGAAGGAAGTATTATAGTTAAAGGAATGCCTTCAGGAGTTACAAAATCAGTTTATATTGATAAATTAGGTGGGAGTAGTAATGCCGTTTGTATCAAAGATGAAGAAATTTCTAGTATATCTGAACTTAGTTCTAGTTGTGATCAAATTGGAGAAGTAAAATTAAACTGCCCTGGAAGTTCTGGGAATTATGCCTGTACTTTAGAAAGTGGAAGATTTAAAATAACTGGATTGCAACATTCAGGTGTTAAAGAATTTTATATTGCTCCTCCTGCAAGTCCGCCTGCTACTCCATCTTCTGGCGGTGGTGGTGGCGGAGGTGGTGGCGGGGGTGTTGCAGCAACTAGCAAAAAAACAACTTCAAGCAATACAACTTTTTTAACAGATACATTGCCTAATGAAAATACTATTGATACAATTACAAATGAAAATAATACTCAAACTAACTTGCTTACAGGTTCTGCAATTTCACCATTAGAATTTGTACAAACTGGAAAAGGAATTGTTGTTTTAAGTATTATAGGGGTTATATTTATTGGAATTATTTTTAAATTTTTAATATGGCCTAAAATAAATAGGGATAGATGATATAAATATTTAAAAGTAAAACATGCGTCGATAATTGGGGGGTGATAGCACTTCAGAGCTTATTCTGATATTAATAAAAAATGAAAAATAAAATAATAAAATTAATTGCGAGTTTATTTTTTATAATGATAATTTTATCATTTGTTTCTGCAGTGCCTGAATTTATGTTTTTAAAAGGAAGTGTAAAAATAGACAGTGAACCAGCACCTCTTGGAACTATCTTAAATTTTTCTATTAATGGTACTCAAGTTGCTAATACTACTGTAAATGCTTTGGGAGAATATTCTGTAACTATCTCCGGATATAATGAACTTAGGGGAGAACCTATTAGTATTAATGTAAATAATTATCAAGCTACACAAATAATAAACTATAATTTTTTAGATAATTCTGATTTAAATATTTCAATTTTAGTAACTCCTAGATCATATATTTTTATAGCATATAATAGTTTTGAAGGTTATGAAGGAAATTTGAGTAAATATGGTGGGGCAGATGCAATATGCAATGCCGATGTTCCTATATTTGAAAACTTTAGGCCGACTAATGGGACTTATAAGGCATATGTTTCAAAAGATGGCAATTATCCTGGAAATATACTTGGTTTTAATTTGAGCAGACCTATTTATAGAACTAGTGCAAATGGTTTTGAAATTCCAAAAAAAATTGCAGATAATCTTTCACAATTGGAAAATGGAAAATTAAATGATTCTATTCTTGCTTGGAGTAGCAGTTATGTTAATGTTTGGACAGGAATTAAAGCTAGCAGAACAGAAGAAAGAGATTGTAATGATTGGACAACTAATAATAGTTTTGGATACTATGGGGATGGATTAGGTTATTATAGGGATGGAACTAGTAATAATTATTCTGGTTGGGCAAATGTTGGATTTACATGGGGTTCTTGCAGTCAAAAAAAAGGAGTATATTGTATAGGTCCTGTTGATATAGAAGTCAAGGGTTATTGTGGTGATGGGATTTTGGAAACAGGGGAATCGTGTGATGATGGAAATTTTAATACAAATGATGCTTGTGTAAATTGTCAAATTGCAAAATGTGGGGATGGATATGTTAAAACAGGATATGAAGAATGTGATGATAAAAATAACTTTAATAGGGATGGCTGTGAAAACGATTGCACAAATACAGGATATTTTATGTTTGCCACCTCAAAAAATTATACTGGAAATTTGGGTGGAATTGCTGGAGCAAATGCAAAATGCAATTCTGATTTAAATAATCCAAATTCTAGTAAAATGGCCGGGATATATAAAGCATATATTAGGGCCGATAAAGAATATAATGGTTTTCCTGATTTAGGATTATTAAATACCTCTTACCCCATTTATCGTACTCTTGATGAAAAGAAAATTGCAAATAATTTAGCTGATTTGCAAGATGGAACAACAATACTTCCAATTACAAATATATTTAAATCTAGCTGGCTTGGTGGTGGAGGATTAGATTGCACTGGTTGGACTACAAGTGAATATCCTCCTATTGATTATGCACATGAGGGTTATATTACTAATCCTTATACTACTTATTTTACTAATAATGGTTATATTGGATGTTCTGAAGCAATTGGAACGCCCAATATACTTTGCATAGGTCCTTTTGATTCATCCCCCCTAGATGTAAAAATTAATATTCCTGAAAAAAAATCATTTTCATCTAAAATAGTTAATATTAATGTTACTACTGATTTTAATGCAGATTATTGCACTTATAAATTTAATAATGAAATGTCTGGAGATTTAAATTTTGTTACAAATAATCTTTTTGTAAAAACTATTGATATGGGGCAAGATGGAAGTTATAAATTAAATGTAACTTGTTATATTGCCGCACAACCTGAAAGAACAACTAGTGTTGCAAGGAATTTTTATGTGGACAGTGTTTCTCCTTTTATGATCTCGTTTTCTCCCCCGGGAATAGTTTATTCTAAAAATGTTTCAATTAAAGCAGTATTCAGCGATATTATTAATAGTTCTGATTATTATTTAGGAATTGATGATGTTGATTATACTTCTTTGACAATTCTTAAAAATACCGGAGATGTTTTGTCTGGTGTTGGGGAATTAACAATTTCAAAAATATTTTCAGATTCTGGGAATCATATTGTAAAAACAAGAGTTAAGGATAAAGCAGGGCATTTATTGGAATCAACATTTTCATTTACAATAGATGTATGGGGAAAATTAAGTGGATATATTTTTAATGAATATGGGAATGCAATTGGCGATGTTAATGTTACAATTAAGGATAAGCAAACAGGAAATTTAGTAAGTAGTGTAAAATCCGATTCTAATGGGATTTATAATCTTGAATTAATTGAGGGAAATTATAGTGTAAATATTTCTAAATATGGATATATTGATAATTCTTTTGATGTTTATATAAATGGACAATCTGATACTAAACAAAATATTAGTTTATTTAAACCAGAGATAGTATTACAAAACTTATCACTATCTAAAAATCTAGTAGAGGGGCAAAATATTTCAGTTTCTGCAATTCTTTTGAATACAGAAAATTATAATTTAACTTTAATAACTTATGAACTTTATGTAAATAATACTTTAAAAGAAACTAAAATAACAAATTTATTAGGTCATTCAAATAAAATAGTAAATTTTAATTTTATTGCAGAACCTGGAAATCAAGTAGTAAAAATAAAATCTAATATTCCTGAACAAGAAATAAATTTAACTAATAATTTTGTTGAAAAAAATATTAGTATAGACTTATTTAGTGATAATATTTTATTAAATAATCTTACATTATATCAGGTTCCAAGTTTTAATACTACTAATCGGGTAAATAATGGAAATCAATTTGTTGTTTCAACAAGTGTTAAAAATTCAGAATTCCCCCCACTTTATAATGTTCCTGCAAGCTTAAAGATTGTGAAGTCAATTGATAATACTCTTTCTTTTAATTTAAGTAATGATTATGGCTATAAAATGAGCAACCCCCAAATTATTAATATTACTTCAGGAGGAACTACTTATATTGAATGGTTAGTAAATGCAACTGCCCCTGCAGGCTTGGGTGAGTATTATATTAGTGTTTCATTAGATAATAGAACATCGACTAATCCTTTGAGGTTGGTAATAGTATAAAAATGAGAAAAACAATATTATTAACAATACTGTCTTTGTTGGTAGTTGTTTTCCTATTAATAAATATGGTTTCAGCAACTATAGATTCTTCTAATAGTTATATAATTATCACTCCAAATAATATTTCTGTTGGAGATGAGGCAATTATCACCCTTTTTATTAAAGCAAGTGTTCCTAATGGGCAGTTTAATGGAAGTTGTAATCTTGATATTTCAGATTCTTTAATTAATTTTAGCAGTCAATCTTTTTCTTTTAAATCGTCTGACTTTTTAGGAAGCACTCCAACAAGCAGGGTACTTATTTATTCTTGGAACATTAAATCAATTAAATCAGGAAATCTTAATATTTCAGCAAGAATAAATAATTCTGAAAATTTGGAAACTAATATTTTTTCTTATAATGCAATAATTAATATTCAGGAAAGTTCACCCCCTTTAGAAAATGAACTATTTTGCGGTGATGGAAAATGTAATATTGGAGAAAGCTGTTCATCTTGTTCACCTGAGTGCGGAGCTTGCAGTCCTCCCCCTTCTGGTGGCGGGGGTGGCGGGGGAAGTAATAGTGGCGGTGGAAATTCTGGCGGAGGAGGCGGTAGTGCTTCTGGTGGCGGCGGTGGAGGAACATCTTCAGCAAGTTATGTTATAACTAATGAACAAATTAATATAGGATATTCAAAAGAACTTGGAATAAATGATAAATTAAAATTTGAAATTTTAAATGATAAAACTTCTGAACAGCATAGTTTGAGTGTTGATAGTATTGGAACTAATTTTGCAAATATAACTGTTCAAAGCAATCCAATAAAATTAATGCTTTTTGTTGGCCAAGAGAAAAAATTAAATTTAAGTTCTTCTGAAAATTATGATTTATCTGTAAAATTAGAAAATATAACTAATAAAAAGGCAATAATAAGTGTGAAAAAAATAAATGAACCAATTGTAAATGTTCTTGGGGATAATCAAACTCAAAATAATACTAATATAACTCAAAATAAAACCTCTCTTCCTAGTAATTTTTATGATCTTTTTACAGGTTCTGCAATTTCTACAATAGGCTTTGCAAAAACAAAAAATGGAATTATATTAATTAGCGTTGTGGCATTAGGAATAATCTTAATTATAATTTTAATATTTTTGAAAAATAAGAAAAAACAATCAACAGAAGAAAAAAGTGATGCCTCTAAGCATTTTTCTAAGAAATAACTACTTACTTTACAAAATTATTGCACTTCAAAAAGTTTTGCTCTTACAATAGGAACGAAAAAATATAAGAGCGAAACTTTTTCGTTTTAATACTAAGTCGCCTAGCGGGCTCAAATTATTAATTAATTATCTATTGTCGCTAGACAATTCTATCAATCTTTTGCTGGTTAAAACAAACTAATTCAACAAAGTTGTATAAATCTGGAAGATTTACTCTTTTTTATGTCTTTTATTATACGTGTCTACTAAATAATTAGTATACATATCTCTTACAACATCACAAGAATTTAGGTTTCTTAGATTTTTTGATATTTTTAATAATTCATCTCGCATTTCCAAATATTTTTTAGGTTCTCCATTATATCCTATATTTTGAATAGCTTCATCAATTGCTAAAAGTCCGGTTTCATCTAGTGCATTTTCAAGTGCTCTTTTTTTTAATCTTGTTAAAGATACAAATATTTTTTCAATAAAATATGGTTTATACATTATTTTTCTGATTGTAGGGCTTTGTTAAAAAGCTTTTTTAAAAACAATTCCTCCTGTGTTTTTTTCATTATAGTATGTGTTTGTTATAATATTTGATAGTGAAAGGCTAAGCATTGCTTTTCTTACATGTTTGTTATATTTTTCAGGAAGAAAGTGATTTGTAATATGTTTGGGAATTAAATCAGATGCAACTAACCATGCAATATCTGATATTGCTGTATAAGTAATCATTTGATTTGTTGTTGGATGATTTCCTATAAATCTAGAGGCTCCAAAAGGCGAATTATTTAAATTAAATAAATAAGATTTTCCACCTTCGTGAAAACCTTTTGGGATATGGGTTGTTTGATAAGCATCTAGTGCACTAAATAAAACATAACTTGAAGCTAAACCTATTTCGGTTTTATCCCAATTATAACTACCTTGAGGATTACTTATTTGGTTTAGAGGATATAATGTTCCATTTTGCTTCCAAATTTTTTTAGCTTTTTTTATTTCTTCTAATTTATATTCTGTTGCAAGTGCTTTTGTTTTATTTCCCTGTTGTTCATATTGAAAAATTTGTTTAGTCATATAATTTTCTACATTTTGACTAGTTGCACTTGCAGGTAATAATAAGCTTCCTGCTAAAACTAAATTTGGTAGTAAATTTTTAATCATTTTTCATAATTAATATTCTGCCTGCAGAATATGAATAGGCTAAATCAGTAAAACTTGAATTAATTGAAAGGCCTTTTACTATTATTCTTGAAAGATCTGATAATTTTTTTTGTTTATTGAATAATGTCCAATTACCTCGTGGATTTAATTGTTTTGGCAAACCTGTTTCTTTGTTTCTGTCTTCATTTGAAAAATGGCCATTTCTTGAATTTAGTATTGAGCTTCCAAATGCTATCAGGGGATTATCTTTTAATTTAAAATAACAATTTTGAACAGTTTTTGTGTCGTTTATAAGGATTAAATCAGCTAAATCTATTTTTATTGGAAATTCTGGATTTTTATCTATTTTTTTGATTTGTTTTATAATATTTTCAAGAAGATAATTTTTTTCATTAAAGTTATTTTTTAAGACTAACCCCAAATCAAAATAATAATCTGGAAAAATATCTATTGATTCAGAGAGTCTTGCAATTCTGTAACCATAATCTGGCAAAATTTTATTGGCCGCAGCAATTAAAAAAGGATTTGAACCGCCGTACTCAAAAGAATTTGGAAAATTGCAATTTTTATAATTTTTATTTAAATCTCTAAAAACTTTTTCCTTTAAATCTTTATCAAGAATACCTGGCTTGTTTGTTTCTACCTTAGATTTCATTCTTTATTCACTCCTTTTTATTCCATGATCATATTTTTCATGAATTGATTTAGTGCTTATGCTTGCTTTTTTTGTTTGAGAATCATAGCCATTAAATCCTACTAAAACGTCATAATGGTAATTTCCATTAGAATCTGGTAGTTCATCTAAATCCATTTTTATAGATTGGCCTGCGTGATAATCTTCTACCCAAACTTTTCCGTATTTAGGAGGGTTATTATTTGTATTTTCGGTATTTTCTGTATTTTCTGAATCTGAAGGTTGAGTTGGTAATCCAAGACCTCCACCACAGCCTAGGCCAAGCCCAATAAGTGAACTTACAGTAATTATTTTTAATAACCTCTTTTTCATAACGACCTCTCTTTTTATAAAAATTAAATGAGGGTTTTCTTTAAAAGGATTATTGGCATTTAATATTAATTATTGCTATGAGTATTATCCAATAATAGGTTTTGCATTTACTAATTTCTTTATGTAAGGTAAACTATCAAACTTAACATGCAACTGCGTTGAAATAGTTTGCTTAAACAGCAATTATAAAATGGCTATTTAGCAATAGCCTGAATAATTAATTAATCTAAGGAGCCGCAAAAAGTTTTACTCTTACAATAGGAACGAAAAAATATAAGAGCGAAACTTTTTCTAGGCGACTATTCATAAGAATGAAATGCTATATTTTCGAAAAAAGTTAAAATTAATAAGTTAGTTAACAATTTAGTTAATTTAATAAATATAGATTTCTATTTTAAAATATGGACATAAGTAGGATTTCAAGGATAATAAGGGTTCAGAATGCATTAGAAGCTTTAAGATATGGTTTTCCTGGTGCAACCAATCCTATTTATTCTAACTTGGAATTAAGAAGAACTTGTAATAATATTTATGCTGTTAAACCTATAGAACCAATAGCTGGTGTTGGTTATACTAAAGATGCAACAAAAGAAAAAGATAAAGGAGGGTTAATTGATTTAATTGCTTAAAATGCTTAATGAAATTATTTATGCTGTTATTCAGTCAGCAACTGAATTTTTTCCTGTTTCTTCTTCTGGCCATTTAGCCCTTGTTTCAAATTTAATTTCACAGCCAAATTTGTTTTTATTTACAGTATTGCATATTGCTTCTTTATTTGCTGTTTTAATATTTACAAGAAAAGAAATATTTGAATTATTGAAATTTAAAAAAGAAACTAGAAAAATGTGGATTTATCTTATTATTGCAACAATTCCTGCTGCTTTATTTGGATTTTTCTTTAAAAATTATATTGAAAGTGCATTTTCGTCTATTTTATTTTTAGGAATTGCATTTATTTTTACAGGAATTGTCTTATTGTTTACTAGAACTTCAAAATCTTTTTCTGAGCTGAATATTAAAAATTCTTTATTTATTGGATTATTTCAGGTTTTAGCTTTATTTCCAGGGATATCGAGAAGCGGGATGAGTATTTCTGCTGGTTTGTTTTCTGGTATTGAAAAAGAAAAAGCTGTAAAGTTTTCATTTTTGCTTTTTATCCCTCTTGCTTTAGGGGCTTTTATCTTAGAGTTAGGGGATTTTTATATTAATATTTCAATAATTATTGCATTTTTTATTTGTCTTTTTTTAAGTTTATTATTTCTTAATTTGCTGACATTAATTATAAAGAAAAATAGGTTTTGGATGTTTTCTATCTATTGTTTTATAATAGGGATTATTTCTTTAGCTTTGTATTTTATTAGGTAAATTTATAATAACCAACTACGTTATTATTTAATGCCGTCAACATATCAAAGAAGTATTATTAAAGGATTGAGTTGGGAAACAATTTCTTTTATTATAACTACTTGGGCAGTTTATCTTATTTATGGAAATATTGAATTATCTTTGCTATTTAGTTTTGGTCTTTCTTTAGTAAAACTTGTTTTGTTTTTTGTTCATGAAAGATTATGGAAACAAACCAGATGGGGAAAAGTGCCTTATAATGGATGAGCTCTTTAATTTTTATTGATTTTAGACTCATAATATTTTAGTTGCCTAAAATTAAATCTATCATTCATATTTAAATTATCTAAATTACTACTATCTCTTAAACAAATATGGCGAAATCCTTCATGTAATTCTCTTGATTTTTGTTCTTTAAGTGAGTAGTATTCTGAAGTTTTCATTTTAAGATGCAACCAAGTTATAAATCCCGAATCATTTTTATTTACTGAAGTTATCATTCTATCAGATATTTTATTATCAATAGATACTTCTAACAATCCAATTATTTCCAGATTATTAAAGTTAAAATAAGTTCCTTGAATTTTTTTCTGTTCTAATTTTTCTATTTCATTTTCTTCAAAAAATATATAAATATCATTATTTGACTGAGTATATCCTAACATAATAATTGAGATTATTTACAACTTTAAAAGTTTATATGAAATAAAATTATATATTTTAACTAGCTAGATATCTGGCTATAATTTCTAAAGAACTTAAATTAATCTGTCTTAAGTGGCAGTTTTCATAGCTTAGATTATTTTTTTCACGATAACATTCTTTATTGTCATTTGCATAGCATTTATTGGAATTATGATATGGGCAGCTAGAAAAATCAGTTCTTGCATATAGTTTTAAATTAGTAAGTGACATTTGCTCCAAGAAAAAGTTTAGGTTGGAGTCTTAGCTAAAAAAATAAAACCATGTAGATCTTATATTTTGCTTTGACATATCCATAGAGAATTGAGAATTCTAAAATATATAAATCTTTGCTTTTTGTTAAGTAAACTATCAAACTTAACACACAACTGCGTTGAAATAGTTCGCTTTAATAGCAAAGATTGATGGAATTGTCTAGCAACAATTAATAAGTAATTAATAAATAATTTGAGCCGCAAAAAGTTTTACTCTTGCAATAAGTAACGCAATATAAACGAGTAAAACTTTTTCTAAGCGATTTAGTATTATCACAAAGTGCAATAATTCGTAAATGTAAGGTTCACGAGTTTACTTAACAATAGTATTTATAAAATATATTTATTTGATATTAATATGATTAGTAAAGAGCAAGAGCAATTTCTTATTGAAGGATGTAAAGAGATGTATAATGATATGATTCAAATTAATAAAGAATGGGAATCTATAGATTCAGATTTTGATTGGGAATGGACAACCAAAAAATAAGCCTAGATTTACCTTAGAGCTCTTTTTCAACATATATCTTATCTTTATCTAACTTATATCCTAAGGAATAATAATACTGCCTTACTCCAACGCCTGAAATTACTCTTATTATTTTTCTTTTTTCTTTTTTAGCAATTTCTTCTGCTTTTAGCATTAGCTGTTTTCCAAGGCCTTTATGCTGATATTTTTCTTCATCATGTTCTAGTAATTTTAGTGAGGGGCCATAGATATGAAGCTCTCTGATTGTTGCAGGAAGATTTTTGTCTTTTTCTAATCTTAATCTTAGTAAGCCAAATAAAATATTATCTTTGTTTACTACTTGCAAAAATATTTCTTTTCCATCAGAAGCTTTGTATTCTAACTTTTTTAGTTTTAGTTCAAGATTTATTTTTCTTTTATCTCTTAGTTCAAATCCTATTTCTCTAAATCTTATTTCTTTTACTTTGTAGTGTTTTTTTCTTATTTCATCTTCAATATCTTTTCTTAAATCAATATT
>JAUSIT010000041.1 GCA_030647965.1 Nanobdellota archaeon | reverse complement strand
TATTGATTTACTCAAAAAAACAGATGAAAAATTTATAGTTTATGGATATAATATAAATAAGAAAGAAAAAAATCTTGAATTTAAGACACCAAAGACATTTAATAAGGATTTTGAAGGATGCAAAGCAATTATTTCCACTTCTGGATTCACTTCTATGGGAGAAGCGATATATCTCAAAAAACCATATTTAGCCTTGCCATTGAAAGGGCAATTTGAGCAAATGTTTAATGCACTTTTTTTGGAAGAGCATGGATTAGGAAATTATTCTGAAAAACTTAATTTAGCTCAGTTGAATGATTTTATATTTCATATTAAAAAATATAAAAGAAATCTTGAAAATTTCTCAAAAAAGAGAGAACTAAAACCTGAGAAAGTTTTATATGTCCTAAATAATATATTAAATAAAATAGAAAAAACAAAATTCCTTAAAAAATAAAATGAAAAAAGAAGAATGCATTTTCTGCAAGATTGCGAAAGGAGAGATACCTTCAATTAAGATTTATGAAAATAAAAGTTTTTTTGCAATCCCAGATGCACATCCAGTTGTTCCAGGACATAGTTTGATTATATCAAAAAAACATTTTGATAATACTTTGGAAATGCCTGCAAACGTTGGAAATGATTTGCTTGATGCAATCAAAAAAACAACAGAAAAACTTTTGGAAAAGCACAAATCAGAAGGATTTAATCTTGCAAATAATAATTCTGAAGCAGCAGGACAGGTTGTGAAACATGTTCACTTTCATATAATTCCTAG
Organism: Nanobdellota archaeon; assembly: GCA_030647965.1. Lineage (GTDB taxonomy): Archaea > Nanobdellota > Nanobdellia > Pacearchaeales > GW2011-AR1 > JAUSIT01. The sequence goes on along the minus strand of JAUSIT010000041.1, from coordinate 1,882 downwards.
AAATAAAGGAGATGGATTAAAGTTCTTTGCGTAGAGAAAATAAGTAAATTAATATTCCTAGAAAAATACCTGTGCTGTCAGTCATTAAATCTCCAAAACTACAGCTTCTTAATGGAACAAATAACTGGTGAATTTCATCTGACATTGCATATAATACTGAGACTATAACTGAAATCATTACATATTTTGGTTTTATCTTGTTTGTTCCTTTTATTGTTAATATCATAAAAAATCCCAAAAGAAAAAATACTATAAAATGATACATCACTGGAATAAAGGATATTCCTCCTGTTCCGAATGCAGTTCCTGGCCGTGATGAAAAATAAAATATTTCTATTGCAATCAAAAAGAGAAATACAAATGAGACAAACCTCCTTTTTTCCAACCACCTTATCATTTATGATTTATTTCTAATAGGTTTAAAAGAATTATTGTGATGTTTCTGGAGAGCTCAGAAATTAAGAACAATTTCTGGGACTTCAATTCTCAATTAAACCGAATTGAAGTAATTTAAAAATTCTCTAATTTTAGAAAAATGTCTCTGGAGAGAATTTAACTCTCGACCCCGGCCTTTCGCAAATAAGGTTTCATCACCAATAAACCCAATTTCATGAGAGCCGTGCTCTAACGCTGAGCTACAGAGACAGAATTACTAAAAACATGGCGTTTAAAAGTTTTGCCTTAAATAAGCTTAAAAATCCTTTTTCCTTTAATCACATATGGCATTAACTGATAGTATGATTGGGCAAATTCCTCAAGAATTAGTTGGAAGAGTAGAATTATTAATCACTATCTTCCAGGCAGTTGGGATTTTTGTTATCCTTTATATAATTTTTAATATAGTAAATATAATCATAAACAGAAAAAGAAACAAGCAAATTGACCTTCTTGTCAAAAATGTAGAAGAAATGAAAAAAGCATTAAAAAAGAAATAAACTAAATCTTATTTTTTAACCAAAGTTATTTCAATTGTTGAAACATTAACTTTTTTTCCTTCTTGATTCTGAAACTCTTCACTATCAATTTTTATGCTTTTTATCTCTATTTTTTGATCTTCCAGAAATCTTTTTCTTGCCACTTCTGCAACATCTACAGCACGAGTTATGAATTTTCCCCTGGCTTTTATTACTACTTCTTTCTTGTTTTTGGCAGTAAATTGTATGACTGTGCCTGTTACATAATTCATAAATGGCTTATTTCCTATAAAAATAATATTGGTATCTTCTTTCTTTTCCATATTTATTTACTCCTAATTACCTTAAATTTTATTGCTTAACTTCCATCTTTTTTAATCTTCCCAAATAACCAGCTATTTGATTTCTTAACTTTTTGCTGGGCATAGTGCTTCCAAGAATTTTCTTATTATCTTCAAAACTTCCAGTAAATTTAATCTCTGTTTTTATCAGAGTATTTGCAACCCTCTTGATTAATTTTCCTTTGATTTTTCCCATGTTATATAAAATTAGGGTTTTTGCATATTTAAAAACGTTTACATTTTTAGAAACTTAATTATTCTGAAAACTTGACCTACATTTTCAGGAATTTTATGATCCCTAAAACTTGGCTGGTTTTTTAGTTTTTGGGAGCTTAAAATTCTACTCACATTTTTAAGAATTTTATGAGATTCCGGTACTTGTTGAAATAGTCTATTGCTTTATTGTCTATTTCTCCTGTTGAGATTAAGATAACCACCTTTCCTTCTGATTGGCTTTTTTGCTGCAATAACAACAAATCATCCTGGGTTATCTTTTTTTTGTCTTTTCCTATAATTAGAACTTCCATCTTTCCAATGTCAGTATTAATTCTACCCATTGCAAAAAACTCTCTTTTTTTTGCTTCTAATTCTTCAACAACTTCAATATCTTTTTTGTCAAGGAATTTT
>JAUSIT010000038.1 GCA_030647965.1 Nanobdellota archaeon | reverse complement strand
ACCATTTGCACTTTGTGCAGAAATCAAATCAGAAATCAAAACATCTTTTTGTTGCTTGTTTAAAGAAAACCTAACAACACTATCAGCAGGAATTAACTCACCATTTTTCAGTTTTAAAGAAACATTTCCATAAACTAAATCTCCAAGATTATAACTTGCAGGAGTTTCTAAATTTAAATTTGAACTAGAAGAGAAATCAAATATAGCTCTTCCAGTTAACCCACCACTAAAAAAGGAGTATGAAAAAAGTCCTAACATAACAACAACAGCCAATAACAAAAAACTAAAATTACCCCGCAACTCTGGAAATTGCGGCAACTTTATTTTTCTGATGTCCGAAATTATCCTGCCCCCTTTAGGAGAGGGTTTTAATTTCGGAGCATCCAAAAAATCAAACGAACTTTTTGAAGAATGAGGATTCATGATTTTTTTGATTTTTTTAAAAAAATTAAAACTAAATTTTTTTTGTTTAGAATCAGCAGAATTTTCTAGAGCAGTGCCTAAATATCTTGTTTTAGTAATTCCGTTTTCCCTGTAATTTTCATAAAAATACGGACCAAAAACCTTATTGCCTCTTTTAATATATTTCTTATGAACCATCTCTTTTTTAGTAAATAATTTTAGTGCGGGTTAACTATAAAACATCTACATAATTATTAGAAAAATATGATATATAAAGCTTATGTTTTTTTCTTAAAAAAATCAAAAAATGCCTGTCAAAACCAGTAGCAAAAACAATTAAAAGCTAGCTAAAAACTAGTTGCCCCGCAAGTTAACTTAAGATCATATCTTTTTATCAAAAAAACAATGTGCCACCCACATTTAAAAAGGGAATTTAGATTTAAGGGTAGATTGTAGACAAAAATGTAGAAAAGTTTAAATATGTGGTCACCCACTATAATGTTATGTATCTTGAGAAAAGAAATGTTCGTGGAAAGATAAAATATTATCTAGCTCATTCTTTTAGAGAAGATGGAAAAGTGCACAAAATAAGAAAACTACTTGGAACAGATTTAACAAAAGAAGTGCTAGAAGAAAGAAAAAATAAAGCTGAAAAATTGATTTTAGAAGAAATTGAGAAATATAAAGTACTAAAAGATCCTATTGAAACAGAATTATCAACAGAAGAAATCAAATTTGTAATGCATCTTGAAAAAGAAGCAAATCTCAAAATAATTCATCTTTCAGAAGATAAATGGGCTATTTTTTCAGAATTGTTTACATATAACACTAATGCAATTGAAGGAAGTAGATTAACAAATATTGAAGTAAAAGAAATTTTGGAAAGGGGAAACTGGCCTAAAGATAAAAGCAAAGAAGATGTTGCTGAAACTTATGGAGTAAGTGAAGCAATAAGTTATATACGACAGACAAAAGAACATATTTCTCTAAATTTAATCAAAGAGATTCATAAAATTGTTTTTAAAAATTCTAAAAATTTTGCAGGAGAATTTAGAAAGTTTGGAGAAGAAGTAGTAGTAATGGGTCAAGAAGGAATAGTTCACGAAGGTGCACCTCAATCTAGAGTCATCTCTTTATTAAATGAATTGATAAAGTGGTATGAAAATCATAAAGATAAATATCCTGCACTAATTCTTGCAGCAGTTGTTCATAATCAGTTTGAGAATATTCACCCATTTGCAGATGGTAATGGTCGAGTTGGAAGAATACTATTGAATAATATTCTTCTAAAGAAAGGTCTCCCCCCAGTTAATATTAAATTAAATCATAGATTTGAATATTATAAAACACTACAAGAATACGAAAAAAATAATAATCTCCGTCCAACAATTGAATTTATTCTAAAAGAATATAAAGAAACCAAAAAAAAGATAAAATAGTCATTTGTAGACAAAAATGTAGACATATCCTATTTTGTAGACAAATATTTTCAATTGTACTCTAAATATATACTGCCAAAATAGTGCATAAACTCAACGTTTTTACTGCCAAAATAGTAAGGTTTATGAATATGCCTAAGGAGAAAGGTCATTTTTTTACTGCCAAAATAGTAAGGTTTTACAGAAATACTAACTTAGATTAGTTATATTTTCTCAAATAATCTTTTCTTTCTCAATTATCTTTTCTAAAGTAGGATTTAATACAAATTCAACAGCATAAACCCCTTTTTTATCAGAATCATAAAATACATTATTAAAACCCCTTACTCCTGCAGGCTTTCCAATTAAAGGAACAAATTTATTAATTGGTTCATAACCAGGATGTAATGCAATAAAATGCCCATCAGCATAACCAGCACCAGGATGATGCCTATCTCCTGCAATTACAATATCTGCATCATTATTCATTTTTCTTAAATGAGTCATTATACCATAGATTTCATCATTTCTTTCAGGAAATTTATGCATAACAAAGATTTTCTGATTATTATCAAGTCTTAAAGCACCAACACCAACATCATTGCCTTTTCCAGAAAAAACAGCTATTTGCCCATTATCAATATACTCTTCTGAAAACTGATTTGCAAATTCCAAAGCTTCGTCAGAAGTTGGATTTGATTTATTAAAATGATTTCCACTAGTTAAAATCAATTTCCCATTGTTTTCTAAAATTTTATCAGCATATGGCTTTAATAATAGTTTAAACAAATGTTTTTGCTCTGAATTATTATGGATTGTTATTGCTCTTAAATTTCTCATAGATTCTTTTGCAATTTCATAAGCCTTTTGTTCTCCTGTTAAATCACTTGCTAAAATTTTATCAATAACTACTTGTTTAAATTTTTCAGGAATCAAGCCTTCATATCTAGAAGCACTATTAAAAGTTCTTTCCATTGTCCCATGAGCAATTTCATCCCAAGAAACAATATTAGGAAGTCCATGTTCTAATTGATAAATTTGTGAAGCTTTGATAAACTGATCTTTTGAATATCTATCTAAGTTATCAGGAGCACCTAAATGAAAATCACCTGCAGCTTCAATTTTACTTAAATTTAATTTAACACTTTCTTTTCTTTCTTTAATTAGTTCTAAAATCTTATTTCTATTTTCTTCACTTAAATCTTGCTTTAATTGTTCCCTATAAACTTCAATTTCTTCTGCTATTTTCCCAAATTTCATTAACAAACTTGTATCAATCATAGTAAATCTATTTACACCATCTTTAGTTTCACTATGTAAAACAGCACCAGAAGCATAAGGTCCTTTTTGATAATTTTTAGTATGCCAGTTTCTAAATCCTTTTTCAACAAGCCATTCTAATTTTCTTATATCTTGCAAAGTAGGCAAATTAATCAAATAAGAAATATCCTGATTTTTTACAAACTCTCATTCAATTAATTGTTCTGATTTTTTAAACCAAGGCATAACCCTAAAACCGCCTGAATGATGCCCGCCCAATAAAACAATATCAGGGGTCTTTCCCTTAAACTCTTCTTCAAATAATTTATTTAAAACAATATTTTCATAATTCATTTCTAGTTTTGCATCTTTAATAGTGCTTGGAGAAACATTATCTGAAAAAATATGATTTAAATTATGAACAAGCAATATATTCTTTTTTCCATTTGAAACAATTTCATAATCAATTTCTGCTATTGATTTTTCTCCATTTGAAAGATTTTCAATAATTCCTGTATCAATTTTTACATTTTTTCTAGGAGAAACATGAACAACTACTGGCTGCCCAATCTTCCATTTAAAAAAATGACCAGAATACTTATCTTTTACTTTTTTAAATCCAAATTCAAGTTCATCTGCAAAAACAGGATATTGCTTAGTAAACCAAGTTACATCAACACTACCCGAATTCAATAAACTATCTGTCCAAGTAAAAGAATTTGACAAATCATCTAATTTTGATTTTAAATTTCTTTTTTCAATTTCAAGATTACTAAAATCATTATTTACTTTTTCAAATTTTTGCTTTATTTTTTCAGGATTTTTTCCTGCCCAAAAAACATATTTTACAGCATCTTCAACTGCATCTTTTAATAAATCATTAGAATCTTCTTCAATCAGTCCTTCCTGTTCTTCTTTATCATTAGAAACAAATTTACCAAAATCTTTCCAAAAATTAGATATTTCGCTCATTAATTTATCTTCTTTAAAAAATTCACCAGCTCTTTTATAATAATCAGCTCTTTTTTCATTAGATTTTTTAACTAATTTAGGATTTTGTAAATAACTAGCTAAATAATGCTTTTGAACAATTGTAGAAAAAGAATTATTATATAACTCCTCAACTTCTTCTTTTAATTCTTTAGACATACCTTCTATTTGCTCTGCTTTTTCTTTTGCCCAATTTTTAATTTGAGCAACTTCCAAATGTTCTATGTTTTTTCTATCTTCTTCTCCAAACTGGATTCTTAAAACACTATCTTCAGGCAGGGTATTCATTAGTATAGAAATCTGCTCTTCTGCAGCTGAAAAAGCATCTGTTAAATTAGTTATTTTTTTTCTTTCAGGATCATTTATATGTTTTACATAAAAATTTCTTTCAAATTCATTTTCAATTCTATCTTCAAGTAAAGTTTCAGATAGTGAAGTTCTTTCTCCATTTCTTTTTATTTTGCCTAAAAACTTCAAGTCATTTGCATAACCTTTTGAATAATAAGGGGGTATATGGGGAATAACCCCTCCCTGAATAATAACTTCTTGTAAATCAGGAGAAAACTTATTTGTTTCTAAAAATAAAGCAAGCCCTTTCATAGTATATTTATCATCAAAAGCTTTTGTTCCAAAAGCAGGTTCTGCTAAATATAATGCAGAATAAACCTCATTAGGCTTTTGTTTTTCATTATTTTGCTGAGCATTATCTATTGTAACTAAAATATCTAAATCTTCAGGAGAAAGTCCATAACTTACTTTTTTATTTTTTCCAAAACCTCCAACACTAGAACAAATTTCAATACCCTCTTTTTCCCTTAATGATTTTACTAATTTTCTTGCATTAGGTTTTGATAATTCAAGATTTTTTTGTATTTCTTCTAAACTAGGCCATAAAGAACTATCAGAAGAACGAGACTTAAGAAATTTAAACAATTTTAATTCATCAGCCTTAAGATATATTGTATCCACCATCTTCTATCAAAATAAACTCTTTTATTTTATAAACCTATATGTACTTAAAAGTATATAATCAATTTAATGTCTATTATCAAAAAAACAATGTGCCACCCACCCTTAAAAGTGTGGGTTTGATTGGCACTTGTTTTTCGGACCTCAAGAATTATTAATTCTTGATGGTGCTCAAGATTGTAAAATCTTGACATGCTCCGAAATTCAGCACCCTAAAGGGTGCGGTTTTAACCAAATTTCGGACATAATAATTTTTAATAGGCTCGTCACTTAAATATTTCATAAAAAAATAATCTAAATCAATTGTATAAAAATTTGTTTTGTCCTGTTCTTTTAAAATCTTGTCAGAAAGAGAGATATCAAACGAATCAAAAAGCATTTCACTTTTCATTCTTAAATTTAATTTATCCATTACATATCTCCCTAATTCAGGATTTCCATTTTTTAAAATTATATTTATTCCATCAACAAAACGCTCATGCTTTTTTACTAAGCCAAGACCTTTAAAAATATCATCTACTAAATAATCAAACCCCTTTTCATCAATTTCTTTAATGTCTTCATTCATTAAAATATTATATTCCAAAATTGATTTAAAAACAAATAGAGTATAGAATATAATAAATTAAAAAACAATAAACATATAAAGCCAGATTTTCCTTTTATATTATATTTTTTCTCAGGATAAAATGACAATCAGTTTATGCATAATTGTAAAAAATAATGAAAGCACACTAGAAAGATGTCTTAATAGTGTAAAAGAACTAGTTGATGAAATAATTATAGTAGATACAGGTTCAACAGATAAAACAAAAGAAATCGCACTAAAATATACTGACAAAATTTTTGATTATATTCCTGAAAATACTGAAGAATGGATAAACAATTTCAGTGCTGCAAAAAATTTTGCAATAAGTAAAGCAACAAAAGAATGGATTTTAGCACTAGATGCAGATGAAACTCTTTCAAAGCAAGATTTTCCAAAAATACTAGAATTAACAAAACAAACAGATTATCTTGGATTTGCACTTATTCAAAGAAACTATGACAATAAAATAGGATCCTTTAACTGGATTTCATGCAAAAATGATTCTTATGAAGAAAGCAAGATTGCAAATGGTTATGTTCCAAGAAGAATGATTAGATTTTTTAAAAATATTCCAGAAATAAAATTTGAAGGAGTAATTCATGACAGTGTTGAAAAATCTATATTAAATTTAGGAAAAATAAAAGAAACAAATATTCCTTTTCATCACTATGGTCTTTTAAACAGAAGTCCTGAAAGAACAAAATTTTACATTGAAATTGAAAAAAAGAACTTAAGAGATGATTTTTTCCAGGATTATCAAATTGCCTCTCAATTACATGCAATCAATGAATTAGATGAATCACTAGAATTTCTAAATAAATCAATTGAAAAAAATTCATTATTTGCTTTATCCTGGCTTGAATTAGGGATGATACAAATAAAACAAAATAAATTACAAGATGCAAAACAATCATTGCATAAAGCAGAATCCCTAGAAGAGCATCCAATGACCTATGACCATTTGGGCATTTTATATGGCCAGTTAGGAGAAACAGAAAAAGCAATTAATTATTTTCAAAAAGCAATTAAGCTAAATCCCCAAAATGCAGATTTTCATTTTAATCTAGGCCTTACATATGATTCAATTGGAATGAAAAAAGAAGCATCCATTGAATTTCAAAATGCAGTTTATCTCAATAAGGCTTATGAGAAAATAATTTCATTTAATTAACCTAAATCAAACTCTTTCAAAATATTATATTTAGCTCTTCTCAATTAAATTCACTTTTAATCAAGTAAATCTATTTTTTACCATCTTTTATCTCAAGATATGTCTGTATAACCTTGCTTGCCAGCTTTACTGTTCTAAAATCATATTTTTCATCAATTTCAGGAACAACTTCAACAATATCAAATGCCTTTAAACTAGAAATATGAAAAATCCTCTTTAACAGATAAAAAAATTCTTTGGCAGTTAAACCAATTGATTCAGGATAATTAACACCAGGAGCAAAAGCAGGATCAACAACATCAATATCTATTGAAACATACAAATTTTTTCCATTTGCTTTTTCAGTTATTACATCTGCAAATATTTCAATATCATTAAAATCAGAAAAATATTTTATTCCTTTTTTATCTAAAAATTCTTTTTCAACATCTTCTATTTTTCTTAATCCAACTATAATAATATTTTTAGGATTAAATCCTTCTTCAACAATTGCTCTAAGCCATTCTTCATGACTTGGTTCCATCATAGGTTTCATACAATCAGCATGTGCATCAAAAACAATTAAAAATGAATTTTGAAAACTTTCATCAAATGCTTTCATAATAGGATAGGTTATAGAATGGTCTCCTCCAATAAATACCATTTTATCCTGCCTTTCAAACTCTTCAAGACAATTTTGATAAATTAACTTTTCAGATTCTTGTATATTTGAATTATCAACATGTATTTCTTCAAAATCAAGCATAGAAAAATTTTTGTAGTTTTTCTTTAATTCATCTAAAATTAAATTAGGTGCTTTTTCACTTCCTTTTTTTCCAAGCGCATTTATTCTTGGGATTTTAACAATTTGCATTTTTAATGTGTGAAAAATTTAAGGAGTTAAAATAAAATATGAAAAATCTGAAACTTTTGCCAATCTTTTAATATCATCTAGGTTTACTTTATTAATATTTTCTTCATATTTATAATGATTTTCAGCTTTGTCTGCAATTTCTTCTAATATTAAATTCAAAGTTGTACTATCAGAACTTTCAGATTCAACGTCTGAATTCCCAATAATTTGTTCTTTTCCCTGCATTAATTCTTTTTCACTAATTTCACTCATTTTTTTAAACTCTTGAATACATAAATCAATAACTGGTTTTGTTTTTTCTTTATCTGTTCCAATATAAATAATAATATAACTATACTCTTTTCCCATGTCTAATTCTGTTTTTACAGCATAAGCTAATCCTCTTTTTTCTCTTACTTCTGTAAAAAGCTTAGAAGACATACCCTCTCCTAAAATTGCTGCAAAAACTTCAGAAGCATATCTATCCCCATCATTCATTTTTGGAAAATGCATTCCAATAATAATACTTGCTTGTTGCAAACTCTCTCTTTTTTCTGTTTTTTTAATATTTTGAAACTCAATTTTTTCTAGCACATGTTTTTTTGTATTTATATTTTGAGAAACACAGTATTTTTCAGCTAATTTTACAACATCTTCAAAATAATTATTTCCAACAACACATAAAATAGAATTTGCAGGACAATAAAACTCTTGATGTTTATTTAATAATTGCTCTCTATTCATGCTTAAAACATTTTTTTCTATTCCTGCAATAGACATTCCAAAAGCATCTTTATACAAACACGCTTTAATCTCAGTCATAACATGACCTCGAGGATTATCTTTATACATTTTAATTTCCTCACAAATAACATTTGCTTCTTTTTTTATTTCTTCTTCAGGAAAAACAGGATTAAAAAATATATCAGAAATTACATCCATTGCTAATTCTAAATATCTTGAAGGAAGTTTTACATGATAGGCAGTTTCTTCCTCAGAAGTAAATGCATTTAAATTTCCCCCAACTTTTTCAAGTTCTGATGCAATTTGATTAGTAGTTCTTTTCTTAGTTCCTTTAAAACATAAATGCTCAATAAAATGCGCAATTCCTTTTTCTTTTTCAGATTCATAAACAGAACCAAATCTAGTTGCAAGCATAACTGTTGTAACAGGCACATCTCTTTTTTCATGCAATACTGTCAAGCCATTCTTTAATACAACTTTGTTAAATTTCATAGAATATGATGATAAAAGCAATTTAAAAAGATTTAGCCATCAAAAATGTTAAGTAAACTATCAAATTCAATATAAAACTATGTTGAAATAGTTTGTTTTAATAAGCAAAGGATATTAAGATTGTCTAGCGACAATCAAGAAGTAATTAATTAATAACTAATTAGGAGACGCAAAAAGTTTTGCTCTTGCAATGAGTACGCAAGATAGAAGAGTAAAACTTTTTCAAGTCGACTTAGTATTTTAACGAAGTGCAATAATCAGTAAAAATAAAGTTCGTCAATTTATTTAACAGATAGAGAAAGTATAAAATATATAAATCTCAAAGACATATATTTTTATGAATAAAAGAGGAATAAATGCCTGGGATATATTGGCATGGGTTGTTTTAGGAGGAATTTTAATCTGGATTATATTAAAAACCCTAGGAGTTATTAATACACCATTATTATTAGAATATGCCCCTCTTTTTGGTGTAGTATATTTAGCGGGGTGGGCAATGCATAAACTTGATAGTACTGCTGAAGATGTAAAAGACTTAAAGAATTTTGCCAAAGCTACTGCAAATGAAATCAGCAATATAAAAGCTAATTGTATCAAAAAAACAATGTGCCACCCACACTTAAAAGTGTGGGTTTGATTGGCACTTGTTTTTAGGATGCTCAGAAATTAACGCACTAAGGTTACGTCTACATCATAAATGATGCAGTTTAATTTCTGACATTAAAAAACATAATTATTAAGAGATTATTCAACCTCTATCTCAATTTTCCAGCTATTTCCAGCCCCAGATATTTTTTTATCAGTTATTTTCAAAGCCCTTTTAAATAAAGGACAATCTAAAACAAATGACTCGAATTCTCCCCCCTCCCCGGCTGGATGAATTTTATATTTTTCATATAGCTTTCTAACATCTCCAATAAACTTTTTATCAATCTCTCTTCCAAGCCATTTTTCATTTAGAGGATAAGCAAAAACTCCAACAATAACTACCTTAAACTTATTTTTCAAAAGCTCATCTAAATATTCAAACTCATCTTTCTGCCATAAAGGATTAATACATTTTAATTTTAATTTATCACAGATTTTCTGAATTCTTTCTGTTTGATACACACTTCGTAAAGCCCCAGTTACAATCCCTTCTATTTTATACTTCTCTTTAGCATGTTTTATAGCTTCTTCTAAATCTTTAAGCTCTTTTTCTTTTTCTCCTTTTGTTTTCCAAATAACTAAAGGAATCTCCATAACCTCTGCTTGTTTTTCAACTTTTTCAATAGAAGGAGTATGAAACATAAAACTCTCTTTATTTTCAGAATATATTGAAATTAAGCAAGTTAATTCATTGCCTTTTTTCTTTTCCAAATAAGCAGCATACATACTATCTTTTCCACCTGAAAATAAAACTCCTAGTTTCATAAAAAAAATAGAAATAACAAGTTTTTAAGGTATTTGTTAAAGAGAACAAGAACATTTAATAAAAAATTCTAAGATTTAATTGAATTAATAATTTGAGGAGTGTAAAATACTATATTAGTTTATCTAAAACATTATAAATAAAGATTTCTAAAAAAAAGAATGACAAATTTAGGTAACTATTTATATCATGCAAGAATGGCAGAACGTTATGCATTATCTGAAATGTCTGATATAGATTTTAGAACAAAAGGAGTATTAGAACAAATGACTGCAAAGTATAATAAATATGATTCTCCAAACGAAAAACCCAATACAGATAAAAAACCTAATACAGATCAAACTTCTTCAGATGTTTATTAAATTCTAAAAAATTTAAGTTATAAAATAAAACTCCTAAGTGCATAGATTTTTTAAGTTAAATTCCTTTAAAAAACATATGACAACTAATGCAAGCCCTGAATATGGTCATGCTGAAAAAGAATACCTGCAAACAAAAACACTAGATGAAAAACTTTTAGCACTTGAAAAAATGATTTCTTATGCCCCAGCTCATAAAGGCGGTGAGAATCTAAGAGCTGCTTTAAGACTAAGGTATAAAAAACTTGTTGAAAAAATTGAAAAAACTTCAAAATCTTCAAAATCAACAAAAGTAGGAATAAAAAAATCAGAAATGCAAGCACTAATTTTAGGTTTCCCAAATACAGGAAAAACTTCTGTTTTTAATTTACTAACAGGATTAAAATTACAAGTTACAGAACATCCTTATTCAACAACTATCCCTAAAATAGGTATGATGAATTATGAAGATTTAAAAATTCAATTAGTAGATATGCCTCCTTTTCCAAACACAGATAGAGGAATAATCAACACAACAGATACAATTCTTTTAATTATTAATAATTTTGACCAAATAAAACAATCAGAACAATTTTTGCAAAAAACAAGAGCAAAAATAATTATTTTATTTAATAAAACAGATTTATTTAATGAAAATGAAAAAAGAAAAATCACAGAAACCCTTAAATCAAAAAAACATAGTTTTATCTTATTTTCCTCAATAAACCATGAAAATCTTGCTGAATTAAAAGAAAAAATATTCAAAACATTTACAATAATAAGAATTTACACAAAAGAGCCAAAAAAAGAAGTAAGTAAAGAACCAATGATTATGAAAGAAAACTCAACAATAAAAGATGTTGCAGAAAAAATACTAAAAGGATTTTCAAAAAAAATCAAAAGAGCTAGAATCTGGGGCCCATCATCTAAGTTTGGCGGACAGGAAGTAGGCCTAAGTCATGTATTAAAAGACAAAGATATAATTGAGTTTCAGACAAAATAAGATTGGTTAGATAAATGGAAAATTATTATATTATCATAAGATTAATGGAATCTTCTGGCGAAGATTAACTATCCATTAATAATGTTAAAAGTTTTATCACTGCAATATCAATCCAAGATAATAAAAGTTAGGAGCCGACAGGCGACTTAGTATTCCCACGAAAAAGTTTTGCTCTTACAATAAGTAACGAGGGATAGAAGAGCAAAACTTTTTGAAGTGCATTATATCTTCTTAGAGAAGATAGTAAATAATTATTATTCAACATGGAACAAAGCAAAATTCTTTTTTTAATCTCAATAATAGGAATAATCTTCCTTTTATTTCTTGCTCAAAATTTAGAGCCAAAACAAATAGATATTAATAAAATAACCAAAGAGAATATTGAAGAAAGAATTTCAACAGACATAACAATTCAAAAAATAGAATACAAATCAAGTTCAATAATTATAACTCCTCAAAATTCCAATATTTCAATAATTATTTTCACAAACAAAATACTAAACCTAAAAGAAAATCAAACTATTCGAATTAATGGAAAGATAGAAACATACAAAGGAGATTTACAAATAATTGCTGATAAAATAACTACTTCATCTCAAAATACTTAGATTTTTTATAAGCAAAGAAAAGTAATACGGATAATACAAAAATACTACCTACTAAAAATAAAATATCATAAATTCCAATTTTTAATGAAGAGCCAAATACTATTAAAGAAATAAATTTAGTTTCAAAAAAGGTTGTTGGAATAAAAGACACTAAATTTGAAAAAAATTGGGGAAGAAATTCTTTAGGGGTAATTAAAGAAGAAAATATTAATAATAAAATAGAAATAAAAATTGAAGAAAATGTAACAGATTCTTGAGAATTAAAATAATAACCTATAATCATACCTATTAAAACAAAAATAGTTATTGAAAAAGAAACCATGATCAACAAAGGAAAAAGATTTGAAAGAATATTTATATTCAAAAAGAAATGACTAATATAAATCACTAAAAAGATTTGAAATAAGACAAATAAGAAAAAAGTAATAAAATTTCCAACTATAAACTTAATATTTGAAACTTCACTTGTTATATTTCTTAAATATGCCCCAGAAATTCTTTCTCTAATAGTTAAAACCGATGAAAATATAATTGATACAAAAAGCAGATAAATTATTAAAAAAGTAGGGAAAAAATAATCTAAAAAATTAAGATTAGTGTGTGTAGCATAATTTCCTCCATCAATTACCGATTGATAAGATAATGGCAATGGTTCTGTAAGTTTATTTAAATCAATTTTATTTAAATCCTCTAATTCTCTTTGTTTAGTATCATAAGAACTTCTTACAGCTAGAAGAGCAGTCTTTAAATTATTTAAGCCATTAATTGAATTAGGAATATTACTTTTAGAATTTATTAAATTTACTTTTTCTTCAACTTTATTTGAATAATTAGCTGCTTGTGAAGCACTATCATTTATTTTTTTAAGTTTATCATACATAAAAGAATTATTTATAGAAGCCGCATAAGGCAATAGCACTGCCAAGTCATTATTTAATTCTATAATAGAATATTTAGCCTTATGAGCATCATCTTTTATAGAACCCAAATCACTATCTAAATCATTTAAGTCAGTATTTATGTTATCTATAATAATAATCGAATTATCTACATATTTACTATTACTATCAGAAAATTGAATAACCTCATTAAGATTATCATGAATATTTACAATAATATCATTTTTAATATTATCAGATTCTTTAGTTACAATAGATTGTATACTTGCTATAATTTGCCATACTACTCTCTGATTTGAATAATCAACATAAAGAATTATCCTATATCCAAGATTATTATTAAAAACCTTATTAAGATTATTGCCTCCTGCCTCTCTTTGAAGTTCTATACAAACATCTTTATCAGAATCTATAACATCCTGCTTACAGGATTCTAACGAATACTTTCGTTCTACTATAAAAGAATTTTGATGAAGTTTATCAATAAAATTTTTTGTAAAATCTTCATCTACGCTAGAATAAATTCCTGCATTTACATTTTTAATAGAAGTATTTTGTAAAAGAGGATATGATAAAAGTATCAGTAAAATAGGGCCTAAAATAAGCATAATTGAAGATAGTTTAGAATTGAAAATTATAAGAAAATTTTTTTGGATTATAGTAAATATTTTAAAATTCATTTTGGAGGTTTTGCAATTAATTTAGATTTATCTAATAAGTAAATTTTTTTATCTTTTACTAAAAAAAATTTTGAGCAAATAGGAAAAATTTCTTTGACCATATGGGAAGTTATTATTATGCTAGTATTATATTTTTTATTTATATCTATAATTAATTTTAAAAATTTAGAAATTCTCTCAGGATCAAGCCCCAATAAAGGTTCATCAAATATCACTAATTTTGGATTTTTCAGCAATGCACAAGCTATATCCACTCTCTTTTTAGTTCCCCCAGAAAGCTTTTTAACAAGAACATTTTGCCATTCAGACAAATCAAGACTTTCAATCAAAAAAGGGATTTGTTCTTTCATTTCTTTAGAAGTTAAGTTATATATCTTTGAAAAATAATTTAAATTTTGCCTAATAGTTAAATTTTCATAAATAGAATTTTCCTGAAAAGAAAAACCAATTGAATTTTTCAAGGAAGAATCAATAAAAACCTTTCCAGAATCTGCTTTGAAAAAACCTATTAAAATTTTTAAAAAAACAGATTTTCCAGAACCAGAAGACCCAATAATTCCAACTATCTCCCCAGAATTTAGTAAAAAAGAAGTATTTTCTAAAATTTTTTTATGAGATAATGTTTTAGAAATATTATTTACAGATACTAATTCCATTATATAAAAAGACAATCTTAATTTATAAATATATTTAATATTCATTTAAAATGCTAATTAAAATATATAAAATAATTCCCAATTAATTCTTAATTATAATAATAATTCCAAAAAATAACTGCACCAGTAATAGGTGCTACTTCTCCTCCACCACTTCCCCCAGATGTTGTTGAACTAGTTGTGGGTGCAGGCTCTTGAGTTGCTGGTTGTTGTTGAGTTTGCTCTGTTGTTGCAGGAGAATTTGTTGCTGGTTGAGTTGTTGTATCTGTTTGTGGAGGTGTTACAATTTGAGGTTGTTGTATTGGTTGTTGATTTTGTTGAGTCTGTGAAGAGGGGCATATCCAATTTCCATTCTGGCAATAAGGAAATGCTCCAGGACAATCAGGATGAGGTTCCTGACAATTTTGTGTTTGTGAAGGTTGTTGAATATTTTGTTGAGGCTGTTGATTTTGTTGAGGCTGTTGCATTCCTGCCCCACCGCAATCAATAGGGCATAAATAAGCATCTGCTTTTTCAGCAGCATCGCAAATTCCATCAGGACATTTTTGTCCATATCTATCTTCTTTTATATAAGGATTATAACTTCCATAAGGATTAAATTGCTCTTGTGAATTTTGTTGGGCTTGTTGCATTTGTTGAGCTTGTTGCATTTGCTGTCCACTAACACAAATTACCCAAGGGCATCCACCACGAATTTCAACTTTTGCATCTTGCCCTCTTGATTTACAATCTTGTTTTAAGTTTTCTGTTTCTTGTTGTGATTGACATCTTTGCCCATTTGAACCAGCTTCATTTCCATTAACACAAATTATTATTCTTTTCCCATATTTATATTCTAAAATAGTTCCCATTCCTTTGGATTTGCACTCTTGTCTTGATTTTTCTTCTTCAGGAGATATTGTCTCCCCAGTATTCTGGTCTATTACTTGCCTAAATTCATCTTTTACCTGAACCTGAGCGTTATTATAAAATTCTTCATAACATTTCATTTTTTCAGTTGTATCAGATATAGCTTTGCAATCTCTATTAAATTTAGGCATTAAAGATTGTTGTCCTTGTTGCCCTTGCTGTTCTTGTCCCTGCATTAATTCTCTGCATTTTTTATCATCTTTACTATTTTCTCCTGTCAAACCAGCATCAAGGCATTTTTGAGGAGCATTTGTTGTAAACATTAATTTTGCACATTTTCTAGGAGCATCTGGATCTTCAGAAGTTATTCCAGCATCAAGACATTCTTTAGGAGCATTTTGTTTAAACATTAATTGATTACAATTAATTTTATCTTCTTTTGATTTCCCAGTATAACCTGCTTCTAAACATTCTTTAGGTGCATTAAGTTGAAACATAACTTTATTACATTCTTCAGCAGTTTTTGCTCCTGCTTTTAAACACTCTTCTGGCATATACGTATCAAATTCGGCCTTCATATATTTAGATTCAACTTTTTTAAATATAGGAATTAAATAATCAGGAAGTAATTCTGTAGGATCTGACCCTGACTTAAAATTAGTACAAGAATCTTTGTCACCTTGTTTACATTTTACTGCTAAAGAACTTTTTTCAATGCAAAAATCTTGAAAACTCTGAACACCCATCCCATTACAATCACATTTGTCAGGAGTTTCAAAACACTGAGATAATTTATCAAAGAAAATTGTTGCTTGTTGTTCTTGTTCTTTAGTCAAGATCTTATCTTGTTCTTTCATCCATTTAGGAGAATTTGTTTTTGAACCGCATGAATCAGCATATTGTATAGGGTCAAGTGTAGCAAGAGTATTACAAAGCTCTTTTATTTTTGATGCAATTTCAGAAGCTTTTTGCATTGTTTTTTCTTTTGCAATATTTTCATCAAATCCATCATTAACATCTTTCCATTTTTCATCAGTTGTATCTTTTTTCATTTCAATTAAAACATCTTGAACTTGTTGAGAACTTTCTTGAATTCTTTGTTTCATTTCAGGAGAAGCTTCTTTTTCAACAATATCTCCATATTGTAATGCTTTGTCTAAAACTTGTTTAGCTTCTTCAGTTCGACCTTCTTCAACCATAATCTGTGCTTCTGCAATTTTCTCTTCTTGAGCATCTAATGCTTTCTCAGGATTATTACCAACTGTAACTTGTTCAGCAAGATTATCAATAAAATAAAACGGACTATCAGGAGTTAATCCAGCATCAACATTAAACTCTGTTGTTGAAGTTGCACTATCTGTTTCTGATTGTGTTGTTGAAGTTGCTAAATTAGTTTCATCTGATTGAACTACCTGAGAATTATCAACTGAAGAAGTTACACTATTTCCTAAATCAGTAGTTGTTGTAGAAACATCTTCTGCAATAACAAATAATAAAGAAAACACTAACACTGTAAAAAATATAAAATAATTTTTAATATGTTTCATCTATCTACTCCTTGAATAATAAAAAACTATAACAATCCATATATATAAATATTTCCTATATTTTTCAATGTTATTTGAAATCATTCTCGCACTATTCCTAGGAATCTTAGCAGGAA
This sequence comes from Nanobdellota archaeon, assembly GCA_030647965.1. GTDB lineage: Archaea > Nanobdellota > Nanobdellia > Pacearchaeales > GW2011-AR1 > JAUSIT01. Next base: position 41,602 of record JAUSIT010000038.1, on the reverse strand, counting down.
CTTTCACAGGCCTAATGCCAGGAATTCATATAAATCTGGTAGGAGTTTTATTAATTTCATCTATTTCTTTTTTTCTTTCTTTTGCCTCTCCCTTTATTCTAGTAATCTTTATTGTTTCAATGTCAATAACACACACATTTATTGATTTTATACCTTCTATTTTTTTAGGAGCTCCAAATGAAGACACTGTTTTAAGTATAATGCCTGGCCAAGAAATGCTTCTTCAAGGAAAAGGCCATGAAGCTGTTTTTTTAACACTAATAGGATGTTTAATAGGACTATTTTTACTCATTTTTTTAGTTCCTTTATTTATTTACACACTTCCAAATATTTATCCTTTTTTTCAAAAAATGATGTTTTGGATTTTAATCTGGGCTTGCATTTTTCTAATTTTAAAAGAAAATACTAACAAAGTTCTAGCACTAATTATTTTTATTTTAGCAGGATTTTTAGGACTATCTACTTTAAATCTTCCTATAAAACAGCCTCTTCTTCCTTTATTAACAGGTTTATTTGGCTCATCTTCTTTAATTTATTCTCTTTCACAAAAAACAAAACTACCAGAACAAAAAATAGAAAAAATAATAATAAATAAAAAAGAACTAATAAAACCAGCTCTTGCAAGTTTATTTTCCTCACCTTTATGTTCGTTTTTACCAGGACTAGGCTCATCACAAGCAGCAATTATTGGTTCAGGAATAATAGGAAAACTATCAAGAAAACAATTTCTAATGCTTCTTGGCTCAGTAAACATACTAGTTATGTCTCTTTCATTTGTAGTTTTATATTTAATTCAAAAATCAAGAACAGGCTCTGCCTATGCAATAAATGAAATAATGCTCCTATCTTTAGAAAATATATTTTACATCTTATTAATAATACTAATTACTTCAGTGATAGTTTTCTTTCTAGGATTAAAAATTTCCAAAATCTTTATAAAAAACATAAATAAAATAAACTATTCAAAAATATCATTAGCAGTTTTATTTTTATTAAGTATAATTGTCTTAATTTTTTCAGGACTTTTAGGATTTTTAGTCTTTCTAGTTTCAACTTGCCTAGGATTAACTTGTAACTATCTAAATATAAGAAAAGGTCTTTTAATGGGCTGTCTGCTAGTCCCAACAATGATTTTTTATCTGCCTTTTTTAAGTTAAAAAATCTATAGAGACATACAACTGCGTTGAAATAGTTTGCTTTAACAAGTAAGAATATTATAATTGTCTAGCGACAATTTATATTAATTAATCGAAAGGAGCCGCAAAAACTTTTGCTCTTGCAATGAGTACGCAAGATAGGGGAGTAAAACTTTTTCTAGGCAACTTAATATTCCTACGAAGTATAATAATAGTAAATCTCAATTTAATAGGTTTCCTTAACAATCTAACAAACTTTAAAAACAAAATTAACTAGATAATATTAGTATGACTAGCAAAAAGAGTGTGATAGGTTTTCTTTATAGTGGAAAAAATCTTGGAAAAGAAGAAAAAATGTTTCTTGAACTTGCAAAAAAGAAAAACATCGAACTAATTCCAATTAATATTTTTAAAAGAATAGATGAAAAAGAATTTAGAGAACAAATAAAAAAATGCGATTTAATATATAATAACACTGCAGAGGATTTTGTTATAGAGTATATAAAAACAATTGAAGAATTTGGAAAAAAAGTAATTGATAATTCAAGATTATACTATTATACAGAAGATAAATGGATGTTTTATGTTAAATGTCAAGAGCATAATATCCCTACAATAAATACTATTTTACTATCTGAAAACCTAAACATTGCTAAAAAAGAATTAGAAGATTTTAATCACTGGCCTGTTGTTTTAAAAAGAGTTGTAGGAACAATGGGAGAATATGTTGAAAAAGCAGAAAATCCAGAGCAAGCAGTCAGAGTCATAAAAAAATTCTGGAAAAAAGGCTCTGAAAAAATTCCAATAATTGCTCAAGAAATGGTTCTTTCACCATCTTATAGAATTACTATAATAAATAAAAAAATTGTCCAAACAGCAATTAAAACAAGTAAAACCTGGAAAGCAACAGGAGTTCATGGAAAAACATTTAAAAAATTTAAAATAGATAGTGATTTAAAAAAAATAGTAGATAAAGTTGTCAAAGCAGTAAAAATAAACATTTGCGGCATTGATTTATTAAAAAAAGATGGAAAATGGCTTGTTTTAGAAGTTAATTCAGAACCTGCTTTTGACTTTTTTGAAAATGAAAGAGAAAAATTAGTAGATTTAACTTTAAATTTCTTAAAACAAGCTTGTATTAATCAGAAAAACAAAAAGGCACATTATAAAAAATAAATACTTTTTGTTTTTAGGATGCTCAGAAATGCCACAACTTTAACAGCATTTCTGACATAAAAAGATTATTATTTAATTATTATCATAAAACTTTCTTAATCTCTTTATCTCTTTTCTATCAACTTCTACACTAATTAATTTCTCATCATTTACAGACTCTTTAAGAATTTTCAATGGAGATGCAATTGCAGAATATGAAACCTGATATTTAGAATCAACTAAAGGATTACACAATGCAACAAAGCATACATTTTCAAATGCTCTTGCAAGTATTAAAGATTTTAACAAGACCATTTCTCTTTCTTTTTTATGTTTATTTTTATGAGGTTCTGAATCATACCACCATTGTGAAGGGCAAAATATAATTTCAGCACCTTTTTCCCTCATTGTTTGAAATAAATCAGGAGAAGCCAAATCCCAGCATATGACAACACCTATTTTACCAAAATCAGTTTTAAATACTTCAACTTTATTTCCCGGATTTACTTTATCCCCGTAAAGATTTATTTTTCTATACTTGCCTGTAATTTTGCCTTTTCTATTAATCAATATAGAAACATTAAATGGTTTTTTATTAATTAACAAATCTTCTGTTACAATGCACCAAATTGAATTTTTCTTGCATTCTTCTTGTATTGCATTAATTAATTTGCCTTTTAATTGAATACATCCATTTTTCTTTATGCAAGATTCTGGAAAACAAATAATATCAGATCCTGCCCTCTTAGCCATTCTAATGTATTTTTTTATCTTAATAAGATTATCAGTAGTACTAATATCAAAATATCTTATCGGTGCAATCGAGATTATTGGCATTTTTTTCATGTTCATAAATTTTTAATTTTGAACCACTGAAAATCGATAGATTTTCAGGGGCAGAAAATTCCTTGAATTTTCTTGCATACTAAAAACCTTATTCCCAAGGTTTTTTTCATTTTATCATCAATATCTTCATCTATATAAGTATTGAGAAAAACTTATAAATCTCTCAAGTAAACTATACTTATAAGATATATAGTTTAGTAAATATATCTTTATAAACATATCTATTAAAGGTATTACTTAGTAGGTAAGTTTATAAAGGGAAACTTAATTTAATATTATATAAAATAGAAAAGGTAAGAATATTGCAGAAATAGAAATAAAGCTAAAAGGATTTAGATGTGAAAGATGTAATCATGAATGGGTTCCTAGAAACAAGCAAAATATCAATACTCTTCCAATTATATGCCCTAAATGCAAATCTCCTTACTGGAATAAACCAAGAAAACGAAAACCAGTAGTATAAGAAAAAAGCAATTTACATGGAAATAGTTGCTTTAACAAGCAAAGATATTATGATTGTCTCGCGACAATTTTAACAATTAATTAATAACTAATCAGGAACCGCAAAAAGTTTTGCTCTTGCATAAGTAACGCAAGATAAAAGAGCAAAACTTTTTCTAGGTGACTTCTTATAATCAAAAAATTCATGTATATAAATATTGGAATTTTAGGACCTCAAGAATTAAGAATTCTCGATGGCTTCAGGAATGTAAATTCCTGACAGTGCTCAGAAATGCTGATGAAACCTTTCTAACAGAACGAAGTGCTATAATTAGTAAATATCTTATCTAGAAAATTCCCAACACCAACAGATTTATAATCCTAAATCTCTTAAAAAATAAATGTCTAAATTAATTGTTTGTTTAGGAATAATTTTAGTTATTTTAGGTGCAATATTTTATATTTTAGCATCAAATTCTTATATCTTTGCTTCAATGATTATAACTATCGCAGGAATTGGATTAATTATTTTTAATGAATATAAATCAAAATCAAATATAACTAAATCTAAAAAGAAAAAAAGAAAAAAATGAATACACCCTATGTTAGATGTGCAACTCAAGAATCAGCACTAGAAAAATTAAGAGAAATTAGAGCAAATGTAACAGGAGATTATATTAAACCAGGCCAGGCAGAAATAATTCCTAGCTTAAGATTATGCAATATATTGAAAGATACAGAGTCACTAAAACCATTAGATTATTGGTATGATGTTCACTATATTTTAAATCCAAAAAAATAAAAAATGAGAAAAGGCCAATCAATTACAGGAATAATAATAACCATTATAGGATTAATTTTTTTAATAATCCCCTTATTTTCAATAAAGACTCTTTTTTTTCTATGGATTTATGCAATTATCCTATTAATTATCGGAATTGTAATTCTTTTAAATAAAGAAGATGAAATTGAAGAAATAAAAAATACTCCCGCAGTAAGTAAGCGGTGAGGTATTTTTTAAACATTCAAATGGGAACAACAAAAATCATAACAAGATAGAGGAAGTATAATGCCCATTTGAAGAAATAAAAACAATTAAAAATAAGGAAATCAAAGGATAACTATGACAAACGAAATAATTGTTACAACAGGAAATGATATTCCTGGCAAAAAATTAAAAGTAATTGGAATTGTCAAAGGAAATACAGTAAGAAGCAGAAATATAGGAAGAGATATTGCAGCAGCATTCAAAGGAATTATTGGTGGAGAAATAAGAACATTTACAGAATTAATATCACAATCAAGAGATGAAGCATATAATAGAATGGTTAATGAAGCAATAAAAATAAAAGCAGATGGAATAATTGCTATGAGATTTGGTACATCATCAATTATGGCAAATTCTTCAGAAATCCTAGCTTATGGAACTGCAGTAAAATTTATCTAAAATAAATTCTAATCTTAAAAACATGGCAAAATTAGAGAAAAAAATTGACTTGGCTTTAAAAATTTGTCAAGGACATATAAATCTTATTTCTTCAAGATGTAATAGCTGTGCAGTAGATTATAATCCTAAAAAACACCCAAATAATTATGATTGTCCTGATAGGCAAATAAAAGAAATTGTAGAGGGTATTTGCATAGAACATATAAGATATATTACTGACTTTAAAACAGCAAAAGAAGCATGTGCTTCATGTACTTCTGATTTTGAAAATCATAAGTGTGAAGATTATTATCCCTATCCACCTATTAAATATGAAGAATTTGTAAAAGAAGCTGAAAAAAGAAATCACCCTATTTTAAAAGATATTGAAAAAACAAAAAAATACATAATGCTTCTAAATATAGGTATATTAAAATCTGGTAAAAAAGAAAAAATTTCTTATGATGAAATAATTGAAAAAATGCAATTTTTTCTAAATGAAAAAAGAAAAGTAGATATTGCTTCTAGAAAAATTTAAAACCATTTTTTTAATTCAATCTGTTTGTCTTGTTCTTTTCCAAAAATACTTTCAATATAAATTTTAGCAAGTTCAAGCCCTTGCTTAGTATAAGCAGGAATAGCAAAATTATTTGCCAAATCTAAAGCAGGTTCTAAATATTTTATAATAGAACCTTCTGAAATAGTAAATATAATTTTTCCTTCGCATTTAGAGCAACACCCAGACATAGGGGGTCGTCTAAATTTTTCATTGCATTTTACACATCTAAACTCTTGTTGTGAAAACTTTCTTAAATTACCTCTAATATCTCTAATAAAATGCCTATCAATAATTAATCTTGCCACATCTGCTGCATCAACAGCTCTTAATTTTTTGCATAAATCCATTTGATTAAAAACCTTATCCTTCATAGTAGGTAATGTCTTATAAGAAGAATTAATAACTCCTAGATTAAAATCATCAGTATTGTGTGTAAAACCTATTTTTACAAAAGGATCTTCATTTTTCTTTAATCTAGTTTTAACAGTTTCTATAGAAACTGTTGAAGAGTGCTTTCCTTGTTCTGAAAATTCATATAACTCTAAAGGATATTGAGCACATAATTCAAAATCTAAAATCTGATCATCAACCTCTCCTGCACTTATTTTTGAATTTAAAACCAAAGGAGCATCCTGAGTTCCCCCTCTATGTGAAGGCAAAAATTTTCTTGAAAAATTTATTAAAACATCTAATAACATCATGACTGCGGCCTCGTCTCCATCGCACCTAGCATTAATAATTTGTTCTCCCCATAAAACATTTTTATCTTCTTCAGACTTCCAATCAACTTCAAAACAATATGAGTGATTATTATCTTTAAAAGATTCAACTTCTTTAATAATATCTACAAAAACATCTCCTATTGAATCTAATTTATAAAAATGATTCTCAAACAAAATCTTTCTAGAAAGATTAGATTTTTCAACTTCAAAAAGATTGTTTCTCTTATTAACTTTTTTCTTGATTAGCTGGCTTAAATTATAAAAATCTGCTCCTGAAAAAACAAGATGATTTAAAATATGTTTTTTAGGTTTAATATTAAGTTCTTTATATCTTTCCAGAACTTTTTTTCCAGGCAATCTTTCTTTTGTTTTTAAAAACCTGCCAAAAATTCCAAATTTAGAAATTAAAAGTGCCAAACTATCTAGCATTTTTCTGCTAACAGAGTAAAAACAAATAGCTTTTTTTCTCCCGTTTATAATTGTACCATCTCCATTAAAATAAGTAGAAATATATTCCTTAACAATATTAGGTTCAAGATTAAAAAGAATATTTGGCACCTTTTTTTGATAAGCTCCTTCTCCTGCATTAAAAGAATATTTAAATAAAAAATAAATAATCTGATTGCAAATACTTATTTTAGTATTATTTTCTCCACAACTAGGTTTAATTCCAAAGCAAGACTTAATGCATCTTATCAAATCTTTCTGCTGATTTGAGTCCATTATTCTAAAACAAACTTGAGATACTGTTTTTGTTTTTCTGCAATATCCTTCAGCAGAATAATACCCTAAAACTCTTGCCATTTCAGGGCTTATTTTCAATTTAAGTTCCCATTTATGATTATTAAAAGCTCCTCTCATACAAGCATTTTTAGGTAAATCTTTCCAGCAAAAAAATCCATGATCTTCTAAAAGTTTAATATGACTTAGGGGGACAATATTATACCAGTCAAATAAATTTTTAGGCAAATCAGAAATTATGCTTCTTAATTTTACAATTCCTATTTTTTCCACAATCTTCTTAAAAAAGCCAGCTGAATTGCATATTCTTATTTGCTTTTGAAATTTAAAAGGAACACTTTCGGACAATACTTTCGGTAAAAAAATTTCTTTTTGTCTATTTTTTATATCAAACTTTTTTAAAACTGCAATTTTATCTCCTTTTTTTATTTCACTTGCAGTTTTTACTTTAAAATTCATATTTTTATCTAAATAAATAAATTTATGCCTGGGAGTCATAATCTGTTCCCTCCCACTGCACGTTTTAATCTTAACCCATTTTTCAGGAGGCATTCCTTTAATAAAATATTTTATTTTCTTCTTGGTAAGTTTTTTGCTTATAGGATTTACTCCAAATGCATAAATTTCTTTATTAATATTAATTTTTAAAGTATTATAAGAATCTATTATTTTTGTTTTTGCATTATTCTTAATTAATTCTTCAACATAATCACCAATCTCACAAATCTTTGTTTCTCCGTTTTCAGAATAAACAAAATTTGTAGTAGGATAAACGCAATCTCTTCTCATTGCAGCATGCATATAAGGAGAAGCCAATAATCCTTGGGTTTTTGAAAATCCAATGATTCTCCCAATAACCCCAGCACAATTATGAGGAGCCATGCAAACAACTAACTGCCCAACTAAATCTTGTTTTGTTTTCAAATTATAATATTTTGGCAATTTGTAAAATTTTTCAAGTAATTCATCTAAAAAATTAGCAATATTTAAAAAAACACTATCTCCCCTTTCATCCTTAGTCTCAGGACATGCAGGAAGAATAATATCATGAGGTTTTAATTCTAAAATTTGTTCATCACTAATTAATTCTTTATCAAAAATATCTTTAATATAACCTATTTCTTTTAATTTTTCAAAACCCACTGCAACTTCTTTAGGTTTAAAATGAGTTATAGGAAGTTCTGTTGCATCATATCTAATAGTTCCATCTTTATTAACACATAAATTATACTTTGCTCTTAAAATTCCTTTTTCAATATGCTCAAAATCATGATCTTCACTAAAAGTTTCTCTTACTCCTTTTATTAATTCAGGAATAGTTGTTGCTTCTAAAAATTTAGAAGCTTTTGAAAGATAATACTTGCTATCTATTCTCTGATTATCAAAACCTTTTCCTAAATTATGTTCAGGACAAACTAATCCTTCAAAAGTTTTTCTGCATTCAGGACATATTCTTAACTTATTTGTTTTATTTCCACAACTTTCACAAGTTCTATAGATAGTATTTTTTTTACAAGTTTCACAATAATTTATTGGAAAATTTCCTTTAATAAAACCAATTTCAGCAGCTTCATTTAAACTTCTAAATCTCCCCCCTTGTTCCCCAATAGGAAATAAAACATTAGGACTTCCTATTAATTTTCTTAATTTAGCTTTTTCAGGCCTACCCATTCTTGTTCCAATAAAAACTCCTGCCTTATCTTTTATTTTAAATTTAGAAATATTATTAATAATCTCCAAAACACTGGTTTTATCTTTATTTTCTTCAATAATTTTCTTCACACTTTCTTTAAAATTCTCACCAAAAAAATCAATCCCTAAATTAATTAAAAATGCCTTCCCATCATTAATAATAACATTATCAAAAATAACTTCATGCTCAACTCCTAATAATTCCAAAGCTCTTTTTGCCTGTTTAAACTTATCTCTTGAAGATTTCTCATAAGGTAATATTAATTTTTCTCTCCATTCTGCATTTTGAAGCCATTCCATTAGCCAAAAAAAATCTTCTGTTTTTATCTGGCTCCAATAATAAATATATTTAGGATATAAAGGAATTTTATAATTTTCAGAAAATACTATTGCTTCATTTAAACTAACTTTAAAAACATCTAAATTAAAAATTTCTCCTTTTTCTTCAAATTTTTTCTTTAATTCCAATCCCCACCACTCTTCAACATAAGCAGATTTTATTAATTCATAATTTCTATTAATTACATCTCCTAAAGGAAATAAAATATCTCCAAAATAAATTATTTCTTCTGTTTCTTTATATAATTTTTTTGCCTCTTCAAAATCATACAGCCTTTTTACACTTCCATTTTTTAATTTTACAATAGGTCCATCAATTGAATCACAAGAAGTAACAACACACCCTTTAGTAGGTTTTTCAATTTTTAATTGAGTTCCTGTTGATAAAAAATTATTTGAAATTGCCATTGTTGCAGGATGTATAGATACTGCAGAAAATCCACATACTCTACTTCTCCCATATCTAAATCTAAATGCTCCTGAACGAGAAGGATGCCCAAATACCGGCCTTCCTGCAACTAAATCTTTAATATAAGTTGGAGATGCATCAGTACTTCCTTTTTCTCTTTTTTTATGCATAATTAAATATTCACTTAAAAATTCCCAACCAGTCATCTGAAAACCTTTTGCCTGTGTTGCTTTCCATAATCTTAATCCTTTTTGCGCTTTTTGTGCAAGACCTTCTGAAAAACATAAACACATTCCTCCCCTAATACAATTAGTTTCAACTCTAGGCAAGTCTTTATAATTTGAAACCTCTTTTTTTTCAGTTGGCTCTCCTGAAACTTGAATAGGTAAATTCTTAGCTAAAAAAATAATTTCTTCTTCAGTAGGTAAATACTGTAAATTATTAACTCTTTCATGATAATCAAAATTTTCAATAACATATCTTTTTATTTCATTTTCATCAGGGTCATATTTTGCATATCCAAAAAGTTCTCTTAAATAATCAATTAACATTAAAACAACACAAGAAGCAGTGGTTCCTGCACTTCTTATAGGTCCTGAAAAAGAAGCAATAAAATACTCTTCTCCATTTTTTGTTTTGCCTAATTTTATTCCTGTAAATCCTTCAATAGGAGATGAAACAACACCTAAAGTAGTATATGAAAATCCTACCCTTATTCCTGCATCAATTGCTTCTAGTAAACTTTTAAATTTACAAAATTTTTCTTTTGCAACTTCTTCTGCAATTTTAAATGAAACAGCAGTATCTAATTGCCCATATTCATTTTCTAATTCAATTATTCTTTTTGCAACCCCGCTATTTTCCAACTGAGGATAAATAGTAGAAATTAAACCAACTACTTTTTCAGCAAGAGACATTGCTAAAGGAATTTCGACTTTATCAACAGGGTCAAGCCCTTTTTGCTTTGCTAATTCTGCAATAGCATACTCTTTTCTTACATCTTTTACAAGTTCATTGAAATACTGTTCCATTTTTATAATTCTACTTTAACCCCTCCTATAATAATTTTATTATCTAATTCTGATTCTTCTTTTAATTTATTTAATAAAGTTTTATATGTTTGAGAAATATCAGATAATCTAACAATAGTATTGTCTAATAAGACTTCTGGGTCAACATATCTAAATTTTTTTTTCAGAATTATTCCTTCTTCATAAGATTCTACCTTTTTAATAATAAAATTATCTTTTAATAAATGAAGATGATATAAAATCTCTTTATCCTTATTTTCAACCAACAAATTAATAATAGAATAATCTTGTAATGTTCTTAAATCATTTATAGATATAATCTTTTTTAATAATGCCCTCTTTAAAATTTTTGCAAGAAGATAATATCTAGCTTTTGCCTCATCACCTGCCCAGTGTTCACTATTACAATGAGAGTATCCTTTAGCAAATATTCCTGCAATTTTTTTAGAATTAAAAGCCATATTATTATTATGATTTATTAAATCCTTTACAATCATTTCTGTAATATCCTTTCCCTCATTCCAATTAATCTCCCTAATAGAATAATCAAATCTATCAGCACATAAACTGGGGGCATCTTTTTCCAATAAAGAAAATTTACTAAGGTTAGAAAATTTCTTATAATTAAAATTATATTTGTTTAAAATAGAAGGAATTTCTGAATTTTTAATAAAATCTAAGAACATATTATCCTGATAATCTTCTTTTGTTGGGTCTCCTATAACCCAATCAATAACATGAGAAAATGCAGTATGAGAAATATCATGTAACAAACCAGCAATTTGCTCTTTAGAATCAGCTTTTAATTTTCTTAATAAAACTAAAACTCCTACAGAATGTTCGTATCTTGAATAAATTGGTTTGTGATAATATTCTTGAGGCATTCCCATTGAAATCCCTTTAAGTCTTTGAATACTTGGAGAATTAATTAATTCTACTAAATAAGATTCATTAATTTCTTCTTCACCATAAATTTCATCTTTTATTCTCATTTTTCCTCTCCTTTATCTTCTTTAGTGTCTCCAAAATCTATTATTTTAATTTCTCTTGTCTTTAAATTAAATAAAGGAACTTTGCAAGGGTCAGGATGATTGCCTACTTTTTCTTCAAAAGGAGTAATTGACTGCCAACAAGAAGATGCAATTAATAAAATATTATTATAAATAGAAATTTCAGGCCTGTGCAAATCCCCTGTTGCAACAATATCAGGAATTTGTGTAATTAACAAAGGATCTTCTTTTTCATTAGGAATATATGTAACAGAACTATGAGTCGGAGCTAAATGTCTTCTTTTTAACATTTCTTTTACAACCCTTGTAGGTGAATTTGATTTATAATTTAATCTTATATCTTCAATTTCATCAATAATACTATGCATACTTGCTCCATGATACATTAAAATTTTAAATCCCCCATCTATTTCAACTAAAGCAGGATTTGGAACCAAAGTCAAATTTTCTATTTTATGTAATTCAGGAGCCCAAGACTCTTCTACAATTGGTTGAGGCTCTGCAACTCTCACACCATCATGCTGCCCAGGAGATAAAATAATTTTAATATCTTTTCTTAAATATCTTAAAAATTCTGAAAGTTTATTATATTGATCTTTAATATTTTTAATATTTAAAAATCTCTCTTGATCAGGATAAACTCCCACACCATCAATGCAATCTCCAACTAAAAATAAATATTTTACTTTTTTAGCAATTTCTTTTTGTTTTTCATCCCCTCTTTCACCATTAAGCCATTCTAAAAATTTTTTAAAATTTTCCTCTAAAAACATAGTAGAACCTATATGAGCATCAGAACTAAAAGCAACCCATTCATCTTTTTCATATTTTTTCTTTTCATGCAATACACAATCAGGAAAAATAACATCATTAGCATAAAGCCATTCTTTATTTCCAGAAACTTGAAATGCAACAATATCATCTAATAAAAGATCTTTAGCCTTATCAAAAACCTCTTTTTTATTAGCATTTATTAAAATTCTTGCCCTTCCACTAGAATCTTCAACATTAAGTAAAAGATTTTTATTTTTAGTTATTCTTTTATCAAAAACAGAAGCAATAATAGTATAATTTTCTTTTTTATCCCCTATTTTCCTTAAAGAAGTTAAATTATCTAAATTTCTTTCTAAAAGTATTTTTTTAATTTGTTCATACCTTGTTCTATAATGTTTTACAAAATCAGCAACACATACTTTTTTAGGAGGAACAAACGAAACAGATAATAATTTAACTTTTCCTTGTTTTTCTTCAATCAATTCTACTTTTTCTTCTTTTCTTACTTCTTTTTGTTCAATTTCTGTTCTAGAATAACCTAAATTAAAAAACAGATTTTCAATAACTGTCTTATTTTTTCCATCAATTAAAACTTCTTGAATTTTTTGAAGATTTTTTGAAAAAAAAGTCTTTGTTATAACCTTTTCTTCAAATTTTAAGCTGACAATGCTTTCAATTAATTTTTTAGCACTCTCTTCATCTAATCCAGAAAGTAAGTTTAACATCTCTTTATCTAATAAAAAACCTTTCTCCATACAAATTTTTAAGATTGTTTTTTCCATTGTTAAAAGTATAATAATTTAATTACAAACCTAAAGATTCTTTTAAAATAGCATCAATTTTATCAAATAAACCTATAGGTATTGCAAATTTTATTTCTCTAGTTCTACCATGTCTCCCTTTTGAAATAACCTTAGCATTTATCAAACCCAACATATCCATTTCAGCAATAATATCAGAAATTCTTCTTTGAGTTAAATACTCATTTTTTGTTTTAATGCAAATATCCCTATAAACATCATAAACATCTCCTGTAAAAAATTTATTTAATTCTTTATTATTTTTTTGAGATTTTGTTAATTCTGAAATAGCATATAAAACAAGTTGAAATTGTTTAGGTTGAGTTTCAACAATATCTAAAATTTTGTCTTTTTCCATTTTATCATTAGCTAAATCAATATATTTCAATCCAACATTAGAATTTCCCTCTCTTTCAGAAAGTTCTCCTGCAATTCTTAATAAATCTAAAGCTCTTCTTGCATCCCCATGCTCTCTTGCAGCATAAGCAGCACATTTTGCAATAACTCCTGCATCAACAGCATTTTCTTTAAAAGAAATAGCACATCTTTCATTTAATATATCTTGTAATTGTAATGCATTATAAGGAGGAAATACAAGTTCTTCTTCACCTAAAGAACTTCTTACTCTAGGATCTATATCTTCTAAAAAAGTAATATCATTAGAAATACCTATAATACTTATTTGAGATTTAGATAGTTCTGAATTTAACCTAGTTAAATTATATAAAAAACTATCTGAAATTTTTTTAATAGCCTGATCAATTTCATCAAAAATAATAACAACCAATTGTTTTTTTTCATCGATTATCTCAATAAACTTAGAATAAACTTGATCAGTAGGTAATCCTGTTGCAGCAACCTCTTTACCTAATTTACCTATTAAAGCAGCTAAAATCCGATATTCTGTGTCTGAAACTTTTTTTAATTTACAATTTAAATAAATTATTCTTAATTCTAATCCCATTTCTTTTGCTTTTCTTAATAATTCATTTTGAACATATTGCATTGAAAGAGTCTTTCCTGTGCCAGTTTTACCATATAAAAATAAATTACTACATCTTTCACCTCTTAATAAAGGAGCTAATATCCCTGCAATCTGTTCTATTTGTTTATCCCTATGAGGTATTGACTCAGGAGTATAATTTGTCTGTAAAACCTCTTTATTTTTAAATAAAGTGTTATTTATTGCAGAATTGAATATTTTATCTAGTCCTATCACCATTTTTTTATCCCTTTTATTAACTAATCTATTAAATAATTGATTTATATTTAAATATTGTTATATAAGAAAATATACTTAACTAACCTTTATTTCATATGGAACTTAAAATAGCTCTTTTTTACTTATTTTAACTAATAAAAATATTTAGCAACCCCTCACCCCCTTATTTCATATCTAGAATATTATTTTAAAAAATAAGTGTATTAAAGTAGTATTATTAGTAATTTACTAAATATACTGACGTAAAAAATTAACAAAAATTTAAAAAATTAAAATATAGATACTTAATTATATATTATTATATTATATTATATATTAATATATATAATATATAATATATATATTTATAAATAAAAATTCAACATTTTCAATTTTGAAATTCCTTTATAAATCTTTTCCATAAGAAACCATAGGGTGAGGGGTTAGGCTATTTTATAGAGATTATTACCTCTTTTTGATACCAAAAAAATTGTTTTTCGCAAACTCCCTACTTTAGTTCGCGACTTCAGAAACAGGAGTTTCTGATAGTGATTAAAAATCTAATTGGAAGATTTTCAACAGTAAGAAAAAACAATTTTTAGGGTGCTCAAGAACCCGAGACACGCCCCGGAATTTATTCCGAGGGTTCTTGACAAGAATTAAAGATAATTAATTAAATATTAACCTATTTTACCTAAAAAAATCAATAATTTGAAAAATAACCTTTAAAAATAAATTAAAAAGAACATTTTTTAAAAATTAATATCTTTTTTTAATGTCCGAAATTATGTTTACTCTAAAATTTGATTACTGCAAATGGGTCTTATACTTCTTAGCTTGCTACAATTTTCGTCGTTCCCATTTGGAGGCATCCAAAACTTTGAAAAATTCTCCTTGAAGAATTTTGTTTTGGAGTGTGCTCAAAAATTCGTAAATTTTTGACATTTAAAAAATACCCCACAACTTGCTGTGATTGGGATTTTTTATTGTGAGCTTACTAGTTTAAATTTCAGAGTATATTAAGATTATAAAATCTTGAGCACTATCAAGAATTTACCTTATTGAAGCCATCAAGAATTAATAATTATTGAGGTCCTAAAAACAAATATCTATTAAATTCACACTTAAAAATGTGAATAACACATTGTTTTTTTAATATAGTGAATTTATTACAGAAACATTTATAAACAGTTTCCATTTAAATTTTATATGGTTATAGAAAAGAAGCCCTTTAGGGCTATGGTGGGAAAACAAGTTGTTACCAAAGAAGGTAAAAAACTAGGTTTTATCAAAGATATCACTTTTGAAACAAAAAGTGGCGAATTGATTCATATGGTTATAAAAGACCTAACACCTTATACAACTAATCTAAGTTTAGAAAGAACAGCTGAAAAAGAAGCTTTAATACCTTATCATGCTTTAGTAGCAATAGGTGATTTTGTAGTTATTTCTGAAGAAGATTTAGTATAAATAAAATTTTTTAAAATTATTTTTGTTTTAATTAAAAGTAATTCTATTAGATTATTTTCTTTTCAAACATCAGAAAAACAATGAAAACTACTCTTTGTTTTTGGGATGCTCTGAAATTAAAATTCTATTATTTAAAATTGAATATAATTTTGCTGATTTTAATTTCAATCACAACAAACTTTAAAAAACCTCAATTATTCAATTAAAAATGGAACAAGAAATAAAATTTTTAGGTTTTGGATATACTAGTCTAAATGTAAAAAAATTTCCTGATTTTAAAGGAAAATTAGAAGCAAAATCAGATATAAATATAACTTCTGTTGAAAAAAATAAATTAGATTTTACTGATAAAGAAGCTTTAAAATTTGATTTTAAATTTACTCTTGACTATACTAATTTTGCTAATATTTATTTTGAAGGTTTTTTAATATTTTTAGTAGATGATCAACTTTCAAAAGAAACACTAACTCAATGGAAAGATCTTAAACAAGTTCCAGATAAATTAAGAATAATTATTCTAAATACTATCTTACAAAAATGTTCATTAAAAGCACTACAATTAGAGGATGATTTTGGGCTTCCCTATCATATTAGCTTTCCAAGATTTCAAGCAAATTCTGAAAAACCAGAGTCGAAGTAACTTAAACCAATCTTAAAACATTTTAAAAAGTTCTTATTATTCATTAACTTATGAAAATTAATATATCTCAACAAGAATTTGAATTTTTACAACATTCTAACTGGATTGAAAAAGAAGATTCTAACAGCGCATTAGAAGATGCTGTTTCTACATGGTGTTTTGCAAAAGAATACAAAGAACCTATAAACATTCCTTTTATTAAAGAAATTCATCAAAATTTAATGAAAAGAATAAACCCTTTAATTGCAGGAAAAATTAGAAGGTGTCCAATTTATGTTGGAAATAGTCAAATAGGGTATGAAGAATGTCTAAAGCCTGAATTAATTCAAAAAGAACTTTCAAAATGGGCTGAAGAATACTCAAACCCTAAAGAAGAAGAAAATATAAAACAAGCCCATATAAAACTTTTGAAAATTCACCCTTTTGAAGATGGAAATGGAAGAACAGGAAGAATTGTAATGAATTACCAAAGATTAAAAGCTCAACTTCCAATATTAATTATTCATAAAGGGCAAGAACAATTTGAATATTATAAGTGGTTTAAATAACTTTTAAAAACAAAATCAATTAAATACAATTCAAGCCCAGATGGCACAATGGTACTGCAATGGTCTCGAACACCATGTCCGCAAGGATTTCTCGGTTCAATTCCGAGTCTGGGCGTAATCCTTTTTTAAATATAATCTTTTACTCTTTAAAATAATCTAAAAAAGGGCTTGTTTTATTAATTTCTGTAATATTTTTAGTAGAAGTTATTAATTTAAAACCTTGAAAATATTTTTCTGCAACAACTTTTGCACGAACAATAATATCTTCAATACTATTAAATCCATTAATCATTTCTCCAAGTTCATAACCATTATATTTCTTTAAATTTAATTCTTGTGTAGTTAAACTTCTGTGTAATTGAATGCGCCTAAGCACAGAAGGTATTCCATATCCTCCACAAAAATAGTTAGTTTCTAATTCTTTAAAATTTAATAAAGGAAGTTCAAGAAATCCATAAAAATGAATAGCATCATGACACATTCCTCTGAATGTTGAAATTTCTAATTTTAAAGAATCTCTTGGAAAATCTTCATAATTATCTATAGACAAAACATATTGTTTTTGATTAATAGCTATTTCATATCCTTCATGTTTTAAAAATAGTTCTAAAGGAAGTTTATTCTCTAAATCTATATCTCTTACGTTACTATCTTCTACAAATAAAGGGAATTGAAAATCTGGCAATTCATCTTGTTTTTTATATTTTTCTTCCATATTTTTTATTCAGAATTAAGTTTCTGAGATACTATCTCCTCTAAAATAAAGGTTATATCCTCTTTAAAAAGATTATCTTTATACAACCCATCACAACAAATCTTAAATACTTAATATTCTTCTAGTTTATATGAAAAAGATGGTTTTATCAGCAATTCTAGCAAGTTCTATACTAGTTTTTTCATGTGGTTTAATAAAACCTATTACTGTAGAGCCAGATGATACAGGAGGGGCTGATTTTGGGCAAAGAAATGAACAAATATATAATAAAACAACAAATCCTTTTCCAAAATATAATTTAATTAATTATACTTTTTCTGAACCAAATATATATGTTTTAATACCTTCTATAAAACAACAAAATTAATAATTCTTTTTAGGTAATATATCTCTATCACTAAAATTATAAGTTTCTTGCATTCCTTTATACATTCCTAATATTTGGGTTCTATTTCTTCCATAAAATCCCTTGGGTAAGTCAATATTATTTAGTTTAGCAAACTCTACAATCCAATTTTGTAAACCTTCTTTACTCATTTTTGCAGGAGATATAGTTCTTCCAGGAAGTTTATATTTTATAGAAGTATATTTAGCAAGATTTCTTCCTTCTTTTTGCTCTCTTTTTAGTTCTTCACTTGCTCTAAATAAATCTAATTGATTTGGATCAGCCATAAAATACTAACTTTTTTAGAATTTATAAATTATTTGTTAATATTAAACTTACAACTGCATTGAATTAGTTTGCTTTAACAAGCAAGAATCTTATAATAGTCTAGCGATAAAAAGTTTTACTCTTAAAATAGAAACGAAAAAGATAAGAGCAAAACTTTTTCAATGGATTTTAATTAATAAATAGTTAGGAGCCTATAGGCGACTTAGTATAATGACGAAGTGCAATAATAGGAAGAATTATTTGAATAATTATCAAATTTTATTGTAGAATTTCTTGTTCTTTTATGTGCGTCTTCTATTTTTCTTAAAAATTCTGTAACAGCTTTAGTGTGTTCAGGGTTTATTTGACATTCAATAGGCTCGCCAAGTTCTATACCTACATCTTCTAATGCTTTAACAAGATTGCTTACTTTTTTTTCATTCATAATATGTTGAATTTTTTAGAATTTATAAATTATCTGTTAATTTTAAACATATAAATATATTAATATGATCTAATAAGTAAAGAGAATAATAATTAATAAATCTTTAGGAGACGCAAAAAGTTTTACTCTTAAAATAGAAACGAAAAAGATAAGAGCAAAACTTTTTAGTCGACTTAATATTCCCACGAAGTGCAATAATTAGTAAATACTCCTTCACTTTTCTTTAACATCTATTTATTTATCTTACTCACCTTTCCAAAATCATAAACTTTATCACTTATAATAAAAACCTCAAAATTTGAAACATCTAACCATCCTTCAAGCATAAAATCCTTTGCTAAAATATTAGTTCCTTCTAGTAAAGGGAAAAAACTAGGTACAATAATCAACTCTTTTTTCAAAATCTTTGACTTACCATACAAATAACACTTATATTTTTCTTTTTTAGCATCTTCTTCTAGATTAATTGCAGGATGAAAGTGCCCAATTATACTTATTTTTATATTTTTACCTTTTAACAAAGGTTTAACTCTTTCAAAATCTCTTTTATGACCATGAAAAAACAAAATATCTTCCAAAATATACTCTTGTTTTAGTTTTACAAACTCCTTTAACCCCTGTTTTTTCAAAATAGGTTCTAAGATGTTGTCATGATTGCCTTTAATTATAATAATCTCTCCATTTTTATCCAAATTTTCTTTAATTAAATTAAAAAATTGCAAAACATCTGAAAATTCTTCATTTAAAATACCTCCAAAATAGTGTTTAACATCACCTAATATAATTACCTGAGCTAATTTGCCCGTTTTTTGAAATATTTTTCCCAAAATTTCTATACTTTCACTAATTTGTGTCTTTGGAAAAGACCATCCCCTTTCATGAAGATAGTTTTCATAGCCAAAATGCAAATCTCCAATTACTAAAACTCTCTTTTCCTTCCAAAACAATGCTCTTTCAACAGCTTCAAACCTTTCTATGTTCATAATTCCTCTTTTTTATCTTCCTGTCTTTTTAATTCAGCATAAACTCTTTTAATAAACTCTATTTTATCTTCAATTCTTATAACGTCTGTATGTGCCTGAAGCATCATATTAATTGCAAAAGGAGAAATAACTTTAGTATTCTTTTTTTCTATCTTAATTGTCTTATTTTCAATTAGTTTTAATACTTCTATTGCATTTTCAATATCCATTAGGTCTTCCAAAACCTCTCTTCTTGCTTCTTTAAGCAAAGGAAACTCTTTTGTCTTTTGATTTATAGCAGCTAAAATAAAATGAGAAGACATTTGTTGCCTTCCTACACTTTTTATATTGCCTTTATAGTTTCTTAGTATCATTAAACCCCTTGCAGCACAATGCCTAAACCTTCTTTTTAATATTTCTGTCTTTTCAATTGCTTCATCAAGTGTTTCTCTAATATTTTCTTTAGTTAATTTCTTAAATGCTGATTCAACTTTACTTAAATCAAGCTCTTTTCCTGCAATATAAAATCCATTATCACTTATTCCTACTTCAACATCTCTTTTTTTTGCAGAAGCAACTAAAAAACCAATAGCTCTTGACAAAGTATCATTAACTCTTCTTCCAAATAAAGTATGAAATACTAAATAATTTTTATCAGACCTATATTCTTCAATTAAAATTCTATTTTCATGAGGTATTAACGAATATTTGAACTGATCTCTAAAATAATTATAAATATACTCACTAGTTTTGCTGTTAGAATAAACATATTCTTTAATAAACTCCTTAATTTCAGATGGAGATTTATTTTTTTCAAATTTTTCATTTAATAATTTTCTAAACTTGCTTATTGAAATTGCAGCATCAAAAGTTAGTGGCAAAACCTCTGAAAACCAAGAAGGAATTGTTGGTCTTTTTCCTTCAGCAGATTTTACATAAATATTCATGCCTTTTGTATATAAAAATTGATATTTATTGCCTCCTAAAACAAAAACATCATTTTTTTTCATTTTTTCTAAAAAGATTTCATCAATCTGGCCAATTTTTGCATTATTACATATAACACTAATAAAACTTTCATCAGGTATTGTGCCAATATTAGTCATATATATTACTCTTGCAAGCTTTCCCCTCTTTCCTATCTCTCTTTTTTCTTCATCAAACCAAATTTTTGGATAAACATTTCTAGTATTTAGTTCATAAGCTCCTGATAAATAAGAAATAACAGAAAAAAAATCTTCTTTTGTTAAATCTTTATAACAATAACTTTTTTTAATTAAATTATACATCTCATCTGCATTCCAAATTCTAGAAATAGCCATCCCATATACATGTTGACTTAAAACATCTAAACAATTCATAGGAATATGAACTCTATCTATTTTTTTCTCTATAATATTTTTTAAAATAACAGAACACTCAACTAAATCATCACTATCATGAACAATAAATTTGCCTTTTGCTTTTTCATGTAACTGATGTCCTGCTCTTCCTATCCTTTGCATTGCCTTTGAAACAGACTTTGGAGAGCCAAGGAGAATAACTAAATCAATAAAACCAATATCAATACCTAATTCTAATGAAGTAGAACATACTACAACCCTTAAATTACCCTCCCTTAATCTCTTTTCAATATCGAATCTATGTTCTTTTGATAAAGAAGAGTGATGTGCACCAATATTTTCATTGTATTTTGGAAATTTTTCTTTTAAATTATGAACTATTCTCTCTGTTGCAGCCCGAGTATTAGTAAAAATAAGAGTCGTTTTATTTTTTTCAATTAATTCATCTATTAATTTATACAAACCAGTGTTTAAATCAATAGAATTAGTATCTAAGAAATCTTCAACAGGACTTAAAACCTCTAATTCAACTTTTTTTAGTAATTCAACACTTGCAATTTCACAATTTCTACTACTTCCAACTAAAAAACCAGCTATCTTTTCCAAAGGTGCAACTGTTGCAGACAACCCTATCCTTGTTATTTCTATTTTTGATATATCTTGAAGCCTTTCTAGTGTTAAAGATAAATGAGTCCCTCTTTTATTTTCAGCTAAAGAGTGTATTTCATCAACAATCATAAATTCTACTAAACTTAATTTCTCAGAAAACTTAGGGGAGTTAATAGTAATTGCTAAACTTTCAGGAGTTGTAACAAAAATATGTGGTGGGTGTTTTAACATAACTGCTTTTTCATAAGAAGTACTATCTCCTGTTCTCAAACCAACTCTTATTTTCTTTAATTTAATATTTTTTGTATCAGCAAGCTCTTCAATTTCTTTTAAAGGCCTAATTAAATTTACATAAATATCATTAGTTAGTGCTTTTAAAGGAGAGCAATAAACAGCATAGATTCTATCTTCTAATTCGTCTTTTTTAGCAAGCATAACTAAATAGTTTAAAATACTTAAAAATGCACTTAAAGTCTTAGTTCCTCCTGTTGGAGCAGAGACTAATATATTTTTTCTTTCAAAAATAGGCATTACTGCATAAAGCTGAGTTAAAGAAAAATCCTTAAACTTTGAAAAAAACCATTCTTTTACAAGAGGGTCTAAACTAGCTAACACTTGTTTTTCATTTCTCTTATCTATATACTCAAATTTCTGTTCTATTTTCATTTTCTAACCTAATAAGTTGTCTCTCAATTTTAAAGGCATTAATAAACCTTTTTCTTTAAATAATAATAATTATAACACAATTAAATTTAAATACTATAAAAATACATTTTTATTAAAGAAAATGGTCGACACAAAAAAAATAAAAATGGGGATAATCTCTGGAGCCTCTCATGCTCTTAAATACAAACAAAAACATCCAGAAGCAACAGACCACGAAATAATTCAATATGTTTCTTCTGAATCAGATACAATTCTAGATAATCTTAATGATTAAGTTCTTACTAAAGATATATAAATAAAAACCGAATAACTTCTATATGCCCACTATAAGTAAAGAAAAAAAAGATAAGATTTCAGAGCAAATTTTATTTTATTTATATCAAGTATTTCCTAAACAGATTTTTATATCAGACATTGCAAAAGAACTTGCACGAGATGAAGAATTTATTAAAGCTCTTTTAGAAGAATTATTAAAAAAAGATCTTGTTATTAAAATAGATAAAAATGAAAAAGGAATAGTTTATTCTAGAAGAACAAGATGGAGACTTTCAAATAAAGTACACTCTGCTTATTCAAACCAACAGATACAATAAACTATCATTAAGATTATAAATTAAGGGATTCTTAATTTTCTATGGATCCTATAAAACAAGCTTTTGATAAAATAAAAGAAGATATATTTGATCTTAAAAAAGAGTTAGAATTTTTAAAAACAGACTTATCTGAAATTAGATTAGATCTAAGACAAATCAAAGAAAAACAGTTAGTTCAACCAATAATTCAGACTCCAACACATCCAACCCAAACCATACCTCAAAACAACCCCCCTATTTCCACTCCAACACATATTCCAACACATCAACACTCCCTAAATAGCCTAGAAGAGCAAAATATGCTCCTTTCCACAGGAAATAGGGGGGTTCCAACAGACAAACCAACAAACCAACAGACAAACCAACAGACAAACCAACAGACACAAATTACTTCAAAAATACAAGAAAATCCTATAAATATGGCCTCTTTAATCAGTTTAAGTAATTCCATTATCTCACCCCCTATTTCTACATCTAGTTCACATTCTTCCTCGTCAAAAGATATAAATGACTTTGAAAAAGCAAGAGAAATACTAGATTCTCTTGATCATATTAAAAAAGGCATAAGAATCAAGTTCAAAAAGCTAACTCCTCAGGAAATGCTTATATTTTCAACGCTTTATGGCCTAGAAGAGCAAAATATAGGCGAAGTAACATATAAGATCATAGCAAATAATCTTAATTTAAGCGAATCTTCAATAAGAGATTATGTTAATAAGCTAGAGAAAAAAGGAATCCCTATTTTAAAGCTAAAACAGAACAATAAGACTATTACTTTAAAAATTTCCCCGGATCTTAAGAAAATTGCTAGTTTATCGACGATAATGAGGCTTAGAGAGTTATAATAATTTTTACTTTAAATTTCTGATTTTTCAAAAATTTATAATACATTTTAGCTAAACTAAGGATTTCCGGCACACCGATTATCATTATTTCACTATCTAACTTTATTTAACTTTCTCGTCGCTATTTTACTATTTTTCTCTTTTTTGATTTTTAGCCTTTTTCCAGCTTTTTTAAGAATCAAAATTCCCTTATTTTGATGTCAGAAATGTTCTCTTATTACATTTCTGAGCATCCTAAAATCCTTTGGATTTTTTGATTCCTCACTTTCTTGCTGAAAATTTGCTAAAATCTCTTTATTTTGATCTCTCTCTTTTTTGCTAAGAGATAATTTCTTATTTTTTCACTCACTTTTTTGTTGAAAATTTTTATTTTTCTCATTTTTTATAACCTGTTTGTTTTATTTAACTCTCACTTTTACACTTTTTGACCTAAAAACCAATAAAAACACTGGTTTTTTAGTATTTTTTAGCCCTTTTATCAGGTCTAACTCTCACTTTTACACTTTTGAGCACAAATTCCTTCATTTTCTCTGGAATATAGATCCTTTTCTTACCATTTGGTTCAATTGACTCTTCAATTAAGCCTTCACTCTTTTGTCTTATCCCATTTATCTGGCCCCTGATAGTACTCTTATCTTTCCCTAAAACAGCTGCTAAATCTTCATAGCTTAGCTTTACATCAGAGTTTAACAAAGCAAACACAATTGCCCTTTCCATAACAGTTAAACCAGATAAAATGCCTGTTTGAACAGCCGTTTGGACAGGTGTTTGAACAGCTTGAACAGCTGTTTGTTTATCCCTACCTGTTTGTGCCTGTTTAAACGGCTGTTTAGTTAACTGTGGTCCAAAGAAAGAAACAAAGTCTTTTATCTCATTTAGATCTTCCCTAATGTAATAAAGCTGGTCTTTTAATTCAACTAGTTCTTTATCAAAATTTTTATGTTTTGCGTCGAAATGCGCAACCCATTCACCTACTTTATTTATATCTTTTTTAACAGAATTGAAAGAATGATATACCTCTTCTTTTAATTTGCTTACATCTTTGTTTTTTTTGAAAAATCCAAACATCTTAATAATTTACAATCTTTCTCATTTATAAATGTTTCGGCTGTTTAAACAGCCCTAGTTTTTTAAACCTCAAAAAAGGCCTATTTTTTATCTTTTTTAAGGTTGTTTAAAACAGCTGTTTGCTGTTTAAACAGCACATTTATAGTCGATAAAACTTTGGCTGTTTAAGTTTTAATAAATAAAAAAGATAATTTGTTTAAACAGCTGTTTAAACAGCTAAAATAAGCCACACCTGTTTAAAAAATCACACTGGCTGTTTAAGCCTGTTTAAGTTTGTGAGGAAAATTAGAAAAAATAAGCTAAATGTTCTTGATGTCGAAGAATAATCTATTTGATTTTTTTTATATTTTTTAGTTGATGTCAGAAATTAAACTGCATTATTTATCATGTAGATATAACTTTACTGCGTTAATTTCTGATCATCCTAAAAACAAAGGGGCTTTACAAACCATACCTTTCAAGAGGTAGTGCCCTTTTGTTTTTTTGATTTAACAGAGAAAAACTCAAAAAATTTATAAACTACACTATCTTAATAAGTCTATTAAAAAGAGTTAATATGAAATTAAAAAATAGAGTGATTGCTTCATTATTTTTTGCACTAGCTGTGTTTTCAATATCTTTATTTTCAAGTTTTATCCCATGTCAAACAGCACCTTCTGTTCCAAATCCAGACTATGCATGGACTTTTTGTACGCTAAATCCTGATTCAATTTTAGATCTAAATGTTGAAAGAGTATATTTGGGCTATAGTCCAAGCCTTTTGAAAACATATATTACTGTGTTTGGGCTTTCTTTTTTTATTTCACTTGCTCTTTTAAGTTTTGCACCAGGAACTAAAAAAGAATAAATTAATAAAAAATAAATTAAAAAAGGAGGTAAAATATGGCAAAAGCAGATTCAGGAGTTTTGAATATTGTTGTATGGCTAACAGGTATTTTAGTTTCACTTGCAGTTGGCTTTGGAATGATATACAATACACTAACTATCCCAATACTTCCTACAATTGTAACTCAAATTGCAGGTTGGATTGTAGTTATAGGCGCAATTGTAAGCTTAATAATGGCTTTATTTAATAGATAAAAATAATTGCAATTATTTTTCTACTTCTTTTTTTCTTTTCTTTATTTTTCTTTTCATATTTTATTCATATTTATTTTTATTATCATTGCACTTTGCTAACCAAAGTGAACAAAACCCCAGACACTGCTAAAAAAAGTAGGCCGCTAGGCAAAAATTACTCAAAAATTTCCCTAAATCACTCCTAAATCACAATAATCTTTAAATAATCAAAATTAATAAATTATTTATGGCCATAGACAAACCAGGTTTTTATAAATTTGATACTCCACAGGAGGAAATAGTAATTTATAAAGGGGAAACACAAGATAATAATTTTATACTTCATAAACCTAATGGAACAACTTATCCAATAGTCAAGAATGGATTTTATGATAAGAGGTTTATTTCAATTAAAAATCCAGAAGAAAAGATCTCTGAACTTCATAAATTAGCTAACTGGATGGAACAAGGTTTAACAGAATTAGTATTGGGGCCTGAACAAAGCTCACCTAAGAGCACAGAAAAATCATATAAATCATTTACTGTTGCAGACGATCCTTATGCTATTAATCATGGGTCAACATTAAACTTAGGAATCCCTAATGAATATAATCCTGAATCATTATTAAAAGCCCTTGAAAATTCTAATCCCACTTTAAACTTAGAAATATCTGAAGAATCTAATCAAACATTTATAGGACCTAAAGTTCCTTCTCATTCAAAAGATAGGGATTATGGCCCAAGAATAGAGAAAAAATACTAAAAATCAAAATGACAGACAATTTACAAGATATTATAAAAAACCAAGGAATTAATTCTATTATTCATCAAAAGTTTATAGATAGTATTTTTGATGGTGCTCAATATCAGGTTATTGGTTATGTCTGAAATTAAAACTTAATTCTTTAGAATTGGGTTGTAATTTACTGGTTTTAATTTCGGAGCATCCCAAAAACAAGTGCCAATCAAAGTGTGGGTGGCACATTGTTTTTCTGATTTTAAAAATGACAATCCTGAAGAAATTAAAATGTTAATAAGATATTCAGGAGAAAAAACCCCTCAAGAAGTTTTAATCAAAGATCACTATGAAGATATACCTCTTGCACAAAGCTCACCTAAGAGCACAGATACAGAAGATGAAGTGTATGGTGGAGAAGGAAGAGATAGTATATTTTATAGACATTAATTAATGTTAAATCACAATAATATTTAAAAATCAAGTTAATTAAAAAATAACATGACAAATATATATGAAGATATATCGAATGCAGTTAAAGGAAATTATTATCAAAAGAAACATTCTTTCAAGATTATAAAAGTTTTAGAGATTCATGATCATGGTTTTAATGTACTTGTTTTAGAAGATAATAAAGATAATAAATATAATAGAGAAACAATTATCTTAGGATATGATAAATTAGCTGGTTATGAGCGTCTTACTGATTTAGAGATTCAAGAAATTGAAAAAACACAATCAGGGTTAGAGGTTTCTGCACAAAGCTTACCTAAGAGCACAATTGAACCACTAACTGTTTTTAATGATCCTTATGGTCCAAGCAATCCAAATAAACCTTTTGCCTAAAAATCACAATAATCTTTAAAAATACTATTTATTAATTTAAAATATGTCAGAAACTTCTTTAACTAAAGATTTAGCATATTATCTTTTAAATGGCGGAATTAAAGGAAGAACTTTTGTAGATTCAAGAGGTAATAAATATACTCCTTTAAATAATCAACCTGACGGAAAAGAGAGCATAATTATCACAGGAAATCCTCCTACTGTTTATTTTAAAGCATATTTTTTAACATTAGATTATACTCCTATTCCTCTAGAAAAACATCTTAAGGATTTAGAAGTTCTTTCACAAAGCTTACCTAAGAGCACAGAAACAGAAGACGAATGTGACAAAGGTAGGGATAGTCAATTTTGGAGACATTAATATTATTTTTCTCTCAAAAATCCCTCAATAACCCAAAAGGTTCTGATAACCTATATTATCAGAACGTTTAGAAATCAGGGTTTTAGTCAATTTAGACCATTTTTTCAACTTTCTTAAGTATTATTCTATGTTTTTCAACTTCTCCAACTAATTCATCAGATTCTTTTAATTCAGCCTTCTTAATCAAATCTTCTGGAATTACGACTACATATTTGGAGTAGCCTCTTTTATAATCTGATTTTTGTTTTTGTAGTTTCATAATTAGATTAAAAACTTTTAACTATTTAAATTTATCGGGTACCTACTTAAAAGTTACATTTTTGTCATCAAAAGATTTATATACTTCAGGTACCTGATTATGTTATGTCCATAAAATTATTACAGGGGAAAGTTTGTCCAAAATGCGGAAAAGAAAACAATCGATTTACTGGAGAAATTTGTCATAATTGTTATAGAAAATTTAAATGGCCTAGAAAAAAGAAAGTTTGTAAAAGATGTCAAAGATTAATGTTTTTAAAAAGTAAAGGGTTATGTGGGGGATGTTATAATACTACTTATTTTTTAGACTATCAAAAAGCTAGAAATCAAATGCAACTTTATGGTTTAGATTATGAAATCTATAAAAAAATCACAGAAAAATGTGTTATTTGTGGATTTGATAAAGTAGTCGATTTACATCATCTTGATCAAAATAGAAAAAATAATTCTCAAGATAATTTGATAGGCTTATGTCCAAATCATCATCAAATGCTTCATAATCTTCAATTTAAAGAAGAGATGTTTAATCTTCTTAGAGAAAAAGGATTTAACCCACAAGAAAAGAAATTAAGGACAGATATTAAAGGAAGCTATTAACTGGTTTTACAATTATTACATTAGATTTTTAAACAAGTTCGCACAATCAAAATCATGGAAAAAGAGGTTTTCTTAAAAAAAATCGAAACAGAACTAAAAATCTCTAAAAACTCCCCCCATACTATTAGAAACTATCTTTCTTCTAACTCTAAACTTATTGATTTTTCCAAGAAAAATCCTGAAGAGATAACTCAAGACGATATTAAGCTTTTCATGGCAGAAAAATTAGCAGAAAAATCTTCTATGTCTTCTATCTTGTTTCTTGCTGCTGTAAAATATGCCTATTCTAACCTCTTAAACAAAGATATAACTGCAGGAATAAAAAGACCAAAACGAGAGAAAAAAATACCTGTTGTTTTATCTAAAGACGAAGTCAGAAAACTGCTTGAGTCGGCCGTAAATAAAAAAAGCAAGTTAATGCTCTCTTTAATTTATGCATGTGGTTTTAGAGTTTCAGAATTAATTAATTTAAAAATGAGGGATATGGATTTTGATGAAAAAATAGGTCATGTAAGGCAGGCTAAAGGAAAAAAAGATAGGAATTTTAATATTCCTAATTTCTTGGCAGATAATTTAAAAGAACAAGCAGAATTACAAAAACAAAACAATCAAGAATATCTTTTCACAGGCCCAAATGGAAAATTATCTTCAAGAAACATGCAAAAGATTATTCAAAACGTAGCGCAAAAAGCAGGAATAAAAAAATCTGTTCATCCTCATACACTAAGACATTCCTTTGCAACTCACTTATTAGAATCAGGAACAGATATAAGAATGATTCAGGAATTATTAGGCCATGCAGACCTTTCAACAACTCAAATTTATACCCATATTTCATCAGAAGAAATGAAAAAAGTTTCATCCCCCTTAGATAATTTAATGAAAAATGAAGAAAAGAAATAGTGTCTTAAGAAAAAAAGCATTTGAAAGAGATGATTTTACCTGTCAAAAATGTAAAATTCAAGATAAATCTGAAAAATTTTTAGAAGCCCACCACATTATTCCTTTAACTTTTCAAGGAAAAGATGAACTTGAAAATTTAATTACTTTATGTTTAGATTGCCATCATTTTGCTCCAAATAATAAAGAAGAATTTGAAGAATATTTAAAAGAAGAATGTAATGGAACAATGACTACTTTTATTAAATGTTTAAAAAAAGTTAGAGAAGAGAATCCCGAGCGGTTTATTGTTTAAACAATCACTAACTTTTTCTCTTAACAACAATCTTACTCATTAAACAGCTGTTGTTTTGCTGGCAGTTTCTTGTATCAAACAAATAATCTTTCTGGAATTTCAGATTTATAGTATCATAAGGGCATTGGATTATCTTGCCACCAATAAAATAATTTGCAAACTTACATTTATTTCCTGCAATAGTTTTTGTGCTTTCAAAAACTCCTCTTTTTGATATATGTATTTCCATATTTCCTTTATATTCTTGCAAAAATTCATGAACAAGCTCTTTATATGCTAAAACATTCATACTTAATTCAGTATCATCAAAAAATTCTTTTCTTGGATTGTCTAATTCTCTTATACTTGAAATAAAAAATACATTAGTATTGTAATTTTTTTCAAGTTCATCTGCTGTTTCAACAAGCTCTTTTTTTGTAGTTTTGCTTGAAACCATAAAGCAGACATCTATTGGAAAATCTGTTTTAATCATTGAATCTAAACTCTTATTTTTTCCTGATTTACAATATAAGGAAAGCCGAAGTTTTGCATTTTCAAAATCTTTTTCATTAAACCTGTTTAAATAAGAGCCATTTGTATAAATAGTTGTTTTAATGTTTTTATCTCGGTTAATTTGAACAATTTCCCTTATTTTTGGATGAAGTAAAGGCTCTCCACCAAGAATATTTATTTGTTTTCCATCTTTTTCAAGAAAATCATCAATTACTAAAGAATATTCTTTAAGAGAAATATCTTTTGCTTTTTCACCCATTACATTTTTTGCAAAACACCCATTACACTTCAAATTACATCTTGTTGTTATAAAAACTTGAAGAGTATTTTTCCTATTACTTGCTATTTCTTCATAATCATTCCATGGAAAATACATTTTATTTAATTGGTAAAACTCTTTTTAAGAATTAGTGTTATATATTATCCTATTAAACAGCCCATGTTTAACACTTAAACAGCTGTTTAAACAGCTAAATCTCGTCAAAATATTTAGTATTTTCTTTTTTTATCCATTAAATTTCTTTTTCTCAAGAGCATAAAGCCACTTTAAATCTTAATAAAAACCTTTAAATAGTGGTATATACCTAGTATATACATGGAACAAGAACAGATAATAAGAAAGGTTACTGAAATAGGAAATGGGGCGCATATTTTTGCACCAAAAGAATGGATGAATGAAAAAGTCTTAATTATAAGAATAGAAAAGAAAAGCATAAAGGAAGAGATAATGGAAATTCTTTACCCCCATCTTAATAAGATAATTGCAGTTTTTATTTATGGTTCACATGCAAGAGCAGAAGCTTCTGAAACCTCTGATATCGATGTTTTAATTATCTCCAAAGAAAAATTTAAGATAGAAAAAAAGAGAAATTTTGAATTTTTAGTTATTCCAGAGCATTCTATAGAATCTGCAATAAAAACCAACCCAATTCTAATGTATTCTATATTTAAAGAAGCTAAAGCTATAATAAATGAAGATTATTTAGACAAATATAAAAATAAAAAGATAGCTCTAAAAGATTTTTCTTCTTTTATAGAATCTACAAAAAAAATATCTGTAAAATCCAGCGAAGATCTACTGGAATTAGACAGAAAAACAGGAAAAACAGTTTCAACTAGTGTTCTTTATTCTGCAATATTAAGATTAAGAGGAGTTTTTATAATCAACTGTCTCTTAAAAAATAAATTATATTCAAATTCTTCTTTTAGAACATGGATTAAAAAGAATATAGAAATAGATTATGAAAAAGTTTATGAAGTTTATAGGTATGTAAGAGATAATAAAAATATTAAAAATGAAATTCCTATAGAAACTGGAGAGAAACTCATAAATTTTTTAAAAAAAGAAATAGATAAGTTATCTAAAGAATAAAAATGACGGACAGAAAAAAGAGATTGAAAAAAGGTATAAGTTCACTGCAAAAGCAAGTCGAATTGCATGAAGAAAAGAAAAAACAGGCAGAAGAAGAAAATAATGAAGATCTTGTAAGATATTATGAAAAGGAAATTGAAGCTAAAGAGAAAACTAAACAAGAAAAACAGGCTATTCTCGATAAGCAATAATACTTGACTTTTTATATAAGAATTATTATAATTATTTTAAACAGCTGTTTAAACAGTTAAATCTCTTAAATTAATTAATTTTTTATAAGGAAGATCTCCACCAAAAATATCCAAACTACTTCCAACACTAAAATCTAGCTTCCCATTGCTTAATTTATATAATAATTTAATATCTTCTAGAGAATTTATACTTCCTGCATAAGTTACCGGAGTTTTTACATTAGGTAGATTAAC
Source organism: Nanobdellota archaeon (assembly GCA_030647965.1). GTDB lineage: Archaea > Nanobdellota > Nanobdellia > Pacearchaeales > GW2011-AR1 > JAUSIT01. The sequence continues at coordinate 9,423 of JAUSIT010000038.1, read as the reverse complement.
CCATTCAGATAGTTTTTTCACCAGATTTATTTCAATGCCCTTGGATTGTCCTTCAACATCTACTGCATGAATTAAAAATTCATCACAATATTTAGATAATAAAGAAAGATTTTCTAAAGATATTTCAAAATTAGTGAGTTTTTGCCAAGAATTTATCATCACAAAATACTTTTCATCTTTCAATTTACAACTTAAATCTAAAACTAAATTAGATTTTCCAACACTATTAACTATTTCTTCTAGTTTTCTTAAGCAAAGTTGATTATTTTCAAAAATATAAGAGCTTGCAATAACATGGCTTGCTCCTTCTTTAATAAAATATAATGCATTCTGCGGATTAATACCTCCTCCAATTTGAAATCCTTTTGGATAAGAATGTAGTGCTTTCAAAGCCTGCTTTTCATTACTTGAGCCAAGCATAATAACATGGCCATCATTTAATTTATCTTTTTTATATATTTCAGCAAAATAATCTGCATCATAATCAGAAATAAAATTTTCAACTAAATTTTCTGCATTATTATTTAGTGTTTTTCCCACTATTTGTTTAACTTTTCCTTCATGCAAATCAATACAAGGCCTAAACTTCATTTAAATCTCCTCTGAAATTCTTCTATTCATTAATATTTTTAATCAACCAAATTTTTAAATACTTAGTTATTCTATTAAAAACATGGAAAAAGAGGAAAATTCTTCAAAGCCCTATTCTATAAGTATTAATGGTAACAATTATTTTATTAAAAGTTATAAAACTCAAATAGATATTGAAGGTCCAGGAGTAAAAACAATTCTTTATCGTTCTATTTCCTCAAGAGAAGCAGATATAATAGTAAAAGACTCTAATTTAGAATCTCTTTTAGCACTAATACTTTATTTTAATAAAGATAAAATCCCTTTAAGGACCTAAATTTATTTTTATTTAAAGAAGCCTTATTGGTCTAAAATTATTATCTAATTCTAATCTAGGTAAATGTAATCCCTTACTAAAAAAACGATCAAGACCTAATTTTTCTCTTTCTTCTGTTATATAAGGTTCATATAAACCATTGAAAAAATTATCTCTTACGTTTTTCAAAGGTTTTGCAACAAATTCTGAAAAGTAATTGAAATAATACTGTTTAAAATTAGCTAATTCCTCTTTTAATAAGGCCATATTAAACTAAATGATCTTTAGTTTAAATATCTTCCTGCTCAAACCGGATGTAACTTATAGATTTGTCGTTCCCAGTTTGAGGCATCCAAAACTTTGAAAAATTCTCCAAGGAGAATTTTGTTTTGAATTGTGCTCAAGAATTCGTAAATTCTTGACATTTAAAAAATCCAAAGTAGTTTTTAGGGGGATTTTTTATTAATTTCCTCTTGAACATTCTAAAAATAAATCTTCATCAACTACTTCGTCTGCAAGAGTTTCATAAAACTCTCTTTTATGTTCAGGATTTTCCTTAATTATTTTTATAATCCTTGGATTTAACTCAAATAAACGGCATTCATTATTATTTGATTGATATTTAGTGGTTTTAAGAATACCTGCACAAATTAAAGGAATTAAAGGTTCTATTAAATGATCCCCATATTCTTCAGAAAAATTTGTATAAACAACCGGCTGATTAGAATAAATCATTTGTTCTAATGTTTCAAAAGTATTATTATCAATCATTTTAATCTATCTATTAAAGGAAATCAGACCTTATATAGTTTATTAAGAAAATTTTAATAACCCTCTTTTTATCATCTTTCTATGAAACAACTAACTAGAAGGGATTTTATAAAAACAAGTTCTATTTTAGCATTGCCAATTTCACAAAGTTCTTTTGGCAGTGAAACTCAAGATTTAGAGCAAAAAATAATAATAAATTTACCTTCCTATTCCCTAGATTTAATTAATTTTGAAAATGGAAAATTTAGAGAGCAATACTCCTTTGAAGTCGGTATTGGAAAAGGAAGTAATGGAAGAGCACCAACCCCCCTAGGGAATGGATTTATTTCAGATAAAAGAGAAAAAGTAATCTTTAGATATGGAGCAGATTATCCTTTATTAAATTTAAAAAAAGGAGATATAATAAGATGGACAAATACTTTTGATGAAAATGGAAAACCTCAAGCATATAAAATGCCTTATAATGAAATTAGAGGGTTAGGAATGAAAATAAAAGATCAAAAAACAAATAAAGAGATTACTAGTTGTGTTATTCATTCAACAACAGATGAATTTACTTTAGGAACTCCTTGCTCAAGTGGTTGCATAAGGGTTGGAATGAATGATATGGTAAAACTTTATGATTTAATAAATCCTGAATTAAAAACAGGAAATTTAAAAAATCCTATACCATTAAATATTTTATATGACTTAGTGGAATTTAGATATAATTTTTTCAAACTTCATGCAGACATTTATAATAAACCGCAAGATTATATTGAAAAATTTAAACAATTAGCACAACTAACTAATTTTTCTGATAGTTTTTTTAATTATTCAAAATTAGAAGATTATATTGAAGAGGATAAGCAAGTTTTTAAGCAGACTCATGAAGAAATTTTAAATACCCTTGCAAAACCCTATCCTAAAAATTTTGTTCCCAGAAATTTAAAATCAAAATTACATAAAACCTATTTTTTTAAAGAATTAAAGGCTTAATTTCTAAGAAAATTTTATTTCAAGTTTATTGATTTTTTAACAAAATAAACATCTCTTTTTATATTATTCCATTCAAAATTTACTCTTTTTCTTGGAGCAAGAATTAAACTATCTCCTTCTGCATATTTTTTTTCATCCCGAGGTCCAAGCTGTATAACTATTTTTTCACCTAAACCTAATTTAGATCCTGGGAAATAGCTATTATTATCTTGATCATTACATATAGAATTAAAAGTTGAAAAAGCATCCTTTTTCATAGCAACCCTATATTCTTGTATTTGGGTTTTATCTTGAGAACATCCTGTATAAGCTATTATTGGAATTAAAGCCATTTTCTCTAAAAAATTTCTTCTTTCCATAATAATTTATAAACTTCTTACTTTAAAAGAATTGCTTTATACAAATATATATATATTGTTTTATAGAGATTTTAATGTTTTAACACCTAAATCCTTTTATATTAAAATTTTCTTTAGAATTTATGGCCTTAAAGGGTATTGAAAACTCGTTAAATGTTGCAATAGACGAATCTAACCACGGCCGATTTCCTGAAATTTTTACAGCAATTGCCTCCCCTTTTGAAAAAGATATAATAATCACACCTACTAAAAAACTTAGAAAAGATAATTCTCTTTTATTCAAGTCTTTAGAAAATGGAAGAGATATGAGGTATTCAATTATTTCTAAAAAAAATTATGAAAAATATGGTGAAAATCTAATTATAGAAGTTGGTTTAGAATTAATTACTGGTTTGATAAAAAATTGCATGTATCCAAAAAAATTAAATGTTTTAGTTGATGGTTATTTAAAAGATTCTCAAATAGATTTATTTAGAAAAAATATTGCTTATTATAATTTATTAGAACCTAGGGATATTAATATCTTAGATTTGCCAAAAGAAAAAGGATTTAAGCCAAAAAGAGAAAAAACATATCTTGGAGCACTAGCAGATGGATTTGCCCATCATTTATTTAGAGATTATGATTATACAACTTTATTAAAGGGGAAAATAAGTTCTAAACGAATTGATATTCATTAGATAATTTTGTAGACGGCACTTCATTTCTGATTTACTAAGAAAAGTATTTAAATATCCAAACTTAAATTATCTTATGGGTTTATTAGATTTATTTAAAAAAAGAGAACACAGGGCAAAATATGAATCTGCTTTGAGGAAAAAAGAACGCAAAGCTGATGCAGTAGACAGTGTATTAGACCGTGTATGTTCGCATAATCCTGATGATCGTTATGATTATGGTAATTTTGGACGTGGAGTAATAACCACAATGATTGATTATGAGGATGCTCGAGGTAATTATTATGATGCTAAAGAGAGATTAGACAAATTATACGAACAAGGACAAAAAGAAGCTATAAAACTCGATAAGCAATATAATACTTTATTTACTAAACTTGGTAAAGATGCAAAAGAAGTTTATGATTTTGAAAGAAAGAAATTAGGGATGCATCAAAAAAGTGATAATACTGGTCTGGTTGGAATAACTTCTATTTTAGGAATAGTAGCTGGGATATTTTTTTTATCTGCTAATATTACTGGAAATGTTATCTCTGATTTAACTCAAACTTCTTCAAATGTTCTTGGAGCAGCTTTATTTATTGCAGGAATTGCTGTAGCTTTTTTTTATTTTAAAACAAGATAATTAATTTTCTTATTAAAAAATTTCTTCATATCAGATAACTTTAAATCTATATTTTTTCTTATATAAATATGGTTTGTGAAAAATGCAGCTATAAAGATCAAAAAGAGTGTAAAAAATTTGAGAAAAATTTATGTAGAGTTTGCTCTCATTTTGCTCCGGACAATCAAGATGATTTTGATAAATATTTAACTGAAAAATTAGATTGGAAATTAATAGATACTTTTAGGAAATATAATCAAAGCACAGGAGATAGATTAAAAGAAGGAATGGATGAAAAAGCAAAACAAGGCAAACTTATGACTCGTGCTCCTTTAGGTTATAATGTAGTTAATGGGGAATTAGAAATGAATGAAGATGCAGCAAAAGTTCATTCACTATTCAAAACTTTTTTAGAAAAAGAATATTCTCTAAATACTCTTTCAAAAAATTACGGGCTTTCTATTAATGGCCTTAAAAAAATACTAACTAACAGAACATATTTAGGGGAAATAAAATTTGCAGGTAAACTAAATAAAGGTAATCATAAATCTTTAATTTCTCAAGAATTATTTTATGCTGTTCAGAGAAAATTAAAAGAAAAACTAAAAAAAGATTAAAATGCATTTAAAATTTTGCCCATTATGTAAGAAAGTTTTGGAATTAGAAACTATTTATGGAGAAAAATTTCTTGTTTGCAGCTGCGGATATAAAAAAGAAACTCATTCTGATTTAGTTTTTTCAGAAAAAGAAACAAAAGTTAAATTAGGAAAAGGTGTTGCTGTTGAGAAAAAAAATCTAAAAGGATTTCCTCATAAATGCTCTAAATGTGGCTATGGCCAATCAGAAGTTACTGATTTAGGAGCATCTTATAGCGATGAATCAGATGTTTATTTATTCAAATGTAAAAAATGTGGTTATACTGAAAGACAGGCAGATGGTACTGGGAATTAATAATTAGAAAATATAATTTTTTAATTCATATAACGAGTTTATTTTAAAAGAAGGATGTAAATTTGGAAATTTGCATTCTTTTCTATCTATTAAAAAATCAAGAACTTCTGCATTTCTTGCAGCAAAAATATCTTCTTCAGAATTTCCAACATAAACTGCTTCTTTATTATTAATCTTAAGTTGACTTAAACAAAGATTTATTCCTTCTGGATCTGGTTTATGTTTAATATCAGAATATCCTGCAGCTATAACTGAATCAAAATTTTCGATTCCTATTAATCCTAATTCAAGAAAAGCAATACTTTCTTTAGCTCCAGTAACTACTCCGATCTTAAATCCAGCTTTTTTCATTTCTTTTATAAAATTAACATCCTCATAAGGTTTAATAAAATTTTTTTTAGCGTCTATATAATCATATTTTTGAAAAATTTCCCAAAATTCATCAGAATCTACCTGAAAATTATTTGTAATTAATCTATCTCTTCCTGATTTAAACCAAAATTTATCCATATCTTTTTTAGATGCAGAAGTTCCTAATTCTCCTAAAGTTTTTTCCAAAATACTATACCTATATTCTTCTGAAGTATGGATTAATGTTCCATCAAGATCAAATAATAATGCTTTTATCATGTCCATAAATTTAAAATCTTATTTTGAGGTATTTAAATATAATTATGATTCTAAATTTTGGATCATCCCAAAAATCTCACAAATAATAAGAAGATTTTTCTGATTAGAATAACTTTTGAAATAGGTTTTTAAGATTATATATATTAAAAAATAATCATCTATAAGAAGTCTGTCTCTTTGCTCTTGCTTTTGAATCTCCTGGTTTGTATGCTTCTTTTCTTCTTGTATCTGCAACAAGCATATTTCTATCATAAACTAAATAATCTGCTTTTATTTTTTCATTTTTTGTAAATTTTAATATTGCTCTTGCAATTGCTAATCTTGAAGCTTCAATTCTTGATGCAGTTCCGCCACCATGAACATTAACATTAATATCAAATTCTAATTTTCCAAGAGTTTCTTCTGCGATCATTAAAGGTTCTTTTAATTCTAATTGAGCAAGCATTGGAAAAAATTCAACAGGTTTTTTATTTATTGTTATAATCCCACTTCCAGATTTTATTGTAGCTTTTGCTATTGCAGTCTTTCTTTTTCCAGAAGTTATCATGAAGTTCATAGTAAATCTATCATCTGTTTAATTGTAATATATTTTCTTGGTAATTGAATGTTTAATTTTTTTGCTTTTTCATTTGTTTTATTTCCAACATAACACTTTAAATTTCTATAAACAGTTCTTCCTCTTTGAGTTTCCCAAGGCAACATTCCTCTTATCATTCTTTTTAATAATCTATCAGGCATTTTTGAAATTAAAGGACCTTTCATAGAATATCCACCCTTTTTTCTTGTTTTTCTTAATTTTCCAGCAATATCATCCTTGTTTCCTGAAATTATTGCTTTTTCAGAATTTACTATCATAACTTCATTTCCTTTAAGTAATTCTTTTGCAACATAACTTCCCATTCTTCCAACAACTTCGTTTTCTGCATCAATAATTATTTTAGTCATTTTTTATCATGTTTAAATTTTTTAGTTCAGGATTTTTTTTCATTTCTTCTTGCATTAAGACAAATTCACTTTTTGCCTGTTTTATTTTTTCAGCTGCATTTTTTGAAATAGACCATGCAACAATTTTTATTTTTTTTGTTAAATTTCCAGAGCTTAAAACTTTTCCAGGCACTAATACTTTATCTCCTTCTTTTGATTTTTTATCAATTAAATCTAAGTTTATTGCAATCCATTTCTTTTTTGGCATTGCAAGAATTTTTGCAATTTCAGGATTTGTTTTTTTAAGTTTTATTATTGTTCCAACTAATTCTGAATTTGTTTTTGTTCTTAATCTTTTCTCAATTTTTGTTTTGCTTATTTTGTTTTCCATTTTTTCTTTTTCCATTTTTAAGGAAGGTTGATGGTCAAGGAAACGTAGTTTCCTTACCTATGAGGAAGAGAGCTCACAAAAATTTCTTACGAAATTTTTGGATCCTCCAACTCTTACGAGTTGCAGTGCACACAACAATCCCTTGGATTCTTGGTGGCTCCAATTCTTACGAATTGAAGCATTCGAACTCTTCGATTCCTCAATCTATGAGGAAGAGAGGAATCGAACCCCTGCAGGCACTAAGCCAACACGGCCTTAACGTGTTCCGTTTGACCGCTCCGGCACTTCCTCGTGTCATTATTTAAGAGCTTTAGATACTTCTGATAGCTGGTCATTAAGTTCTTTAATAGACTCTATGAAAATATCTTTTGGGTTTAACTGACCCCATGATTCAATATAAAAAACAAGTTCATTTGTTGGATCTATTGTAATTCCTTTGAAATCTTTTAAATCATCTTGTTCTAAATCACATTCCCATGCATTTTTAACTTTTAATTTTCCATCGAATTCAAAAAGTTTAGGATATAATTCTACAAGTTCTTTATGTTTTTCTCCGTCTTTAGAGATTTCTATTTTATGTAAATTTCTATAATAAACTAAACCAGGAATAAATTTTGCATGCTCTTTTCCTTTTCCTAATCTTGCTCTTGCAACTAATTCAATTTCTTGTTCTTTTTCAAGTAAAACAATTGGAATATCTCCATAAACAACTTCTGCATGACCTTTTAATTCTTTTGCTAAAACATCTCCGCCAGTTACTCTTAATTTTAATTCAATAATTTGCCCGTCTTTTAATTTTTGATTTTTTAAAGGTATTAATCCTATTCTATGTGAAATAATTTGATCATATAGTGCAGAATCATTTTTGTAAATATCAACTTCTTCAATAGCCAATACTGGTATTTCATTAACTGTTCTTCTTATGGCATTAGCTAAGCTATAATTCATATCTGTGCTGAAAATTAATTTTTCATCTGTTTTTTCGATTTGTTTTATCATTGTTTAATATTATTTTTATTTATTCTCTATTTTTAAAGGTTTTTAGACCCTTCTTCCTCTTCTGCCTCCTTTTTTCTTTGGTCCGCCCCTTGGAACTTTGGTTATTTCAGATATACTTATAACTTTAAATCCTTCTTTTGAAAGTGTTTTTACAATAGAGTTTGCTCCCGGCCCTGCCCCTGTAGAATTTGTTTGACCTTTGATTCTTACATATAATGAATTAATACCATAATCTTTTGCATATTCTGCAAGTTTTTTCGCAATAAACATAGCAATTGTAGGATTTGCTTTTAATCTACTATGTTTTGTAATCTGTCCGCCAGAAATTCTTCCAATAGTATTTCCTGCTAAATCTGTTAATTGAGCAATAGTATTATTAAAACTAGCATAAATATATACAATTCCAGTTAACTCACTATCTTTAGTCATTCTGTTTGTTCCTCACTATTTTCTTCTTCAGCTTCTTCTGTATTTTCTTCTTCAACTTTTTCTTCTTTTTTAGGTTTTTGTTTTACATTTATATTTTTTAAAGCAAGTTTATTTTCCAAATCTTTAGTAACCATAAAAGAAGGAATATTAACAATATTTCCATTAACTGAAATATGTTTATGAACAATTAATTGTCTTGCTTGTGAAGGAGTATTTGCTAAATTTTTTTTAAAAACAAAAGTTTGTAATCTTCTATCAAGCCAATTTTCTTTTGTTAAACTTAAAACATCTGAAATATCATTTATAACAAATCCCATATTATTTAATTTTTCAAAAAATTTATCTTTTTCGTCTTGAGATTTTGAAATTAAAGATTTAGCCCTTTTTCTTAATTTTGAAACACATGATTCTGCTTTCCAAATTTCTCTTTTATTTTTAAGTCCATATTTATCCATAATTACATTTTCTTCTTCGATTCTTGCACTATCAAATGCCTTTTTCGGTCTTCTGTATAATTTTCTTTTTCTTTTTATATCGCCCATGTTAGTTTATCATTTTTTTTGTTTAGTTTCTGTTTTAGCTTTTGGAGCAACAGGTGATTTAGCTTTTTTAACTCCTACTGCGCCTTTTCTTTTCTTTTCTTTTCTGAAATGTGACTTTGTTCTTTGACCTCTTACTGGCTGGCCTAATTGATGCCTTATTCCTTTGTAAGCTCTCATTTTCTTTAATTTTTTAATGTCAAATTCTTTTTGTAAGTCTAAATCAGCTCCGTAAAGATGTTTGTTCTCGCCTGATTCATAATCTTTTCTTCTGTTTACTAAGAA
>JAUSIT010000025.1 GCA_030647965.1 Nanobdellota archaeon | reverse complement strand
ATTAATCAGAAAAATGTGTTTTTAAAGATTTGTATAACTTTTGAGTTAATAAATATTAATTAAATAGCCCTACCAGTTATCAAAATTTTTTAAAAATTTTGGTAACCTCAGTTCTTACGAATTTGTGGTGATTCAAACCTTCCAGGTTTGAAATATATAGCCCTACCAGGATTCGAACCTGGGTCCCAGCCTTTCTTACAATTATATTGACCAAAGGGCTGTATCCTTGACCACTAGACTATAGGGCTTTATTTTAGGAAGCTTTTTGGATTTTATAAGGGTGTTGATGGAGTTGAAATATCTATTTTTATATATGTCCCGGGCATAGAATATTATAATCTATTTTTTCAAGAGCTTTAAGAGATAATTTCATATCTTTCTCAGAGCTTTCTGGGAAGTCTGTTCTGCCTATCCCATTTTCAAATAAGGTATCTCCTGAAAAAAGAACTTTTTCTTTAGGCATATAAATACAAATGCTTCCTTGTGTATGGCCTGGAGATTGAATTATTTTGAATTTTGGGCCGTTTAAATTTTCTATTGATTCAATTTCTTTTGCTGGAAAGTCTTTTTTGTTTCCGTAAATTATTGCATTTTTGAAAAGTTTTATATTCTCAATATGATCATGGTGATTATGGGTTAGGATTAACATGCTAATATCTTCTGGTTTTAAATTTAGTTTGTTTAAATCTTCAATAAACTCTTTTTTATTATCTGCAGAACTTGTATCAATGATTATATTTTTATGGCCTATTTTTATTAAATAAACACATGAGCCAAACTCTTTAAAACAAAATTGCCAGATATTTTCTTTTATAGGATTTATCATTAGTGCTTGTATCTCCCCCTTGATTCTACTTTTTTTAATCTTTCTAAAATCTCTTTGTTAGTATATCCTTTAACAAAAGCTGAAAATAATTTTTCCCAGTTTTGATAGTGCTTTGCTTCTAGTGCTTGTTTTATTAGGTGTAAATCAACTGCTTTGTCTTCAATCCTTTGAGAAATATATCCAAGACCAAAATCTATAATAAAGATTTTATTTTCTTTTAATATTGTATTTGAGGTTGTTAAATCTCCATGAATTATATGATTTTCATGAAGCTTTGAAACTTCTTGTCCAAGCATTTGCATTATTTCAAACTGCTTTTTTTCTGGATAAGAGTTTAGTGTTTCTGAAAGCTTATCTCCATCAATAAACTCCATTTCAATTTTGAATTTTTCAACTTTCATTATTTTTGGAGAAGAAATTATCTTTCCTGCTTTTTCAATAATTTTTGCTTCTGATTTTGTTCTTGATTTTCTTAGTTTTTCATCTAACTCTGGAATTCTATATCCTTTTGAAATTCTGTCTTTTATCACCTTATTATTATCTCTAAGAATTATTGCTTCTGCACCTTGGGCGATTTGTTTTTGTGTCATTTTAATTAACCTTTAAACAAAGTTCTTTTGACCTTGTTTTCAATTATATCATTTATACTGAAATTACCATTTGCTACTATTACATCAATGCCTTTTTTATTTATTATTTCTGCTGCGATTATTTTTGAATACATTCCTCCGAGGCCAATGTGATTTGTTTCTTTTGATGCCATTTGTTTTATTTCATCTTGTATTTTTTCAACTAGTTCAATAAATTCTGGGTTGCTTGTTGTTTTTGGATTTGCATTGTATAATCCATTAACATCTGTTAAAATTAAAACTAAATCTGGTTTTAAAAGTGATGCAACAAATGCTGTTAGGATATCATTATCGCTAAATTTATATTCTGATTCAAATTCTTCTTTATTTACTAAATCATTTTCATTTATAATTGGAATTACTTTTTGTTTTAAGTATGAATTTATTATGTTTGCTATTGTTTTTTGTTCTTCTTCATTGTCAAAATTATGATGTGTTAAAAGAACTTGAGAGATAGTTATCTTTTTTTCAGAAAATAGAAGTTTATAATCTTCCATTAGTTTTATCTGACCTATTCCTGAAAGCAATTGTAGTTCTAGAGTATCTTTTGGTCTTTGATTTAAACTTTCAATTTCCATTCCTGCTGCAACAGCACCTGAGGTAATTAAGATAATTTCATTTTCTTGCAAGAGCTTTGAAATTTCATTTATTTTTCTTTCTAGAAAATCATAATCTACTTTGTTATTTTTTGAAATCAAAGCACTTCCGATTTTTATTAGAATTCTGGCCATGTTAAATTTTTATTTTTCCTTTGAATTTTCTTGCTAGTTTCATCATATCTTTTTGAGAAAGCCCTCCTTCTTGTGCTTTTTCAGCCATTCCAGAAGTCATCATTGATTTTATCATTTTATATTGTTTTAGTAATTCTCTTATTTCTCCTGTTGTTGTTCCACTTCCTTTTGAAATTCTCTGGATTCTTGCTGTTTGTTTTTCTAAAATCTCTGGATTTTCAATTTCTTCTTCTGTCATTGAATCAATTGCATTTTTCCAGTGTTTTACTTTTCCTTCTTGTGATTGAAGAACATTTTCAGGTATTTTTGCATTTCCTATCCCTGGAATCATACTCATTAATTTATCAAAACTTCCTATCTGATTCATTGATTTTAATTGTTCATATAAATCTAGTAAAGTAAATTTGCCTTCTTTCATTCTTTCTTCAATTCTTTTTTGCTGTTTTTCTGTTGTTGCTGAACTTACTTTTTCTAAAAGTGCATTTAAATCGCCCATTCCTAAAATTCTTGAAATAAATGAAGAAGGGTCAAATGTTTCTAGTTCATCAATTCTTTCTCCTGTTCCTATAAAAAATACAGGTGCTCTTGTTTCTGCACATGCTGTTAAAGCTCCTCCTGCTTTTGCAGTCCCATCCATTCTTGTAATTATTACTCCATCAATTGAAAGTGCTTTTTGAAATTCAGAAGCTTGTGTTTTTGCTGCTTGTCCAATATCTGCAGGCATAACTAAAATTCTGTAATCTGGCTTTGTTTCTTTTTCAATATCTTTTATTTCTTTAATTAAATCTTTATTTAATCCATCTCTTCCTGCGCTATCAATTAAAACCAAGTCAAAATCTTCAAGCTCTTTTTTATATTTTTTATAAATTTTAAGTGGATTTTTTTCTTTTTTATCTATAAATGCCTGGACTTTTGCTTTTTCAGCCATTTGCTCGAGTTGGTCCATTGCAGCAGGCCTTTGAGTATCTAATCCCAATACAGCAACTTTTTTGCCTCTTTTTGAATAATAAAATGCAAGTTTTGCAATGCTCGTCGTTTTTCCCGATCCGTAGAGACCGAGGAAGAGTATTTTTGTTTTTCCAGAAATTTGTAGTTCTTTTTTCTCTCCTAAAAGAGCTTGTATTTCATCATGAATTAGTTTGATAAGCTGTTCTTTTTTTTCAATTCCTTTTATTGTTTCATCAAGGGCTAATTTTCTTATTTTTTGGCTTAGCTCAAAAACAAGTTGAACATTTACATCTGCTTCAATTAGAGATCTTTGAATATCTTTTATGATTTCATCTACAAGTTTTTTATCTACAAACAAGCTATTTGATATTTTCTTTATGCTTGATTTTAGTGCATTTCCTATTTTTTCCAGCATAATATATAGAATAAATAAGTAGTTAAGAAGTTTACGGTTTGTTGGGTTGAAGCAGGTAATATGTTGGATAAAAGGATGGATTTTACATTTACTAATTATTGCACTTCAAAAAGTTTTGCTCTTACAATGGGTAACTAAAAATAGAAGAGCAAAACTTTTTCGTGGGAATATTAAGTCGCCTAGCGGCCCCTAACGATTTATTAATAAATTGTCGATCGTCGCCAGACAATTATGATATCTTTGTTTGTTAAAGCAAACAAATTCAATGCAATTGCATCTTCGAGTTTGATAGTTTACTTAACACTATAGAAAAATTTAAATACTAGTAAGATTAATCTTACTACATGGCTGAAATAGATATAACAAGAATGAGCTCTAAGGGGCAGGTAGTTATTCCCCTTGAAATGAGAAAGCATCTTAAAGAGGGAGACAAGCTTTTAATTATTAAAAGTGGAGAGCAATTAATTCTGAAAAAAGCAAATGATTTTGATAATAATCTGAAAGAAGATTTGGAGTTTGCAAGAAGAACTGAAGAAGCTTACAAAAGGCATGAAAGAGGTGAATTCATAAAAATGGATTTTGATGAATTTATTAAAGAAATGAAAAAATGGTAGAAGTTATTTTTGATAATTATTTCAAAGAAATTTTTTCTAAAATTAAAGAGCCTTTATTAAAAGAAAAAATTATAAAACAGATTGAAAAGATAAAACAAAATCCAGAAGTTGGAAAGCCAATGAGAAATGTTAGAAAAGGAACAAGAGAGTTATATATTAAGCCATTTAGATTGTCTTATATATTTCATGTTAATGAAAACATTGTAGAAATTTTAAATTTTTATCATAAGGATGGGCAATAAACATTAAAATAATTTATAATTTTGTAATTTGAGAAGTTTTATAAACAATTTAAGATTATTCTATTTATGACTGAGTGGTTTTTTTGGGGCGATAAAAAATTCTTAGATGTTTATGGAAATATTTATTTAAGGACAAATGTAGAAGACTGGTTTAATATTGTGAAAACAATAGCTAAAGAATTTGTGGGGGATGATTATTTAGATATTGGATGTGGCGAGGGGCATACTACAAAACAAATATTGGATAGAATTTCTAAAAAATACGTTTGTGATTTAATTGAGCCAGACAAAAAAGCATTAGAATATGCTAAGAAGTATTTGAGATTTGAGAATAATATTGGAAAGAGCTTTGTTAGTTCTCTAAAAAACTTTAAGTCTTATAAAAAATATGATACTATTTTTACTTCTCATACAAATTATTATTGGGCAGAAAATGTAAATGATTATGATGAACAATTGAGAAAATTATTATCTTTACTTAAAGAAGATGGTAAATTATTAATTTTAACCCTCCCAGAAGATAGCCATCATTATAGAATAATGTTAAAAGACGTTTATCCAAGATTTGTTTTTGCAGAATATATTATTAATTTTTATAAAAAATTAGGTTTAAATGTGGAAGTGAAGAAATTTAATATGAATATGTTTGTTGGCGATATTCTTAATACTAATTCTACTTATGAATTAAAGAATTTTTATAGATTCATTCACAATACTAAAAAATCTCCAACGTCTGCAGAAGAAAAAAAATTTCTTCAGAAAATTGAACAAAATATTAAAAATGGTTATCTTAATTTTAAAGATGAATTGATTATTATTAAAAAATAAAATGTTATTAATTAACCTTGTTATTCTTTTAGAGTTTTAATCATATAAAAATATTTGTCTGTTCTAAATGAAGCAACTACTTCGTCTGTTGCACTTTGATAAATTTTAATGTCTTTGAATTCACTAGATAACTTTATTGGATCATATTTTGTTGTGGGATTTCCTTTGCCTAAACCCACAAAAACTCTTTGAAATGTACCTTCTTCTAATTGCATTGTACTATTTGAAGAATAATCCAAGCATAAACTTCCGATTCCAGTAAATTCTATAGAAGGAAGATTTTTAACTTCTTCAATAATACTAGGTAATTTATTAGCCTCTGCAATGATTGTAATCCTTTCTAAATCCATAATTTTTTATATTTGTTAGATTTATATTCTTTATTGTCTTATAAAATAGATATCATAACCCCAAACTTTTAATCAACTTATCTTTGTCAAAAACTTGCAAGTCATCATAAGATTGGCCTGTGCCTAAAAATAAAATAGGCTTTTTTGTTATGTATGAAACAGATAGTGCTGTTCCGCCTTTTTCATCAACATCTGCTTTTGAGAGAATAATCCCATTAATATCTATTAAATCATTAAATGCTTTTGCCTGTTCTGTTGCATCATTTCCTGTTGTTGATTCTCCTATAAAAATTTTCATATCTGGTTTGGTTACTCTGACTATTTTTTCCATTTCTTTCATTAAAGAGTCTTTTGTGTTCATTCTTCCTGCTGTGTCAATTAAAACAACATCTATTTTGTGTTTTTTTGCATAACTTATTGCATCAAATCCTACTGCAGCAGGATCTGAACCATACTCTTTTTTTATTAAAGGAACATTAAGTCTTGATGCATGTTCTTGCAGTTGTTCAATAGATGCTGCTCTAAATGTATCTGCTGCAGCTAAACAGCATGATAGTTTTTCTTTTTTTAATAAATGTGCGACTTTTGCAATTGTTGTTGTTTTTCCAGAACCATTAATTCCTACAAAAATCATAACATATGGCTGTTTTACTGCAAGGGTTTTTTTAATTTCTTTTATAAAATTTGGAGGATTTATCAGAACTCTTTCTAAAGCTTGTTTTAATTTTTCTTCAATATTTACATCAGATGGACTTACACCAACCAATTCATTTTTCATATAATTTTTTATTTCATGCACAACTTCAAAAGCAACATTATTTTGAAATAAATCCATTTCTAATTCTTGAAAAATCTCTTCGAATTTTTCTTCTGTAATTTTTTTCTTGAAAAATGAAAAAAATCCTTTTTTTTCACTTGAAATTTCTTCTTCTGGTTTTTCTTCTAACTCTTTTTCTAATATATTTTCTTTAATTTCTTTGCCTAAGACACCTTCGGTTTCTTGTGGCTTCAACTTCCCTTTATTTTGTTCTTTAGTTTCTTTAATGCTTTCCCATATTTTTTCACCAATTTCTCTTTCTTCTTGCAGTAAATCTTCTTTATTTTCAACCTGTTCTTTTGTTGCTAGTATTTCTGGCTTTTTTTCCTTAGATTTTTTTGTCTTTACTTTTTTCTCTTTTGTTTGTTTTTCTTTTTTTGGCTTTTTTTCCTTAGTAGAAGTTTTTGCAGATATATCTATCACTTCTTCTGTTTCTCCTTCTATTTTTTTTGCCCAGCTTTTGAGCTTTTCTTTAAGAAAATTGAACATGTTGATTAAAGTCTTTTAAAGTTTATAAAATCTGTCATATAGCACAACAATTCTTTTAAAGAGAATTTGGTTTTTTAACATATGATTACTTATAATGATTTATATGAGGTATTAAGAAAAGAGAGGTATTCTGAACAGCTTCAGCCATTACCTAAAAACTTTTTTCCAGAGGTTTCAGAATATTTTAGGGATAAAAAGGAATTTAGTGATAAAGATGAAGATATGTTTTCAGAGATTTCTGTAAAAAACAAAAAGAAATTAGAAAATGCAATTATTATATTTAAAGAAATTTTGTGGAGAAGAAAGAAAAAAATTCTTAATCTTGCTTTTGTTGCATTTGAAACAGGAATTTCTAAACGAGATTTTGAAAATTTGGCTTCATTTGAAAAAGAATTATTTGAAGATATTATTAAGAGTTTGGAAAAATCAAATAAAAATATAGAGAATAATATGAAGGGAGAAAAGCCAGAGCAAAAATATAGGCTTGTAAGATTTTTAGAAGATGTTTCTGAATTTTTAGATTTAAATAGCGAGACAATCGGTCCATTTACAAAAGGCGAGATTGTTAATATGGATAAAGAGATTGTTGATATTTTAGCAAAAGATAAAAGGGTTGAAGTCTTGGATGAAGAATAGCAATAAACCTTAAAAAGCGATTTCCTTTCTAAAATATAGGCCACTATAGCTCAGGGATAGAGCATCTGCCTTGTATCAATTAATTGAGAGAAAGCAGAGGGTCGGGGGTTTAAATCCCTCTAGTGGCTTTTCTTATTATGGATTTAAAGGGGTTTAAATCACTTCAAGATGTAAATCTTGAATGTTACCAAGAATTTCGAAGAAATTGTTGAGGACCTCTAGAAAAAATTTTGCTTTTTAGCATCAAAATATTATATTTCAAAAAGTAAAATTTTTTACGGCTTTTCTTATTATGGATTTAAACTTTAAATGCTTCAATTCGCAAGAATTGGAGCCACCAAGAATCAGCAGATTATTGTTTGCCCTCTAGAAAAAGTTTTGCTCTTATCTTTTTTCGTTCCTATTGTAAGAGTAAAATTTTTTACGGCTTTTTTATTCTAGGATTTAAACTAGTTTGATTTAAAATTAGCACTTCGTTTTAATACTAAGTCGACAAAAAGTTTTACTCTTTAACTTTTTATTATTGTTCTTTTGATACCAAAAAAATTGTTTTTTGCAAACTCCCCACTTTAGTTCGCGACTTCAGAAACAGGAGTTTCTGATAGTGATTAAAAATCTAATTGGAAGATTTTCAACAGTAAGAAAAAACAATT
>JAUSIT010000019.1 GCA_030647965.1 Nanobdellota archaeon | reverse complement strand
TTAATGCTTCTACAAATGGCTCGGGGGATTATAATTATAATATCACAATTCCTACAACTGATTTAGGGCCATTGCCTTTAGAAGTTTCTGTTTTATCAGGTGCAATTGGAAGCAATGTAACAACATTAAATGTTTGGGCTAGAACAAATATAAGTTATTCTGTTGTAAAAAATTATTCAGGAAGCCAGACAAATTATACTATCAGAGTTAATTTTACAAGAACAGATACAAATGTATTATTAAATGGAACAACTAATTTTAGTTTAATAGGAATAACTAATTCAAGCAGATTATGCTCTACTGATTCTTGTGTTTTAGCTTGGGATGTTCCTGGAAATTTAACACATGGAAATTACACAATAAATATAACAAGTTATAATGAAAGTGCATATTATATTAATGCAAGTATTGGCTTTGATGATTATCTTGAAGAAAAAATAACTTCTGGAACAATTGATGTTTTAAATAAATCTATTGCGGATTATGTTTATGGAAGTTATTATCCATTTTATTTGAATGTTACAATAAATAATACTGGAAATGCAAGCATGAATAATATTCATGCATTTGCTCCTGCTTATGCAAGCGGAATTCAAAATATTTCTGAAATAAGTTATTGCAATAAAACCTATCCAAATCAAACATGCAATGTTTCAATGTTAGTAACAATGAAAAATAATCTTGCTTCTGGAAATTATTATATTACTTGGAGAGCAAACTGGACAGATAATAATGGAAGTGTTGCTGGTGGGGCTAATTATTTACAATTTAGTGGAATGAATGTTATTTTAATTGGAAATACTGTTTTAAATATTACAAATATGACTGCTAGCTTATCAATACAACATGGGAATTCCAAAACATTTGCATTTCAAGAACAATCAATAGGAACTGATTTATTAACAGATATTAATATTACCTTTTTAACAGGAAATATAACTGCAGGCAATAATTTATCTTATTCATGGGTTTCTATAAATCCTAATTTTAGTGTATCTCTTGCTCCTGGTGCATCTTCAGGAGATATGGTTGTAAATGTTTCTGTGCCATTCCAAGCAACTCCTGGAAATTATTCAGGAGTAATTAATGTAAGTTCTTCTAATGGTGGAGAAAAATTATTAAATTTAAGTCTAGAAGTTCCTGTGAATAATTCATGGTATTTTACACCTTCTGCAAATCTTAGTTATAACCTTTCTTCTTCATTAAGTGTTGCTGGAGAAATTGGAAATTTCACAATAGTAAATCATGGAAATGTAAATTTAACATTTAATATAACCTATACTTCTTCTGGAGCAAAAGATTATACCCTTTATCCAGGAATATTTACTGCTAATTTAAGCAGTCCAGGATTTATTGTAAATCCTTTTAATATAAGTGTTGCTAAAGGGCAAAATGGAAGCTTGACTCTTTATCAAAATGGATGGAATCAAGAATTAATTGATGTTGGGATAATAATTACATTTTATAATGAAAGTGCAACACCTACTACAAATACTGTTGATTCAAGATTTAGCACTCAAGAGCAGTATCCTAATATTACTACTGTATTGTTTTTTGTAAATAATGTTTTAACAAATAATACAGAACAAAATAGAAATGTAACTATTAAATTTAGAGCAACAGACGATGTTAATTTAAATGAAAGCAGTGGAACAATTAATTTAAGTTGGGGCGGTGGTGGAAGAACTCAAATAAATGCTTCTGGATTATTAGCTTCTGGAGAGTTTGTTTCATCAGAAGGAAAGTATTTAGTATTAAATTATAGTGCAAATTATACTCCAACTTCTACAGGACCTTATTCTATAATCGCAAATGTTTATGATATGACTGGAAAATTAGTTAATTCGTCAACATATAGTTTTACATCTTATGCTACAACAACAATGGCAATTAATAAAAATATTTCTTCAAAAAGAATTACAAAAGTTGATTCAACAACTAATGAAATATTTTATGTAAATTATAGTATAAATAATACAGGAGCAGTAACTGCTTATACTCCTTTTATAAATTTCACAAAAGATTCAAGAATTATTATAACTCCTTCAAGTCGTTCATTTGCAAATTTATTAAGTGGAAATAATAATAGTTATGAATTTTTAGTTAATGTTTCTGCATTAACATTCCCTGGGCAATACAATATTACTGCAGTATTAAACTGGACAAATCCTGATGGAACTTATAGTATTGATTCTATTGTTTTATCTGTAAATGTTTCTGAAAATAAATCTATTTCATTTATTCCTTCTAGCTTAAGAGCAGATGTTTCTTTAACAGGAAGAAATTCAACGTTATTAATAATTAATAATACAGGTAATGCAAATTTAACTGCTATGAATATAAATTGTTATACAGGAACACTATGTTCTGGTTTTGCTTTAGTTTATAATGAATCTAATTTTGCAATAACACATAATAGTTCAAGAACAATAAATATTAGTTTAACAAGCAATGCAGGATTAGTTGCAGGAAGTTATTCTGGTTATCTAAATATTTCTGAACAAAATATTTCAAAAACTATTCAGATTTATTCAGATGTTCCTGAAATTTGGACATGGTCTGTATCTAGTTTATCAATAAACTCAACAAAATCTGTTTCTTCAACAGGAAATTTAGGAACAATTATAATAAATAATACTGGGAATGTTGATATGACTTTTAGCTTAAATACTACTAATATTTCTTTAATAGGAACAAATACAAGTTCTATAATTTTGACTGCAGGAACAACAGGTTCATTTAATGTAAATTATACTTTACCTGAAGTTCAGGGAAATCATTATGCAAATGTAACTATAACAAATGCAAATCCAAGTGCAAGTCCTTCACAAATAAATGTTTCTGTAAATATTAGTGCAACACAATTAACAGTAAATATTAGCTCTCCAAATTCATCTTCTCCAAAAACAAATGTTAGTGCAGGAGATATTATTGAAGTTTTAGCAAATGCAACTTTTAATTCAGTTGAAATTGTAAATACTAATTCAACATGGAATATTAATATTAATAGTACTAATTGTACTAATTTAGTTTCTGTTTATAGTAATATTACTACTCTTTGGAATATAACTTGTTCAGCACCTTCTATGACCGATGGTTTAACTTATAATTTAAGTTTAACTTTAACCCATAATGAATATGGGCAGAGAAATTCAGTATCTGCAAATTCTGTAACTTATAGAGATATTTCTAAACCAATATTTAGAAACATATTTAGAAATAGTATTAACAAAGGAAATTTGATTAATCTTTCTGCAAATATAACTGATAATATTAATATTTCTAGTGTTATTGCATATATTAGTTATCCTAATTATACAATTGTAAATGCAACTATGAATTTAGCAAATGGATTTTATAATTATACCGGGCTTAATTTAACTTATCCTGGAGAGTATTCTGTTAATTACACTGCAAATGATAGTAATAACAATTTTAATTCAACAACAGATTGGTTTGAGGTTTATGATAAATATACTTGGAATAATATTATGTTAGATTATAATAATGTTGCTGTACCTAATATAAATATTAGTTTATACAGGCCAGATAGTTCTACTTCTTTATTATCTAATGAAACAGATAGTTTAGGAGAAACTAATTTATCAGTTAATAAAAGAAATTATGATATTTATGCTCAATTGCCTTCTGAAAGAGTTATTGTTAAAAATGTTAATTTTTCAAATATAACTCAATCAAATATTAGCTTTAATATTCATAAAATGGAAACAGAAGATTTATTGGAAAAAGTTAGTCTTTACAAAACTTTTGCAGGAATTGCTTCTAATTCAAGTGGCTTGAGTTCAAATAATGTAACTTTAGTATTTAATTATACTGGATATAGTTATGATTCTGTTAATCAATTAAGTATTGTAAAATGTGCTTCTTGGAATTATACTTCTAGAAGTTGTTTTGGTTCATGGGCGGTATTAACTCAGGTTTCAAGAAATACCTCTTCAAAGCAAGTTTCTGCAAATTCAACTGGATTTAGTGCATACTTTTTAGCTGAGAATAAATGTGGTAATGGCTTATGTGAAACAACTTATAGTGAAACAACTAGTAATTGTGCTGCAGATTGTACTACTGGTGGAACAACTACTGTAAATTCTGGAGGTGGTGGTGGTGGCGGTGGTGGAGGAGTAACTATTGCTGATATTGAAAAGGTATTAAGAAATTATGTAGAAGTTAATGGAGTAAGACTTGAAACAACTTCAATATATAAAGAATTATTTCCTGGAGAATCAACTACCTTTAGAATTACTTTAATGAATACTTTAAGCACTAAATCAACAATTGAATTAATTTCAGATGGGGATGTAAAACAATTTATTTTCTTTGATAATAGTAAAATTGAATTAGAACCAAAAGAATCAAGAGATGTTTTGATTAGCTTAATTGCTCCAAAAACAATAGAATCTGGAAATTATAATGGAAATTTAATTATTAAATCAGGAGATAAAGAAGGAAAAACTTCTGTTGGAATTAGAGTCTTGCTTCCTGAAGGAAAACTTTTAGATGTAAAAATTCAGCCATTAGTTGAAAGAGTAGAACCTGGACAGATTTTAAGAATACAGACAGATGTATTTAATTTAGGAAAAACAAAAAAAGTTGATGTTCAGTTTGACTTGCAACTTTTAGATATTAATACAGGAAGAATTATTACAAGAAATGAAGAAGCTTTTGCAGTTGAAACAACAATTAGCACTATTAAAGAAATAAAAATTCCTTCAAATATTATTACAGGAAGATATATGGTTAAAGCAATTGCATATTATGCAAATGTTGAACAAAGTATGCAGGCAAGTTCTACTGCTTATATTAATATTGACTATCCATTTTTAACAAAGAAATTATTTATGCTTCCAATCTGGATTTATTTGATTTTAATATTAATTTCTTTATCCGGAGTTGGATATGGTTATTATGTGAAATATACTGATTATAAAAGAAAAAGATATAAGGTTGCAGTAGATATGGGGAAGCTTCCTCAGGCTTCATCTGATTCTGGATTTGTTGGAAAAATAGCTGAAACAGGAATGAGGGCATTTGTTGATTTAAATAAATTAACAATGCATACTTTAATTGCAGGAGCAACAGGCGGAGGAAAAACTATTGCTGCGCAAGATATTATTGAAGAAGCATTAATTCATAATAAAAGTGTAATTATTTTTGATCCAACTGCTCAATGGACTGGATTTTTAAGAAAGTGCGAAGAGCCAGGAATGTTAAAAAGATATAGCTTTTTTGATATGAAAACAAAACAAGCAAGAGCATTTAATGGAATAATTAAAACAATTAGAGATCCTTATGAATTAATTAATTTGGAAAAATATTTGAATAAGCCAGGAGATGTTACTATTTTTGATATTAGTAATTTAACTCCTCAGGAAATGGATTTAATTGTTGCAAGCACTATTGAACAAATATTTAAATCAAATCCAGAAGAAAGTAATCATCTTAAGACTTTAATTGTTTATGATGAAGTTCATAGATTACTTCCTAAATTTGGAGGAAGTGGAAAAGGATTTATACAATTAGAAAGGGGATGCAGAGAGTTTAGAAAATGGGGAATAGGATTATTATTAGTTAGCCAGGTATTAAGTGATTTTGTAGGAGAAATTAAGGCAAATATTGGAACAGAAATACAAATGGGAACAAGATATGAAGGAGATTTAGAAAGAATTAATATGAAATATGGTGAAGATGTTTTGAAATCTGTTGTTAAAGAACCTGTTGGAACAGGAATGAATGTTAATGCAGAATATAATTTAGGAAGACCTTATTTTGTTTCATTCAGGCCTATTTTACATAGTGTAAAGAGTCTTACAAAACCAGAATTAGTTAAGTATGGAAAGTATTTTGAATCTATTGAAGATATGGAATATCAGATATCTAAACTTAAAGAACTTAAAGTTGATGTTTTGGAATTAGAATTAGAATTAAAACTTGCTTTTGCTAAGGTAAAAGAAGGCCAGTTTTCACTTGCAGATATGTATTTTGAATCTCTTAGTCCTAAGATAGATGAACAATGGAAAAAATTAGGAAAGAGTGCTATGCATTTAGTAAAAAAGAAAATAAGCAAAGAAGAAATTTTAGAAAGTGTGTCTAAAGCAAAGAAAGAGAGAGAAAAGTATATAAAGAAAAATCCCGAAAAGATATTATCTTTAGACGAGGAAATTGCAGAAATAAAGAAACAAATAAAAGAGTTAGATAAAGCAGGCAAGAAAACTTCAAATATTAAAATAACTATTGAAAATTTGGAAAGAAGATTAAAACCATTTAAAGGAAAGATAGGCGAAAATGATGCTAAAGGGGTAAAACAGGAAATTGAATCTATAAGAAATGATTTGAAAAAATTATAGGAAAAATGAGGGTGATATGTTTGATTTTTTAAAGTCAGGGCAAGCTGAGGAAAATATTCCTCCGGATATTGGTAAAGAAGATAGTTTTCAGTCTAATAAAAAAAAGTTAGCTGAAAAAAAAGGTTTGTTTGGTTTTTTAAAACCTAAGACAGAATTAGATAATCCTTTAGAAAATGCTTATGATTTAGATGGAGATGGTAATCCTGATAAAGATCCTAAGAAAAATCCTAAAAATCAAAATCAAACTCTTGTGAATCCAGTAGATGGTGATGAGGAGAGTAATTCTGATAGTGAAAATTCAGATAATGAACAAGATAGTGATTTAGAAGAACCTTTAAAACAAGGAAAAACTAAAACAAATTCTAAAAATAAAAATTCTGGGAAAAAAACTAAAAAAGTTTATATCGGTGAACAGGGAGTTTCTCAAAGATTTTTAGCAAATAGGCAGGATAATATAAATCCTATTCATGTTAATATTGCTCCTGCAAATTCTATTGAATTTGAAAAAATAAATGCAAGACTTGAATTAATGAGCACTTTAATAAAAGATTCTTCTGAAAGATTTTCAGGTGTTAGCCAGCAGATTGGAGAATTAAGAGCAATGAATTTTGAAAATGAGAAAAAGATTTCACAAATTCAAAAAGATTCTACTATGGCTATTGATATTGTTAAACAGGTAGAACCTGAAAAATTAAGAATAGACTATCAGAAATTTGAAATGAGGATATCTGAACTTTCTGAAAGAATAGAAATGAATAAACAGCTTATGGAAAAAGCAATGACTGAATTTAAGGATTTAAAGAGAGAGACAGATACTTTTGTTGGAACAGATGCTATATTAAAGTTAAATGAAGAAGTAAAAAAAGATTTGCTTAATACTCAAAAAGTTTCTTCAAAAACCAAATTGTATGCTGATAAATCCGAACAGATTTTTGTTGAACTTAAAAATAGCTTTTTAGAATCACAAAAAGTAGGAAGTGTTGTTGAAAACTTAAATAATTCTTATTCTGAATTAAATAAAGAATTACAAAAGATAAAATTAACTAATACTCAAGGGGTAAATATTGGTGATTTTAATAATTTGAAAAGAGATTTAAATGTGCAATTTAAAAAAGTTAAAATTGATTTAAATAAATCTGCTGTTTATGATAATGAAATTAAAAAATTAAATAGATTACTTGAAACTAGCTTATTAATTTCTAAAAAGAACAAGGATGAAATTTCCGTTATTTCTTCTAAACTTGGAGATTATGAAATGGAAAATATAGGCGATTATGAAAATAGGCTTAATTCAATGCTCGATGTTATTGATGACCTTTCTGGACAAATAACTGAGATGAAAAAGCAATTAATTTCATTGAATAAGAAAGATAGGTCAAATCAGGAAAATCTTTTTGAGTTAAATAAACTTTTAAAAGAGGGAAATGAGCTTTTAGAAGCTGGAAAAATAATGGATGCAGAAGCAACTTATGATAATGTTAAGGTTCTTTGGCTTTCATTAGAGAAAAAAGATTTGTCATTGCACAAGAAAATTGTAGATTTCTATGATAGGATATTAAAAGCTCAGGAGATTTGATTGCGTGAAAAAATGGAAATAGAAAGGTTTAAATATTCATATATTTTTATATGAATAGGTGTATTAATATGTATGAAAATGATTATAAAAATAAAGAATTAACTAATCTAGAAGATTTAGATAGTTTTTTGAATCTTCTTGCTGATTTAAATGAGCCCATAGAATTATTTGCAATAGGCGGGACTGCAATGGTCTTGAAAAAAGTAAAAGAATCTACAAAAGATATAGATTTTTTAACTATTGAAAAATATGAAAAAATCAAAAAATTATTTAATTTGGCTGGCTTGAAAGAAGAAAGTTCTGATAAAATATGCAATATTTGGAGATTAAATGATATAAGAATAGACATTTTTTATGATGGTTTTATAATGGGCATAAATTTTTCTGATGATTGGATTAAACTATCTGAAAAAGTAAAAGAAATTGGAAAAGTTAAATTGTATATCCTTAATTGGTATGATTTGATTATCACAAAAATTTCAAGAGCAGAAAAAAGAGACATTGACGATATAATTGCAATAATAAACAGCCAAAAGTTAGATTTTATTTTTCTTAAAAAGAGATATTATTCAATTGCAGAAACTGCTCTTATTTCTGAATTTGACTATAAATTTAAACATTTGGAGAAAGAATATGCCCGACGCAAAATTAATAAAAAATCTTGAAAAGCATGGATTTCTTTTGGATTTTCCAGATTATAATACTCCTGAAGAGCTTATTCTAGAAATTTTAAAGGAAAATAATCCTAGAATAAATACTAGTTTGCCTCTTTTTCTTAAGGATGGAATAAATTATGAAAATATTACTTCAAAATTAAGCATCTATGAGAAAAAAGAGTTTAATAAGATAATTCTTATCAGTGAGAATATATATAAAAAAGAAAGAATTGAAAATAAACTTTTAGATATTATAAAACAAAAAAGAATAAAATCTAAATTTTCACAGCAAGAATTTAACGAATTTTATGATTTATTTAAAGAAAGTAATTTAAGGGTAAATAGAAATGAAGAAAAAATAATTGAAAAGCAATCTAAATTACGGCTTAATCTTGATTTAAACAAAAGTCTTTCTATTTTGTTCTCTCCTGCAAAAATAAAAATAATGAAGAAGATATTTAATCATGAAAAGCTGACAAATACAGAATTAAAATATTATTATCGGTCAATTTCAAACATAAACAAGGCAGTTCTTAATATTGGCCTTCAGAATTATTCAAGAGTAATTGAAATGACTAAAAAGATTAGAGAACATTAATACCTGTAAAAATCTACAACATTTATGTGGTAGTAATCATTTGTTGGTATAGATTTTTCCGGTTCTCACAAAACCACGAACAAAAAACTTATCCAGGTTTTGTGATGTCAGAAATTAAACTGCATCATTTATGATGTAGATGTAACCTTAGTGCGTTAATTTCTGATCATGTCAAGAAATTATATTTCTTGAGCACTGTCAAAATCTTACGATTTAGAAGTCTTAAAAACAAGGGGCTTTACAAAAAAAGTTTTGCTCTTTTAATAGAAACACAAAAAGAAAAGAGCAAAACTTTTTCCACACCTTTTAAGGTGTGGTGCCCATTGTTTTTTTGATATATTTAAAAAATTATGCGTTGTATTAATGTTTGCGTATATTAATCTCTCAAGCAACCATTCTCTTTCTAATATCTTTTATCCTAGTGTCAAAATCCTTGTTTTTTGATTTGATAAATT
>JAUSIT010000011.1 GCA_030647965.1 Nanobdellota archaeon | reverse complement strand
GGAAATGGGTTTTATGTTGATGGTGCGGAAATTGAGATTTTAACACCGCCAATTTTGATTAATAAAGGATTTGCAACAAGATTAACTGATTCTTTAATGATTGGAAGAGATAGAGTTGTAAAATCAATTCCAGAATTAAAGCATACTGGATATTCAATGCACTGGAATTTAAGCTCAACAAAATATAAAATAAATTCATTTCAATTTGAAAATGCAATAGCAATTCCTTTTAATTTATTTGGATTAACCCCTATTTCTGTGGGATGTGCAATGCGTGGAAAAGGAGAGTCAAATCATAGAAGGGGAAGAGGACCTGAAAGATATGAATTATTAGGAGATTCTATAAATAATGAAGAGCAGATTAATGCTCTTGGATTAATATTAGGTTCTTATTCTCAATTAATAAATTTGTTAGATAATGATGAAACTAAAAATTTGTCTGCCATAGAAAATACTAATTTTTTTATTGAATCTGATTTTGCACGATATTTCAGTAACGACTTGCTTTTGAAAAATGAGGGGCGTTATAAAACTATAAAAACAAAATATGGGCCTATGCAATTACAACAATATATGGAATTGTTTTACAAGTGGATTGAGCCGTTTGTTTCTGCATTAGGAACTAAAAAAGAAGTTCAAAATTTAGAGGATTTTATAGAAGGAAGAAAGCAGTTGGAATTTGATAAAATAAAGTATTATAATTGCTTAGAAGATCTTGAACTAAAGGAGAGTAATGGAATTTATATTCCTTGTGAATTATTCCCAGAGATTATTTTAAAAGAATCAAAAAAGAGAAATATCCCGCTAGAAGGAAAGCTTTTAGGAGAGATTATAAAAAGAACAGGAGAGGATATTACTATTTCAGAAATTGAATGGGATGAATTAAGATATAATCAATTTAATAACACTAAACATTCTGCAGAGTATTGTATTAATTTTAATGAAAAAAGCATGCAATGTAATCGATGTGAGGGTTCTGCAGAAAAAACCAGTAATGAAATTAAGGGGATAACAGAAATTTATGAATTTGCCCAGAAACTTAATAAAAAATTTCCAAAATTAAAAGAGAGTGATTTAAGTTTAGTGGCTCCTGAAAATTTTGATATTAAAAAAGAATTAGAAAATGTTAAAATCAGAACTTTTCCAGACGATAATTCTTTGAATTTATCTATGGATGAAATAAAAAAACATCTTGCAAAATTAATGCAAGATGATAACCAGGTTTCCTGCAATTCTCAAATAGAATCATTGAGCATATATTTTAAAGATATATTTGAAAAAATTTGCAAGGATTGTAATAAATATGACCCAGGGTATTGTGATGCTAGGAATGCAGAAGAGGATAAAGAATAATGGCCGATAAATACATAGGAATTGAAAATGAATTGACTAGTTTTAATGAGGAAAATGAAAAAATTGATTTTGGGGATTATTTTTATAGATTTGTAAATGATTCTGATTATAAAAAATCAAGAAGTTCAATACGAACAACAACCGGAAATGGATTTTATGTTGATGGTAATGAAATT
The DNA here is from genome assembly GCA_030647965.1 of Nanobdellota archaeon. GTDB lineage: Archaea > Nanobdellota > Nanobdellia > Pacearchaeales > GW2011-AR1 > JAUSIT01. The sequence goes on along the minus strand of JAUSIT010000011.1, from coordinate 33,534 downwards.
GAGATTTTAACTCCGCCAATTTTGATTAATAAAGGATTTGCAACAAGATTGACAGAGTCGTTGATGATTGGAAGAAATAGGGTTGTAAAATCAATTCCAGAATTAAAGCATACTGGATATTCAATGCACTGGAATTTAACTCAATCTTCATTTGATAATATAACTTCAACAGGTTTTTATAAGGGGGTTGTTGTTCCTTTTCATTTATTTGGTTTAACCCCCATATCCATAGGATCAGGAATGCGTGTTAAACCAAATAGATTTGAATTATTAGGAGATTCAATAAATAATGAAGAGCAGATTAATGCACTTGGATTAATGCTTGGAGCGTATAATTATGCTAGTGATAAGAAAAATAATTATTCTAACTCACAAGATTCTATATTTGTTAAATCAATTGCACAAGAATATTTAAATTTTGAACAACTAAAAGCAAGAATATTTTTATCTAAAAGAAGTGATAATTTTAAGACTTCAACACAAGAATCTATTCAGGCACAGCAATATTTAGAAATGTTTTACAAGTGGATTGAGCCATTTGTTTCTGCATTAGGAACTAAAAAAGAAGTTCAAAATTTAGAGGATTTTATAGAAGCAAGAAAACCTCTTGAATTTGATAAATTCAAGTATTATGATTGTTTAAACGAAATGGGTTTTAAAGAAAATGTAATTTATTGGACAAATGAGCTTTTTAAAAATACAGTATTGTCTGAAACAAGAGAGAGAAAAGTCCCATTAGAAGGAAGATTATTGGGGGGGATTGTAAAACAGATGAAAGATAAAATAAACTCTATAAATTGGGATGCACTCGAACTGGGGGTCGGAGAATTTTGTACAGGATGTGATAGATATCATCAAATAATAACTATAAGACAAATAGATGGGGTTTATAGATTTGCAGAAGATTTAAATAAAAAAATGCCTGGATTAAAAAGGGTTTATTTAGATGTAATTAAGCCTGCATTACCTAATTTTCAAGAATTTTTATCTCAAAACAGAACTTTTTCAGAAGATAATTCTTTAGATTTGCCAGAAGAAGAAATAAGAAATTTTTTTAGAGGTATTGATAATGATTATGAATGTCAAATACAATTAGGAAGATTTGGCAGTTATTATAATAATGAGAATAGAAAAGCAGAAGATATAGTTTGCAAAGAATGTGATAAAATATGTTATAATAAAAAGAAAATAACGAAGAAGGGGAAAAACTAAAATGGAAAATAAGTATATAGGAATTGAAAATGAATTGAAAAGCTTTGAAGTAGATCAAGTAAGAAGTATTAATTTTGGAAAATTTATGAATGATTCTGATTATAAAAAAAGTGCAAGTTCTATACGAACAACAACCGGAAATGGATTTTATATAGACGGCCAGGAACTTGAGATTTTAACTCCCCCGATTTTGATTAATAAAGGATTTGCAACAAGATTGACAGATTCGTTGATGATTGGAAGAGATAGGGTTGTAAAATCAATTCCAGAATTAAAGCATACTGGATATTCAATGCACTGGAATTTAAGTTTAGATAGATTTATGCAAACCCAAGAAAATATTTTTTCTAAGGAAAAAAATTCTTTTTATAATGTAATTTCAATTCCTTTTCATTTATTTGCATTGACCCCGTTATCTGTTGGATTAAATATGCGTTATAAATCACCCAGGATTGAATTATTAGGAGATTCTATAAATAATGAAGAGCAGATTAATGCACTCGGATTAATATTGGGCGCTTATTCATACAATTCTAAAAATTCGTTTAATTTTCCTCAGATTCAAAATGAAGATGATTTTCATATAGGCATTTCTAAAAAATTATTTCTTCCAAATGGTAGATATAGCCCTATTAAATTAGTGGGAATGGATAAAGAAATTCAGGCACAGCAATATTTAGAAATGTTTTACAAGTGGATTGAGCCATTTGTTTCTGCATTAGGAACTAAAAAAGAAGTTCAAAATTTAGAGGATTTTATAGAAGGAAGAAAGCAGTTGGAATTTGACAAGTTCAAGTATTATTCTTATTTATTAGATTTAAATAAAAAAAAGGAGGGAGCTTATTTACCTAGTAAAGAACTTCATACATCTTTAGAACAAACAAGAGAAAGAAAAGTTCCCTTAGAAGGGAGATTATTGGGTGAGATTGTAAAACAATTAAAGAGGGATATTTCTGCTATGGATTGGGAGAAAATGATATATGCTGGCAAAAGAAGATATGAGTGTTATCCTCTTCAATGTAATAATTGTGCTAATAAAAAAAATAATGATGATTGTTTTACTGCTGGTCTTCGAGAAATACAAGGAATAAGAGAAATTTATGATTTTGCAGAAACATTAAGAAATGGAAAAAGAAGATTAAAGCCTGCAAATCTTGATATGATTAGACCCTTAGAAATTAGCTTAGATGAATTTGATGCTCTAAAAACTAAAGGAAACCTAGAATATGATTTATCTAAAGATAATTCTTTAAATATTGATAAAAAAATTAATTTTTGGAATTTATTGGGGGATGAACTAAAAGAAAAATTCTCTTTTTCAAAATTAGTTTGGCCTTTGACTGTTGCTCTTACAATTTCCGGTTGGGGGGCGTCATTCTATTCAGATGTAAAACATAATCATCAAATTGAAGCAAAATCTGAAAGAATAATTGAAAATGTTTTGAAAGACAATAGGTTATATCCTGGAAATGAAAATAACTATTTTAGTAGTGAACAATTTTATAAAAATTTTAGATTATTGCCTGAAAAGAAAGATGAATTTTTAATTTTAAATAAATCTGGAGGCAATACAAATGGAATCGATAATTGACAGACTTTCAGTTAAAAGAAAAATAGAAAAGAAAAGAACAATTATTAATTCAGGCATATCTGGACTTAAATTAGGCTTATATGCTCTTATAATATGTGGAACTTTTAATTTCCTTGAACCAAGAATGATGAAAAGTTATGAAAAAAAAGAACAAAAACATATATTTGAATATTTAATGAAACAAGATACAGTTCAAGCTGAAAAAGCAATGTTATATTTTTTAAAAGAACATCCAGGATATGTTGATAAATTTGAAAGTTTTGAAGCACTACAAAAATTAAAAAGAATTGCTTTAGACACAGATTATAGTTCTCTTGATGGACATTATGACCCAAAAGATTTATCTGATTTAGATAATCCCAAAAATCAATCCAGATTAGAGAAAAAATTAAATGTTATTAGTGAAAATGTTAATGCAGAATTTGTAAATGAAAATATTTTTGTGGATTATTCACAAGGGATGATTGCGAAGAAAGAAGGAAATAAAATTACAAGTTATATTAATGGGATCGAAAAAATAATTAGGCTAGGGGACGAAGTGTATTTTATCAAAGATAAAAAATTATTTAGATTATCTTCTGAAAAAGATGAAACAGGCAATATAAGTCTTAGTTATGGAGAAAAATATAATTTTAATTCATCAAGAAACCATTTTTTATATAATATAAATGGAACTAATTTAGGATTAGTTGTAAATAACGGAAATAAATTTTTAATAGGGGATATTAATGCTAAAACTGAAAATGCTGGAGATATTTTAGAAATACTGACAAAAAAATTTGAAAAATTTAGCTGGCATGAAAAAACACGAATTGTTTATAGGTCTGGAAATAAAGAATCCCAATCACGGCAAGCTGTTGGGGATTCTTTAAGCCTCCAAATGGGAACGAACAGGAATAATCTTAGTAAGCTAGGAAGTATTAAGCCCATTTGGAGCAATCAAAGAAATTCAGGAACTTTATGTGCAACAGATTATTTATATAATTTAAAAATTGCAAATAAAAATTTCGAAACAGTTATAACCCCTAAAGGTGTTTTTGAGGACTTCATGTTTTTAGATATTGATGGAGATAAAACAGACGAGATTATAACTTCTGAAAACATTGCTTTTATTAAAGATAAAATTAAAGTTTATAAAGGCAAAGAGTTATCCTATGAAATCAAATGCAATTCTGCTCCAAAATTTGATTATAATAACAGAAAATCAATAGAAAATTACAGATTATTGCTAAATCCTGCTAAATTAAAAAAATTAATCAAAGATAAACTATAAAAATGAGCTTTTACAAACCACAAGAAAAAACACTTGAAGAAAAATTAAGATCTACAATTGAAAATATAAAAAAAGATTTTGATGCAGAAACAAAAATAAGTTTATACAGAATAAGTGACGGGCTTGAAGCAAATGTAAATGCATATGATCCTGGATGGTCTGCATCAATTATTAAAGTTCCTGTAATGATTGCTACATTGCAAGAAATTGATAGAAAAAAATTATCCCTTACAACATTTTTGAAAACTAATCATAAATATATGCTTGAAACATATGACTTTACTTCTATGCTTCCAAATAATCAGGAGATAAGTGTAGATGATTTAATTTTTTACATGCTTGTTGAATCAGACAATGAAGCTACAAATATTTTAGTTGATAAAATCGGGATAGAAACACTGAATAATTCAATAAAGAATTTAGGCCTTGAAAAAACAATGTTTTCTCATCTTCTTTGCCCAAATGTGCCAAAAATTACAAATGAATTTAATCCAGATGGAAGCAATTTAACATGTCCTGCAGATATGGTAAAAATCATGAGACATATTTATGATGAAAATTTTTCAGAACTTTCTAACAATGTAAGAATAATGGCTCAAACATTTTTTACATATACAAAACCCTCTTATTTAAACAAAGGAATTTTCAGGGATAAAATAATTCGTGCAAAAGTGGGATTTATTTCAGATATAAAAGCAGGAAATGACCAACATGAAGTTGGAATAATTGATAATGATTTGATTGTGTGTATTATGTTAAATAAAATAAAAAACCAATATAGTTATTATTCTTACAAAAATCCAGAATCTAAAGAGTTTGGTGGAGAAACTGCAGGAACTGAAGCAACAGACAACAAAATTCCTTCTGCAAAAATAGAGAAAAAGAATAAAAAAACAAGATGGCAAATTTTAAATGATTTGTTAGATCCAATTTCAGAAGATTATTTTAATGAAATAGTTAGTAGTTATTCATCATACCATGATTATTATCCTTATCAAAAAAGTTCAAGCTCTGAAGTTTTTTATAATTTAATGGAAACAATTAGTGATAAATTATATCCTGTAGAAAAAGAAAAAATGTGGGGCCGAAATAGAGATATATATGAAAAAAGCCAACAAGAAGTTCCATATAAAATAGAAGGTATTGCTGCAGGAATTGCAAAAACATCTACTTTTCAATTAAAAAATCCCCCAGCGCCTTCAAATGTAGTTTATGCAGAATATGAAGAATTACCTAATTCTGCTGAAGCAATAGATGGAGAATATGAACAAATTAAGCAAGAAGTCAATAATGTTAAAAAAGAACTTGAACAAGCACAAAGAGGATATAATGTTTCTGATGAAGATTTGCCAGAAGGTGCAGACTAAGCAAAAAGATATTTTAAAAACCAGGTTAGGTTAATATTTTCATGAGAGAATTTATTTATTATTCAAAAGAAGCCATAACGACTGGAAATTTTGATTTATCTAATTTAATGAAAGCAGGAAGAATGGATATTGCATGCAATGTAGTTATATCTGTATTTTTTCTTTCACATGCAATAAGAGATGATGTAAAATTGCATTTAATTTTTGAAGGCCAGCCAAATCCCCCTGCACATTTAATATTTGAATATGATAAAGAAATGCCAATTTCAAAAAAAGATATAGGCGGCTTGATAAAAAGAATGTTGTATAAACTGCCAAAAGATTCAAAAGATGGGCTTAGGAAAATATTTCCTGGCTGCTTTATTGAAAAAAAAGGTTTTGAAGTACTTATTAAAGAATTAGACAAGGAAGGAAAAAATGTTTTTATTTTAAGCAAAAAAGGAGAAGATATTAGAAAATTAAAATTCAAGGGCAATGAAGTTTTTATAATTGGGGATCATCAGGGATTTCCAAAAGATAAAGAAAAATTTATTAAAAATATTGAAAAAATTTCTATAGGTAAAAAAACATATTTTGCCAGCCAAACCATTACCATTATTAATAATGAAGTTGACCGGCAAATTGAAAATTAATTAATAATTATCTCCATTTAGCTCTTGCCTGTTTTTTTGTCTTTAAATAAAGCAAATAGCTTATTTCATAATCCTGCAAGCCCATTTGATATAATGTTGCAAATTCTTTCTTTAAGTTATAAGGTATTTTTTCATTAGTTATTAAATATTGTTTCATTTTTTCACCTCCTTTCATAAAAAATTCAAGAAAATCCCTTATAAATCAGTTGTGAAAAAATCATACAGAATTTAAGTATAGAAACGAGTTTCACAAGCTTTTTAAACGAATTTTAGCTAATATCCTCGATGAAGATAGCATTAACACCTGATTGGTTTCTTGGAATAGATGTATTAATTGAGATATTTAGTTTTATGATTTTATTTTTATTTTTTATTTTATGCTTAAAAAATTACAGATTAAGCAAAAATAAAAATTCATTATATATTGGTTTAGGATTTTTTGCAATTGCTCTTGCAGAAATTTTTACAATTCTTACAAAATTAGTGTTATATTATGATACTAGCTTTACACAAAACATTGGTCACATGGTTGTAACATATAATGTTGTAAAATCAGTCGATATTTTTTATTATATTGGATTTTTTCTTCATAAATTATTTACTTTAATGGGATTATATATTATTTATAAAATTCCTACAAAAAAAGGAATTACAAGTGATTTTTTCCTTGTATTTTATTTCTTGATTATTTCTGCTTTATTTGGTAATTTCTTTTTTTATCTTTTCCATATTACTGCTCTTTTGCTATTAATATTAATAATTGGTAACTATCAAGATTTATATCAAAAAAATAAATCAGGCAACACTAAAACTTTATTGATTGCATTTGCAATGTTATCATTAAGCCAAATCATATTTATTCTTTCCCATATTGCTATTTTATATGCAATCGCACAAACAATACAATTAATAAGTTATGTGATTTTGCTAATTTTAATAGTAAAGATTTTAGAATATGGAAAGAAAAAGAAACAGGTCAGACATAATATCTGATATTTTGAGAATTATACAAGAAAAAGGCGGGAAGATTAAAAAGACCCATCTTATGTATAAAGCAAATCTCTCGCATAATCAGATGAAGTTATACTTAAATGAATTAATAAAAAATAAGCTAATTGAAGATAATCTTTCTGAAGCAAAGGCTTTGCTCCAAATAACAAAAAAAGGAAGAGATTTTGCAGTTAAATATGCCCAGATGAAAGAGTTTGAAAAAACTTTTGGGATATAACCTCTTATAATTTGCACTTTGTGGGGATATTAAGTCGTCTAGAAAAAGTTTTGCTCTTACAATAAGTAACGCAAAATAAAAAAGCAAAACTTTTTGCAACTCCTGACTGTTAATTAATCGTAAATCTCCGCCAGGAGATTCCATATATTTTGCAAAGCATAATTATTTCCTTTTCAACAGTTTTAAACAGTTAAGTATAAAAATTAACAAAATATCTTCATTTTATGAAAAGGGCTGTAAAAATTGAAATTACTGGGACTGTCCAAGGAATATTTTTTAGGCAGTTTATAGCAGATAATGCTATTAAATTAAACTTAAGGGGTTTTGTAAGAAACTTGGATAATGGAAATGTTGAGATAATAACTGAAGGCGAAACAAATGATATTTTAAAAATGATTGAGTTATGCAAACAAGGGCCAAAAAATTCGCAGATAAAAAATGTAAAAGTAGAAGAAAGAAAGTATGAAGGTGATTTTAAAGAATTTAAAATTTTGAGGTTTTAATGGGCAGAGAAGAAGAAATTGTTAATGAAAGACTGAAAAAAATTGAAGAAATGAGAAAATTAGGAATAAATCCTTATGCTTATAAATTTGATAAAAAAGATTTTTGTGCTGATTTGCAGAAAGAATATAAAAAACTTGAAAATGAAAAGTTTGGGAAAAAAGCAGTTAGTGCAGGAAGAATAATGTCCATTAGAGATTTAGGAAAATTAATTTTTGCTGTTCTAAGAGATTCAACAGGAACAATACAGGTTGTATTGCAAGATAAAAAAACTTCTGAAAAACAAATGGAATTATTTAAGAAATTTGTTGATTCAGGAGATTTTATAGGTGTTTCTGGAAAAGTTTTCAGAACTAAAAGAGGAGAATTAAGTATTTTAGCAGAAAATATTGAAATCTTAACAAAATCATTAAAACCAATGCCTGAAAAATTTCATGGACTTCAAGATAAAGAAGAAAGATATAGAAAAAGATATTTGGATTTATTAATGAATCCTGAAATAAGGGAAGTTTTTGAAAAAAGAGAAAAAATTATTGATGCTATTAGGGAATTTTTAAAATCAAAAGGATTTAATGAAGTTGAAACTCCTTATTTACAAACAATTTATGGCGGGGCAAGTGCAAAACCATTTAAAACTTATCTTAATGCATTAGATATTGAATTATTTTTGGCAATTTCTCCTGAATTATATTTGAAAAGATTAATTGTTGGTGGCTATGAAAAAGTTTTTACAATTGCAAGAAATTTTAGAAATGAAGGAATTGACAGATGGCATAATCCTGAATTTACAATGATGGAAATTTATCAAGCTTATGCAGATTATAATGATATGATGGAATTATTTGAAGATGTTTATGAATATGTTGCAAAAAAAGTTAATGGTTCAACGAAAATGGAATTTAGAGGAAAAATCGTTGATTTTAAAAAGCCATGGAAAAGAATGACCATGAAAGATGCAATTAAAAAATTTGCAGAAATTGATGTAGATAAAATGAGTGAAAAAGAACTTTGTTCTTTTATTAAGAAAAATAATATTGAATGCAAGGGTGAAGGTAAAGGCTGGGCAACTCAAGCAATTTTTGAACATTTTTGCGAAGATAAAATTGAACAACCAACTTTTATTATAGATCATCCTTTAGAAACAACACCTTTATGCAAATTACATAGAAATGATAAATCATGCGAATTAATTGAAAGATTTGAGCCATTTTGCATGGGCGCAGAATTAGGAAATGCTTATTCTGAATTAAATGACCCTGTATTGCAAAAAAAACTTTTAGAAGAACAGCAAAAAACTTTGAAAAAAGGAAATGAAGAAGCAAATCCTTATGATGAAGATTTCATAAATGCAATTGAAGTTGGAATGCCTCCAACAGGTGGAATTGGCTTGGGTGTTGATAGAATGATTATGTTTTTAACAGGCCAGGATTCAATCAGAGATATTATATTATTCCCATTTATGAAGCCAGAAGTGGAAGAAAAGGAAAAACAAAATGAGCCTGATAAACAAAAGCAAAATAAGAGAAATAACTGAATTAAGTGTTTCTGAAGAATTTGAAAGAGAGCTTGAGAAAAATACAGAAGATTTAATAAAAAAAGCTGAAAAAAGAGCAAAAGAAAATCAAAGAAGAACTCTTTTTGCACGAGATCTATAACCTTAAAAATATATCAAACTCTTCTTAAACAAAAGATTTATATATAAACTTATATATAGATTAATATGGAAATATATAAAGATAAGAACATAATCCATTATCCGAGCTTAAGAACTATGTTAATGATAGAAAAAGCTTTGAAAGAAGCAGACACTATGATTGACAGAGAAGAATTGAAAAGAAGGCTTCCTGTACAAATTATGCATCAAACTCTAAATTTAATTTTAAGGTATTTAGAAGAAAGAGGAATGATTATAGATAGTCATAAGGGAATATTATGGATTTATAACCCAAGCCCAAAATTAAGAAAAGCAATTGAAAAAGCAAGGGAGATATAATGTTTAATCGTAAAGAAATAAAAGTAAAATTATCTGAAGAAGCAGATAAAGTTTATCAAGAATTAAATAAGATAGTTGGTGAAGAAAGATTAAAAGGTATAGAAAGTTCTTTTCATCAAACTTTGTTAAGAAGTATAAATAGGGCTAGAGATTTATTAAAACAAAATCCTTTTGCAGGAGATCAAGTTCCAAAAAAATTAATCCCTGGAAAATATATACAAAAATTTGATGCAGATAATGTTTGGAGAATTGAATTAGCTGATAGATGGAGAATGACTTATACAATAACTGGAAATGAAGTAGAAATAATTACTTTTGTAATGGATATATTTAACCATAGAGATTATGATAAAATTTTTGGATATCAAAAAAACAAGGGGGCATCACACCTTAAAAGGTGTGGAAAAAGTTTTGCTCTTTTAATAGAAACGTAAAAAGAAAAGAGCAAAACTTTTTTTGTAAAGCCCCTTGTTTTTAGGATGCTCCGAAATTAAAACAAGTAAGCTTACGACCCAATTCTAAAGAATTGGGTTTTAATTTCAGACATAAACATTAAAATTAAAAAAACAATTAAATAAAATGCCAAAGAATAAAAGCACGAGACTTGTGAAATATTTATAAACTTTAATTTTCTTAATAAGATATGGGCAATATTTATAGGGCAAATAGGCAATTTGAAAGATTTTTATCCTTACAATCAATTCCTAATAAAGAACATAGTCCTAGTCCTAATAATATATATGATGGGCAACTTATTGCAATTATTAAATACTATCCTGAAATTGAAAAAATAGAAGTTGAAAGAATAAAAAATCAGGATTATGATATCTAGATATATTTATTATGTCTAAAAACAATAAAGTTCTATAAAAAAATTAATTGAAATTGTTTACAAAAATGCAAAAAAACATAAAATCTTTTGATGGGGTGAGAATTAATTATGATATATTTAGAATAAAAAATAAGAAAAGATTTTTAGTTTTTATTCATGGGCTTGGAGGAGATTTGTCTTGCTGGAAAAAAGAAAGAGCTTTTTTTCATAAAAAAGGAATTCCTACAATTGCAATAGATATTAGGGGCCATGGTAAATCTGACAAACCTGAATTTTCAAAAGGATATAAATTAGAAAATTTCGCAAAAGATATATATCCTATAATAAAAAAAGAAAAGATTCCAGAATTTGTTTTAATAGGGCATTGCTTTGGGGGCATGGTTACAATTCTTTTTCATAAATTACACCCAAAACTAGCCAAATCTTATGTATTAATAAGCACAACTGCAAAACCTCAATCAATACTAAAATCTTTTTTTAATGAAAATAAAATTTTTGTAAAATGGTTAACTAATGAATTAGAAATAGAAAATTCCAAGCAAAAAATAAAATATAGAGATTATAGTCCTTTTATTGGAAAAGGTGATTGGAATGTTTTTAGAATTTATTCAGACATTATACATACTTCATTGAGGGCCTGGATACTAACTTTAAAAAAATTAGCTGGATTTGATGGTGGGGAGATAATAAAAACCATAAAACAAAAAGTCCTTATACTTGAAGGAGAAGATGATTCTGTATTTGATGTAAAAAAAGCAAAGCAAATCCACAAATTAATAAAAAATTCAAAATTAGTTATTATTCCTCATGCAAATCATATACTCACATTAAATAATCCAAAATCAATTGAAAAAGAGATTCTAGAATTTAATGAGAAATTATAAATTAAGCCAATAAAGTTTGATTTAAAGTTAACCTAGAAATCCTATTAACAGAATCTTTAATGTAATTAGATTCTATTGCAAAGCCAAGATTTTCTCCTTCGCCTATTTTAAAATTATTCATGCCAATTGCCTCCCCTTCAGTATTTATTAAAGGCCCGCCAGAATTTCCTGGATTTAAAGCAGCATCTGTTTGAATATAAGCAGGCAGATTATTTGAACCAGTTCTATGAACTGCAGATACAATTCCTTCTGAAGCAGAAAACTGAAGACCTAGAGGATTTCCTATTGCAATAACTTTTTCTCCTATTTGAATATTATTTGAATTACCTAACATCAAAGGAGTGTAATCTCCTGGAATTTTAAGCAAAGCAACATCTAAATTTGAATCATAGCCTATATATTTTGCATTTATTTCTTCTTGATTAGAAGTTAGTGCTTGAATATTATGGCCTCCTGCTAAAACATGTGCATTTGTAATTACATAACCATTATTAGTTATAATAAAACCTGTTCCTTGTGCAACATCTGTTCTTATTGTAACAATAGATTTTACTGAATTTTCAATTATTCCTGAAAAGTCTGCACTTGTTGATGCTTTTAATTCATCAAGACTTGTATCTAAACTACCTACTTTATCTTTTAGTTGGATAATATTTGTTGAAAGTTCATTAATTTTATCTTGATTATCTAACTGGTTTGTGTCTATTTTTTGATTTAATAAAATATAATTAGTATTTGTTTTTTCAGACAAAGTATAGATAAAAAAGCTGTTAGCAATAACTATTGCAAATAAAAAAATTACTCCCAAAAGAATAATATTATTATCTCTTTCTAAAATCATTTTGCCTCTTAATAAAAAACACAAGAAATCCTTATTTTTAAGTATTGCTAAATTTACTCGTCCTCAACAAAAACTGCTGCAGAAATTACTGTTGTCCACATTCCGTCTTTGTTTCCTTCTGCTGTCTGGCATATTGCATTTGTCTTGAAAATATGCCCGCTTGCCTGATAAGTTTGTTTTCTTTCATCCCATGCTTTATCTGGGTCAAATTCAACACCTAATGTTGTTGCAAGCATTGTTGCAGCTAAATCTTCTGCATAATCACTTACTTTTTTTGCTGTTTCTCCAAAAGAATGATGTTCTGATAAATATCCATACTGGCCTTCATCTTTAGGCAAAGCAATTCCTATTGCAGAACCTGCTAATCTATTTGGTTCGCTTGTTTCTGTTCTTGCCATAACACAAAAAGTTATCTGACCAGGTTTTAATAGTTTCATTCCTTCTTCTTTAGAAATTATTTTACAATGTGGAGGAAAAATGCTTGAAACATATACTAAATTGCATTTTTCTATACCTGCATTTCTTAAAGCAAGCTCGAAAGATGCTAATCTATCCTTATGAACACCGACGCCTTTTGTTAAAAAAAGTTTTTTTGCGACAAACATAATTTAATTATTTAAACCCTATTTAAAAAGCTTTTTATTGTTTAGAATTGATTGAATAGGTTTTAATTTAAATTAATTTATTTTTTAAGAAATTATAATCTAACTAAAACTTATTTTTGATATAGAAAATTCCGATGAGATTATATCCTTTTTCATTTTGACAAGATAATTTGTTATCTAAAACTATTGCGTCTGCATTTACTTTTAATGCAGAATTAATTAATTTAGCAATGGCATCTTCTTTTGTTAGTTTATACCCTGACCTCATGCAAAAAGTATCTCCTAAATGTCCAGCAATCCCTAGCCCATATTCCATTAATTCCCATGGCGGCATTTTAGGAAGTTCTTCTTTATCTACATCTTGAATTTGAATATTATTACTAAATCCCCGAGTTAATTGTCTTTGGGTAATTCTTTTTTCTTGAAATTGAGGTTTTATAGATCTCACAGGATTATAGTCGGTTATTTTTTTAGTTAAATCGTCGCAATTAAAATTATCTTTAGAGGTTTTTTTAATATTTTTCAAAAACTCAAAATAAGTCATTGGCCTATAATCTTTAGCAATATCTGTACTATCAAAATAAATTACTTTTATTTGTTTAGCCATTTTTTAAGAGTTAAATAATTCTTTTAATTCACTAATTTTATCAGAATATTTTTTTGAAGCATATTTATTTTTACAGAGTATACTGAACAATATATCTATTTTTTCTTTGTCTTGACTTTTATCTTGATTCATTTTATAAAATTGTTTTACTGCATTAATCCTATCATCCCATTTCCATAAATAAGGGGAATCTTTATCTCCTTCTTGATTATTTTTCACATTCTCAATTGTGCCACGATAATTTCCTGAAAGCATTTTTGCAATTTCTCCAACAAATTGATTTTCATTATTTTCTGATTTTTTTAAATAAGAAGAATATAAATCCATATGTTTTCCATAACCCATTGATTTTGTTTTAAGCATAAAATTTTCTTCCCTTAATTTATGATAATTATGTGCCATTTCTTCATATTTTGCAGGATAATCGATTAATTCTAAAACATTTTGATTATCTTTAGAGATATCTTTAAATTGAACTTCAGAAAAAACCTTGTTTTCTAAACTTAATAGATTAGGTCTTTTTTTAAAATTATTCATAAATTCAAAAGATAGTTCTTTTTGAAATACCATTCCTTCTGGGCCGAGAATCATCATTAAATAAGCATCTTGTCCAACAGCTTTATTTCCTTGTTTTCTAATTAAATCTGCATTGGTAGGCATAACTTAAAAAGGCAGGATTAATCTTTATAAATATTCATATTGTTGATTACATTAGATAAAAAGAGGAAAATAGATGAGTAATAAAGCTAAAGGTTCTAAGGCAGAAAGAGAATTATACCAGATGTTTATTTCTAATAACTATCGTGCAGTAAGGGTTGCAGGAAGTGGAACAATGGAAAATACTTCTTGTGATTTAATTGCAGGTAAAAAAGGGAAAAAATACACTATTGAAGTAAAATCAAGCAAAAAGCCAGTAAAATATATTACTAAAGAACAAATTGAAGAGTTTATAGTATTTGCAGAGATATTCGGCTTAACGCCAGTTGTTGCATTAAGATTTAACAGAGAAGGATGGTTTTTTATTAGCCCAAAAGAATTAGAAGATTCTGGAAAAAATTGGGTTATAACTTTAGAAAAAGCAAGAGAAAAAGGGCAGAGATTTGCACAATTTTTTGAATAAACTTTAACAATAGCACTTCGTTAAAATACTAAGTCGCTTAGCAGCTCCTAACTATCGATTAATTGCTAGTAATCTTAAAAAATTTTACCCTTTATATCTTAATTGTCTATTGCAAGAGCAAAATTTTTTGCGAAGCATATTATAAAACAAAACTTTTTAACACAATAAAAGATATATATTAATTATTCTTGATTATTTTATGAAACTATGGCTATTAGTTATTTTAGTAGCATTGATGATTGTAAATGTTTCTGCAGAATGCAATTCAACGCAGATAGATATAAACTCTGCTTCTATTGAAGAACTTGATAAAATAATTGGAGTGGGCATTCCTACTGCAGAAAAAATAATTAATTCTCGTCCTTTTGATTCAGTGGATAGTCTAACAAAAGTAAGTGGTATAAAAAATGCAACACTAAATAAAATAAAACAACAAGGACTTGCGTGTGTTATTGGGAATAATAATGAAAATACTAATACCAATGACCATGAAGAAGAAGTAATTGAAGAAGATACCAATACTAATGAAAATGCAAACACAAATATTGGTTCTGAAAATAATCAAAATACAATAACCTCAAATACAATAAATACTAATGAAGAAACCTCTAAAAGTGAAGAAGAAACAGAAATTAAAAAAGAAGTGAATTTGGATAATACTGGGAATTATGAAAATAATTTTTTTAATTATACTGAAAACACCAAAAACATTATAAACTTAAATCCCCAGCAAGAAATTAAAGAAATATACTACTCAAAAAATGAAACAATCAAGGATTATGCAATTTATTTTTTTGCAGGATTTCTTGTTTTAATTATATTTTGGGTATTAATTAAAAAATAAAATGGAAGATAAAAAAGTCAGAGCAATAATTATTTTAGAAGCACTGGGAAGACCTCCTGAATATATTCATGAATTTTTAACAAATCATGTTGAACAGCTAAAAAATGCTAAAGGAGTTCAGGTTTTATCTCAAACAGTACATGAACCAAAAAAATTAGAAAACCAAGAGGAAGAAGCTCATACTTGTTTTGCAGAAATTGACTTAAGGGTAGAAAATTTGTATAAAATGATGGAAATTATATTTGATTACATGCCTTCTTCTATTGAAATTATAGAACCAGATGAACTTAATTTGAATCTTTCAGAAGTTAATGGATTTTTAAATGATTTATCTGGCAGATTGCATAAATATGATGAAATTGTAAAAATTATGCAACTTCAATCAAATCAGCTTAGTGCAAAACTCCAGATAATGGAAAAGCAATTTTTAAATAATGCTCTCGTAGCAAGTGCAAATGCTACGCAAATTGAACAAAAGGCAGAAGTTAAAGAAGAAAAACCTGTTAAGAAAAAGAAAGGAAAAAATATTGTTGCTTCGCAATAATTTATGGAATCATCTAGCGGAGATTTACTATTAGTTAATGCTGTAAGTGCAGGAAAAAATTTTACTCTTGTATCTTTAGGTTATATATTGTAAGAGTGAAATTTTTTGTTAGATTAGAGGTAGAGTAAAATATCTTGTTCAACTTAACTACACTAAAAAAGCTAATGAAATTCTTTATAATTAATAAATAGGAGCTGCTAAGCGACTTAGTATTTTAACGAAGTGCTATATTTTCTATTTAGTTCTTAGTCAGCCCACCAGAAATTCTTTTTTCATATGCTTTTGATTTTTTATCTATTACTTCTTCAGGATTTGCAGGCTTTGTTTTTTTAACTTTTTTATAAATAAAAAATCCAGCAACACCAAGAAATACTAAAATTAAAATTCCCCAGATAACTTTTGAAGTTGTGCTGGTTTCTTCAATGATAATTAAGTCACATGTTCCTAAACAACAATAACCGTCAGAAGTAAATGGTAATTCTCCGTTACACTTTTCATTTGAAGAGCAAATTTTTCCATTTAGTTCAGAACATGGAGTTTTTGTGATTTCTATTGATTCATTTGTTCCATTTTTAGGATAAACATAAACTTTTGTCTGATTAACAGAACTATTGGATGAACCATTAATAATCTCTGATGAATTTTCTAATGTTAAATTGATTAAATCTAAAGGAACATAGATTACTGGAATACTAAAATTTTCTTTTGAAAAAGAAAGTGTTTCATATGAAAGTTCAGCAATAGGATTTATTGAGATTTTTTTTGAATCTCCTGGGATTAAAAAAATAGTATTTGAAGATTTTGAAGCTAAATAAGAATAAGAAATATTGAGATTAGAACTTCCTTTGTTTGATAGGGTTAATGTTGTTTCTTTATTTGAAGTAAAAACAAAACCAGGTTCTATTGATAAAATTTCAGAATTATTTGTAATTTTTACTTCAAATTTTTTTTCAAGATTTATTGATTTTAGTGTGCCGTCATTGTATAAAATATTATTAATTTTTATTGTAAAATTACCTTCTTTTGTAGCATAGGCATAAAAAATATATTTGTCATTGTAAAAAACAAGATCATAATCAAAAAATACTTGTTTGTCCCTGTAATCTAAAAATTGAATATCATTCAAAGAAATTGTTTTTTCTATGTTTCCCACTGCCAAGATTTCGCCAAGGATTGTTTCGCCTGGCTGATAGCTATCTTTATTCAGGGAAATTGAAGGAATTGCAGATGCAAAGCTTAGAAAGAAAATACTAAAGAGAAATATACAAATAAATGCTAACTCTTTTTTCATATGTTTTTAAATTGTTTAAGATATAAAAAGTTATTGATTAGTTTTGAAAAGATATATTGCTAGAATAGCATTTAATATAATCATAAAAACTGCAATAAACTTAACCTGTTTGATAAAATCAAAACCAGGATTCATTAAAAACGAAATAGTTAAAAATCCAAACCCAATTATTAATAAAAATATTATTGTTAATTTATTGGATTTTTCTTTCCCCTTCCATAATTTACTCCCTGCATAAAATCCAAAAATAGAAGAACTAAAAACAATAAGAGAAATTAGCCAAAGAAAAATTTCATTAAAAAGAATATGGTTAGCTGTTAAATCCATAGGATATAAAAGAATCTTGAAAGAAGATTCAAGTAAAAAAAGTCCTATTAAAAAGAATATAAAAAAAGATTCTATGAAAATTAAAATTGAAAATAATTTATTTTTATTCATATCTACTAAAAGAAATATTAGTTAATAAAGTTTATCGGATTGCCTTGCAATATATTGCACTTCGTTCCTATACGAAATCGCCTATCGGCTCAAATTATTTATTAACTAAAAGTAATCTTCATCAATTTATTTTGCAGTGAATAATATCTCTTTAGTTTTTTAGAAATCACAAAACCCTGATGGGTTTTTACCCCCACTTAAAAGTGGGGGAAAAAGTTTTGTTCTTATAATTGGAACGCAAAAGATAAGAGCAAAAGTTTTTTTGTTCGTGGTTTTGTGAGAACCGGAAAAATCTACCTAAACAAATAATTACTACAACATAAATGTTGTAGATTTTTACGTGTATTAACTATCTAGTCATCTCTCGTAATTTCTTAAAAGTATCATCCATCCTTACATCTTTTCTTGCTGGAGCAGGTCTTGCAATAGGTCGTCTCATTTGCATTGGAGGCATTGGTCTTCTTATTGGGGGGAATCCTGGTCTTGGAGGAAATCCTGGAGGTGAAGATGAGGGGGATGATTTGCCCTTGCCTTCTTCTTTAAATTTTGATTTTGATTTAAATAATGCTAATTTTATCTTGTCTCTTAATAAAAATATTATAATTCCTGCAACAATAATTATTCCTGCAATTAAAATATAAATCCAGGTTTTAGTTGGTGTTGGAGCTTCTATTGCTTTGCAACAAACTTGAGTTCCTGTGCATGCGTCTGTTGTTTTTTGCTGATTTACAGAGCAAGATGTTCTGCAAATATTTCCATTTGCTTCACATTCTGTTGCAGGCTCTCCGCAATCTCCTAAACAGCAAGAATCAACATCTAAAGCTTTTTTTGTAAGTCCTTGGCAAACTTTTCCTGTACCGCATTTTATTCCACTTAATGCAGAACAAGTTTGTAACTTTTCTGTTTTACAGCATACTGTGCTTAATCCAGAACAAAAATAATTTGAAAGAGTTTCTTCTGCTGAACAATCTGCAGTTGGAACACAAAAGAAATTTCCTTCACTACATGTTGTTGTTCCAGTACTTGGATCAAATGTTGATGTTCTTCCCCCTAACGCCCATAACATAATTGCTGTGTCCCTTATTGAATCTTGCCAGCACCCATTTGTATTTTGTATAAATAAAGCCCAGCTTCTTGCTTTGGTTATTTTATCTGATGAAGATTGTTTTAATGCAATTAATGCCAAAGCACTATCATAATATTTATTATATGCTGATGATTCTGCCTGCCAGTAATTTCCAACTTGCTGTTCTTTTATTAAATCTTCTGCATAGCTATTTTCATTAGTCAGCATATAAATAAAAGCATTTGGCAAAAATCTCTGATTAGAATCTGCTGATGCAACTAAGTAAGGGGTAAATTCATCAATATTATGATTAGTTTTTTGCAAAGCAAGAGAGGCCCAGACATTTTCTTCAAAATTGCATTCAGAAGAAGCACTTAAACATTTTGCATTTATTTTCAAATTAATTGTTCCAAAATCTTCTGCAGATTTAGTGCCTTCTAAAACATGCAAGGTATTTGAGTTTTGTTGTTTATATAATAATGTTGAAATAAATTTTTTATCGCATGAAACAGAAAATTCTTGATCATAACAATTTGGAGCAACCTGAAGCCAAAAACCAGATTGAGCAGTAGTTAAACAATCTCCTGCAGAACCAGAAATTTTTTTATTGCTTGCAATATTTATTTGATAGCTGTTGGAATTATAAGAAACTGTGCAAGAAGCTGCTTCATTTGAATCTTGCTGTAAATACCAAATTAAATCTGTTGCGGTTTTATTTTTAGATAAAAGCCATTTTTCAGCATCTTTTGTATCTGCCCCTAAACTATTTAATGCAAGAATTGCCAATGCTGTTTCTTTAACATTACAATTTCCTTTTGGCCAGCAATTTTCAGTTGCTTTTTTATCAATTAATGCTTTTTTGCATTCATCACTAACATTTTTTGCAGGAGAAGCTAAAATAGTAAAAGCAATTTCAGGAATTGACAAAGAAGAACACTTTCCAATTACTTTAGATTCTAAACAAGAATATGCTTTATTAGTTTTATTTTGATTTGAAGAACTATCTGCTGCGATTACAAATGAAAATGAAAATAAAATTAAAGCAAATATCAGAATTAATTCACCTACTTTTTTTCTCATATGTATTTATTGTTAATGGGATTTATTAAGGTTTCTATAATTTTTGATTATTTAGGTTTTGAAACTGAATTGCCCTGCAATAATTTGCAACTTTGATGAAATATTAAACAGACAGTTTATTCAGTCTGTGATAGAATTGATTTGTTAATTTGTTTTGCCATTGCCAGATTTTTAATGAGTGTTAATTTTATTTCTAATTTCATATTTACTATGTTTGAAAGTTCTCCTAAATCCAATGTCTTTATAGTTTTGTTCTTCTTAAAAAAAGAGTCTAATGCTTTCACCAATTTAATGGGATATTGTGTCTGGATTATCATTTCTCCATATGTTCCAATATAATAACTTCTATCAAAGGATGAACTTGAAGGAGAGATATAAAATTTTACTCCTATGCTTTCATAAAACTTTTTGATATTTTTGTCAAGTATTGTTTTACCAGTACTTACAATAAATGATTTAATTCTTTTTTTCTTTAACTGACTCATTAATTCTTTTTCTCTTTCTAAATGAAGCAAGCCCTCCCAAACATGTGCGGCCTGATAAACATTAACATTATAACTTCCTTTTTCAAGATTATCAAACCATTTATCAATAATTTCCTGCCAGAACTTCATCATATCATTTAAAGATTCAAAAGTGAAAACAGAAATGTCCCCTTTTATAGAATCAATACTCTTTGAAATAGCTTTTTCTTTTATTAAATCTCCGTAAAGATTATCCAATAATTTCTTGCTTTCAAGAACCCACTCTTTATTAATAGAAAATTTATTATCTTTCTGGATTAAAACATTTTCTTCTTTAAGTTGCAATACTGCTTTTCTTACTGCTTGGAATGTCACAGATTTGCCATATCTTTTCCTGATAAAATTCATTAAATCAATTATTCTTAAAGGGTATTCTTTAGTCAGGATAGTAAAAACTATATCTTTAACATTCTCTTTTGTTCCAAATGGGAGCATTATTTTTAATACCATTAAACTATAAAGTATTATTTTATATTTAAACCTTTTGGTTTAATAATAATTGAACCAAATAGATATAACCCCTTTTTCTTTAAAGAGATTAACTAAATTTATGGAGACAAAACAAAATGGAAAGAAAATTGATGGATGAAATAGCCTTCCTTTATTTGCCTATCATTGCAGGAATTATATCGCTAGGTGTCATAACTACAGCAGATATCACTAGAGAAGATTATGCAAGGAAAGACATTGCAAGAACAATAGCTTTTTCCCGGTATCAGCCAGTTGGAAATGGTGGGGCTCTTGCTGCGATGAACGGAAGAATTAGCCCAGAAAGAAAAGCAATGTATGAGGAGATAAACCAAGTTTATCAAGAAATTCGCGAAAATGATAAGCGGATAAATTTGAAGCTTTAATAAGAGCAAAACTTTTTACAACCCCGAAGGACAAAGGAAATTTCAAGCATTTTTGAAATTTCCTTTTTTGCTCATTGCTTTTTTTATTGTATAATTTATTGGATTTTTTACATTTTGGCATGAGCACTGAATTCCTAATTCTTTGTAATAAGACTTATCGCAATTTGGAGGCATTATTTTATTTTTGGAAAACCATGAAATCTGGCTTCTTATGTATCCTTCTTCTAATTTCTTGTAATTTTTTTTGTTCCACTCTTCAAGTTTTTCTTCAATATATTCCTGAGGAAAATTTAAACTTGAAAAAAATGAAAGTAAGATAAATAATGCTCTTTTCCTTCCATCTTGCTTTATTCCTGCTAAAATTTTTTTAATACAATCTGGAAACATAGATTCATCAAAAGTCAGATTTTTAATATCAATTGAATTTCCTGTAAATTTTTTCTCTATTTTATTTTTTCTTTTTGCCCAATCTATTGCTTGTATTAATAACTCTCTTGCTTCTCCTTCTTCTGAATTAGGAATAAAGTTTTTTATTTTTAATTTTAAAGGGTCTGCCATTTGTGGCTGAAAATTCTTTATTTCTTCTTTTTCAATTACAATTGAAGCAAGAGCTGTTTTTTCATGCAAAGAATAAGGCACTCTAAACAAATGTCTTGGAGCAACTAAAACAATATCTACTGAGTCAATTAATTCTTTGGCAGTCTGCCTTTCAATAAATTGTTCTGGAAATTTTAAAGAATTTGTCTGGCAAGTATTGCAAACAAAAAGTTTTTCTTCACCTGTTTTTTCCATATCTCCATTGCAACCAGGGCATCTTAGTGTTTTTTTAACAGATTTCATGCTTTGAATTTCTGCTTTGCAATTTTTGCACTTATATTTTGAAATCATTTGAGTTATTGCATTGGAGTCGCATTTAACACAAATTGCTTCTAAAAATTCTTTTCCTGAATTTTCAAGCTCTTTTACATTTGCAGATTGTAAAATTTGTTTTATTAAATCATCATGAATTATTTCCTGCAAATAACCGGCAATTAATCTTGGCCATTCTGGAAATTTGTTTTTTGTCTTTTCTTCATTAATTTCTTTTGGAAATGCTTTCCATGGAACAATTAGATGAAAGCCTTTTGAGCCACTAAATTTCACACCGACGCTGTTTACCCCGTGATATTTTAGTGCTTTTATTATTAAATCTGCTGCAATTTTGCTGTAATCTAGATATTTTGAATCAATATCTATTAAAAAATCCCAGCCAATTTTTAAGTTATTTAATTCGCTTTGGTTCATTTCTTTTGAAATTTTCAAAGGGTCTTCCCATAATTCTTCTGAACAATGAAAAGAAGTTGCTCCATTTTTTGCAGAGTTTAGTATATCTGAAGGAAAATCTAGCAAATCAGGCCTTTTTCCAAAACTTTCTACATATCTTGGTACTGTTTCTCTATTTTTGCAGAACTCAAAGATAGCTTCTTGCACATCTTTTCTTGAATAATAAAATATTGATATTGCTTGCACTTGCCTCATATTTTGAGTAATAGTTTTGAATTAATAAATTATAGTGTAGTTAAATGCAACAATGTTTATATATTGAAAAGAGGATTTATACCTATGATAGTAAAGATTGACAAACCTAAAATTTTATCTGATGCAATAAATATAATTTCAGAGATTGTAAATGAAGTAAGAATAAAACTAGGTGAAGATGGAATGTCTATTGTTGCAGTAGATCCTGCAAATGTTGCAATGATATTATTCAAGCTTCCAAAAGAGAGTTTTTCACAATATCAAACAGGAAATGAAGTTTGGGGAGTTAATCTTTCTGATTTAAAAATGATAATGAAAAGAGCTTCATCTGGCGCAAGTGTTGTTTTTGAACAAGAAGATAATAAATTAAAAATAAGTATTTTTGACAAAGTAAAAAGAATTTTTAATATGTCTTTAATTGAAATTGAATCAGAAGAAAAAAATGAACCAAACTTAAATTTTGCATGCAAAGTTGAAATGGATTCAACTATTTTTTCACAGGCAATTGAAGATTGCGCAACAGTAGCAGATTCATGCACTTTTATTTCTGGAAAAGAATTTTTTATTATTGAAGGCTCTGGAAGCTTGAATTCTGCAAGAGCTGAATTTTCAGGAGATGAAGCAGTATTTAATGGAATCGGAAGGTCAAAATATTCTTTAGAATATTTAATGAAATTTATAAAAGCAAGCAAGATTGCAAAAAGAGTTACTATTAATTTTTCAAGCGACTATCCTTTAAGATTAGATTTTGCAGGTGATGAAATGGGAATGGGTTTTGTTCTTGCACCAAGAGTTGAGAACGATTAATTCTAATTATATATAATATTAAAGTATAATTTATAAATACTGAATTATTAAATAAAATATGCGAAGTAAAAGAGGAATTCGTGCCTTGACTTCAAATATGAATATCAATTTTAATTTAAACTCAAAGCACGCACAAGTAACTATATTTATAATTGTTGCAATTTTAATTGTTGGTGCCATACTTGCATACTTTTTTCTTGTAAAACCAAATATTTCTATACCTTCGACAACAGGAAGTTTAGGAATAGAAACATGCATGAAAAATGCTGTTCAAAAACAAATTCCAATTTTAGGAAATCAAGCAGGATATAATAATCCTGAATTTTATTATTTATTAAATGATGAAAAAATTCCATATATATGTTATACAAATCAGTATTTTGTTCCTTGTGTAAATCAAGAACCTTTATTAAAACAGCATTTTGAAGAAGAGCTTAAAGCAAGAATAACTAATGAAATAAATAGTTGCTATCAAAATTCTTTAAATGAATTAAGACAAAAAGGATATACAATAAATGAAGGAACAAAAGAATTAAAAGTTTCTTTAGATTTAAATCAAGTTGTGATTGATTTAAATGCTCCTGTTGTTTTGACAAAAGATGGAAGTTCAAAATTTACAAAATTTGAAACAAAATTTGATTCACCAATTTATAATATGCTTATGATTGCAAATACTATTGTTCAATCTGAATCTGTATATGGAGATTCTGATGTGAATACATTAATGTTATTATATAATGATTTTTCAATTACATCAATTATGCAGGAAGATGGAACAAAAATTTATACTATCCAAGATAGAGAATCAAAAATTAAATTTAGATTTGCAATAAGAAGCTATGCACTTTATCCGGGTTATTATCCAGAACAAGGAGATATTTTACAACAATGATTAAAAAAACTTTATTATTTGTATTTTTAGTTTCTATATTTTTAATTGGATTTGCAAATTCTGCAGGAATTGTAAGCAATGCAGGAGTTTGCTGTGAAAAAACTCAAAGCATTAATGGTTCTGGAGGATATTGCATAACTACTAGTGAAAGCTTATGTGATAAATCAACAAATCCAAAAACAAATCAACCATTTAGAGTTTCTTCAACTTCTTGTGAATCAACAAGCTATTGTAAATTAGGAACATGTTATGATTCTAATGAAGGTATATGCTCAAAAACACCACAAGCTATTTGCACTAATAAAAATGGAACATGGTTTGATAAAGAACCTGCAGAATTAGCTCAATGTCAGTTAGGGTGCTGTATTATTTCTAATCAAGCTTCATTTGTTCCATTAGTAAGATGCAAAAAACTTTCAACAAGTTTTGGAGTTGTAATAGATTATAGAACAGATATAAAATCAGATACAGAATGTATTGCAGCTGCACAAAGTCAAGACATGGGTGCTTGTGTTTATGAAAAAGAATTTCAAAAAACATGTAAATTCACAACAAGAAAAGATTGCTCTTCTGTTTCAGGAGGAGTTTTTAATAAAGATTATTTATGTTCAAATCCAGAATTAGCAACAAACTGTGCAAGACAGGTTTCAAAACAATGTTATGAACAAAAAGTTTATTGGTTTGATTCATGCGGAAATAGAGAAAATGTTTATTTTTCTGACAAAGAAATAAGCTATAATGCAGGAAAAATAACAACCCCTGATAAAATCTGTTCTGCAAATTCAGATGCAAATAAAAACTGCGGTAATTGTGATTATTTATTAGGAACAAGTTGTGCAATATCTGGAATAGATGCTTCTTGCAGGAAAAATGATTGCACTGCAAATATAAATGGAATAATTACTACTAAAAAAAATGGTGAGAGCTGGTGTGTTTATGAAGCAAATGTTGGAAAAGGATTAGATTTAGTTGGTTCTGAACATTACAAACAAACTTGTATTAATGGAGAAATCTCAACAACTTCTTGTGCTTCAAACAGGCAAGGAATTTGTTCTGAAACAACAATAAATTTAACAAATAATGGAAAATATAGTGTTGCTAATTGCAAAGCAAATGCATGGAAAGATTGTGTATTTCAAACAAAAAAAGATGATTGTGAAGATTCTGAAAAAAGAGATTGTATGTGGAAACCTTCTTTATTAGGATTGCAAAATTTTAATTCTACAGATGGTGTTTGTGTTCCTTATTATACTCCTGGAACAACAGATAGTTGTGCATTAGGAAATGCAAAAGTTCAAATGACTTATGAAAAAGGATTTCCAGAATATAGATGGGAATGTAAAGATAATTGCTGGGTTGATAATGAAGAATACTGGGCTGCAGCAAATGACATATGTTCTTCATTAGGAGATTGTGGTGCAGGATTTAATTATGCTGGTGAATATTCTAACAAAGGAACAGAATGGAAAAGAAATGATGCTGATTTAGTACCTCAAGTAAGCCAAAATGCAGTAAATCAAATTAAAAATAAAATTGGTATTGATATAATCCAAAAAAGATTATTTTAAAAAATGAATACAAAAAATTTATTTAATAAAAAGGGAAGAAAGGCAGTATTTCAAATTGCAAATTTATGCTTAGCAATTTTTGCTTTTACCATTTTAATTAGTTTAGCTTCTGCTCCTGGTGAAAATACTTATGAAGGATTTATGAATCAATTATCTTCAACACCAACCCCAGTATCTCCATCAGTTTCAACTTCAGGTAGCAGTATTCAAGATGGGGTTGGAAGTGTCGGTATTTTAGGTACAATAAAAGGCATTGGATGGAAAGCTATTGCAAAAAGCATTAGTGTTATTGCAGCCTCTTATACTATTGGAAAATTGATTGGAGATGCAACAGGTAAAGAAGGGGCAGGTAGTGCTTTAGGAACTTCTGCTGCATTAGGAACTGCAACTTATCAAATTCTTAGTGCATCTGCAGCTGTAAATCCCATGACTGGTAACGGAATTTTATCAGGTATTGGAGCAACTATAAAAGGTACGCCTGGATTAAGTTGGTTAGTAGCTCACCCAGTAACTGCAGCAATCACAGTTGCTATTGTATCATTTATTGTTTTATCAAAATCAGAAAAACAAAAAACAATGACATTTACATGCCAAGCATGGCAAGCTCCAAAGGGCGGGACAAATTGTGATTTATGTAATAAAAATTCTGTTGATTTTCCTTGCACAGAATACAGATGCAAAAGTTTAGGAGCATCTTGCAAATTAATAAATATTGGTTCAAAACAACAAAAATGTGTTTGGAATAATAAAAATGATATTACTCCTCCTGTAATAACTCCTGATACAGAAGAATTAAGTGCTGGCTATAAATATACTGATGTAAATCCAAATCCTCCTGGACCTGGTTTTAGAATTATTGGAGATAGTCAAGAATGTGTAAAAGCATTTACACCATTAAAATTAGGAATTAAAACAAATGAACAAGCTCAGTGTAAAATCGATGTAAATAATAGTATGATTAATTTTTCACAAATGGGCTGGTATATGAATGGAAATTCTGCTGAATATTCTGATAAATTTATTGAACAATTTAATTTGCCAGGACCTGCTAATCTTCAAGGAGAAAATTTAACAATAGATAATGGTGGAAAATGGACCTTTTATATAAAATGTTCTGATGCAAATGGAAATGAAAATTCTGCAGCATATGCTGTTCGTTTTTGTGTTGATCCTTCTCCAGATACGACTGCACCAAATATAGAAAAAAGTTCTATATTAAGTGGTTCTTGTGTTGCTGAAAATCAAAATTCAGCAGATGTGGAATTTTATACAAATGAACCTGCTGATTGCAAATGGAGCAGTAATGATAGAGAGTATGATTTAATGGAAAATACAATGACTTGTTCTAGTGGAGTTAGTGATATTAATTCATTGCAATTATATACTTGCAATGCAAATTTAGGAGGAATTTCAAGAGATTTAACAACATTTTATGTAAAATGCAAAGATAAACTAGGAAATACAATGCAACAAAGTAAACAATTTAGTTTAAGGGGAAGTGGTGCATTAAAAATAAATGATTTAATGCCAAATGAAACTATTTTTGGTTCTATTGATCCTGCACCTGTTGAATTATCTGTTAGAACTTCATATGGATGTGAAAATGGAAATGCAACTTGCTCTTATTCAAGAACAGGAAATGAAAATGATTATATTGAATTTTTTGAAACAAATGAAATTTTCCATAAACAAAAATTATATTTAACAACAGGAAGTTATACTTATTATTACAAATGTTCTGATAGTGGTGGAAATGTTGCAAAAGGCTCAACAAATTTCAATGTTGAAATTGATACAACTGCTCCAGTAGTTGCAAGAGTATATGAAGAAAATAATAAATTAAAAGTAATAACTGTTAGAAATTCAGAATGTATTTATTCTTTTGATAATTGTGACTTTTCATTTAATGAAAATGGGGTTGCAATGACAAATGCAAATGAAACAACTCATTTTGCAGAATGGAAACAAGATAAAACCTATTATATCAAATGCAGAGATGAATTTAGAAGCGAAACAGCAGACTGCTCAATAATTGTAAAACCTTCTAAGAATTTTTTGATTTAAAATAAAATTATTTTTTATTATCTATTTGAAACACTAAAATTAAATATTCCAACAAGACTATTTCCTAAATACCATTTTGCATCATATTTTCCTGAATTAAAACTTCCAAGTTCATTGCTTTGAATAAGATAAACATTTGAATTAGGATAATTTGGTTTTACAAGAAAATCTTTTTTATTTCCTTGTTCATCTAAAATTCTTAATGATAAATCTTTATTATTAAATCTTACATCAGCAAATACTAATAAATTAATGGGATCATTGTATGCAAAAACATTTTTTCTATTGAAAAGTTCTCCAATCTCAAACTGGCCATCTAAATTTAAATCTCGATAATCTGATGAAGAAACAAAATGGCTATTATTTGGAACTATAGGTTCATTTGTGTTGATACTAGGTGCATTTTGATATTGAAAATTTAAGTTGTTTTGAGGAGTTATTGCAGCAGGTAAGTTATTTTGACCTATTAAATTATTTTGATTTGGTTGATTTGGAGAAGTATTTATAGTAATCTGAGTTCTACCTTCTCTTGCAACCTCTTTTTCATGCCCCATTATTCCAAGATTAGTTAGTATACTTCCAACCAAAGCAGAATTAGAATCTTTAGCTGTTGCAGCTATTACACTTCCAAGAGCGACCTGTGCTTCACTATCACTCATTTCAGCAGCACATCCTCCAAAGACTAGAGGTGCAGAAACTAAAGCTGCTAAACCCAAATTTCTTGCTGATTTTAATTGTGTTTTAAAGCTCATTTTTTATAAATTATCCATCTAAAAGCTATTTAAAAATGTTTCGCTAATTATGCCCTAAAAGGAGTAACAAAAATGGTGTCAAAAACTTCTGCTTAAATTTATAAATATCTTTCTATTAAAGGTTACATGATAAAAAGAGGGAAAAAGGCTCAGACAATGGCAATGCCT
This sequence comes from Nanobdellota archaeon, assembly GCA_030647965.1. Taxonomy (GTDB): domain Archaea; phylum Nanobdellota; class Nanobdellia; order Pacearchaeales; family GW2011-AR1; genus JAUSIT01. Next base: position 4,438 of record JAUSIT010000011.1, on the reverse strand, counting down.
TTTGAAATGATATTTTCAATTTTTTTAGTAATAATTTTTATTGTAGTCGCTTTTATTGCAATAAATTATTTTTTAGATTTAGGCAAGTGTGGGACAACTGGAAAATTCTATGAAAATCTGCAAATAAAAATAAATGAAGCTTATTCAAGTGATAGTTCTTCTTTTGATTTTGATATTAATCTACCTTCTGGAATTGAAAAAGTTTGTTTTGCAAATATAAATGCAGAAATATCTAATGAAGAGGATTTTGATTTAATTAAAAGTTATAATGGGGAAGCAAATTTATTTTTAATACCTTCTGGAAAAGCATGTAATATGCCTTACAAAGTTTTAAAAAATATAAATATAACTGAAATTACAAAAACACAAAATCCTTACTGTATTGATGCATCTGGAAAATTAAGAATAACTAAAGATATTTATGACTCACAAGTTCTTGTAAAATGATAGAAAAAAAAGCGCAATATAATTTTGTTTTAATATTTGCTATAATCGCAGGTGCAGCAATTTTATTTCTTGCTATTTATGGAGCAGTTAAACTTGGAAATTCACAACAATATCAAATAAATACAGAAACAGCAAAAAAAATTGCAATTTTAACAGACCCATTGCAAGCAGGATTTACAACAGGAAAATATAGCAAAATAAGTTTTAGCCAAGAACTAAGAATAAATAATTTTTGTGATTTTTCAAATGATTTTGGAAAAAATTTAATATCTGTTTCAACAAGTCCTAATTCTGGGAAAAAATGGGTTGAACAAGGTGGAGAAATTTCTGTTTATAATAAATATATTTTTTCAAATTCTACTAATCAAGGGAAAAACTTTTTTTCTTTTTCAAAGCCATTTGAATTTCCTTATAAAGTTGCTGATATGATTTTTTTAACTTCTGAAAAATACTGCTTTGTAAAACCTTTTATTGGAATTGATAATGAATTAAGCTCATTAAATATGGAAAATATTGAAGTAAAACAAGATAAATCTGAATGTTCTAAAAATTATATTCAAGTTTGTTTTAATGAAAATTGTGATATATCTGTCTTCGGAACAGAAGAAGAGGGTTATGTTGCAAAAGAAAATGAAAACTTAAATTATATTGGAAGTTTAGTTTATGGAGCTATTTTTTCTGATAAAGAAAATTATGAATGCAATGTTAAACGACTGCTTTATAGAACAGGAAAAATAGCAGAAGTTTATTCTGAAAAAGCAGATATATTTAATAAAAAAATATGTAATAATCTTATGGCAGATAAATTAAATTTATTTAGTGATACAACTATAAATTCAAATTTAGAACAATTAAGTTCTATTAATGAACTGTCAAAAGATTTATATGAAGGAAATAGGGCAGGATGTGAAATATGGTAAAAAAAGCACAATTAAAAATACAACAAATGGCCTTTATGATAGTTGCAGTTTTTTTCTTTTTAATAATGGCTGGATTGATTTTTTTAAGCTATCAATCACAAACCATAAAAAACAACTACGACAGATTACAAAAAGATCAGGCAATAAGTTCTCTCCAAATTTTAACAAATATGCCAGAGTTAACTTGTGGTTATTTATGTTTAGATGAAGACAAATTAGAAATAATGTCAAAAAAAGATTATTCTCAAATCTGGCCTGTTGCTTCTATTGAAGTTTATAAAATCTATCCTGTTTCAACTCAAAAAATTAAATGCCCTGGAACAAATTGCAATTATTATAATGTTTATGATTCTAATCAACAAAATATACAAAAATATTCAACTTATGTATCTTTATGCAAAAAGGTAAATGAGTTAGAGTATATTTATGATAAGTGTGAAATAGCAAGATTAGTAGTGGGAGTAAAGACAAATGCATAAAAAATCACAACAAGAAATAATCGGATTTGTATTAATTGTAGTATTAGTTATAGTTGCAGGATTTGTTTTTCTACTCATATCCTTGCAAACACCTGCTGCAGAAATAAATAGTGCTAAAATAAATGATTTAATATATTCTACACTAAAATATACTTCTAAATGTGCTATTTCTTCTGAACCAAACTATGATTCAATTGAAGAACTGATTAATAGTTGTGCAGACAATGAAAAATGCTCTAATTTAGACATAGTGGCCTGCGATTATTTAAATCAAAGTTTAACTGAAATAATACCTGAATTGATAAAATTAGAAAGCCCTCCAGTAAGTGCTTATCAATTAAAGATTTATAGGCAAAATTCAAATGATAATATGTTTAATTTAAAACAAGGAGATTGCAAGGGCAATGTATATGGCTCTCAAAGGTCAATTTCAAAATATCCAGATAATATTGTTGTTAATTTAAGATTGTGTTATTAAATTTTAAATATATATTAAAGAATAACAATGTTTTTATATTAATTTTAATGCTTAGAATTATGGGTGATAAAAGATTAGAAGAATTATCTGAAGAAATAGGCAAAATAGATTATCAAAGAATTTTTCTAGACGCACAGATTAGAAAAAGAAAAATGGAAATTGCAAAAGAAAATGGGGAAGCGGTTGATTCTATTGAAAAATTAGTTTGTGACAAACATTTTGGAGCACACTTTAAAATAATAAGGCAGATTCCAAATTCTTATACATACAAAAATGATAAAAGAAGTGAACTTAATATATATCATTGTGGGCCTTGTGAAGAAGATGCAAAAATATGGGATAAATCAAAGGCTTATGACTGCCCAACTTGCGGGGTAGTAAAGGGGGATTTTGTCAGAAAACCTTATCGTTCTGATGAAGAATCATGGAAAGCTTTAGCAGGAAGAGAAGGAGAACACTATCATTGCAGAATATGTGATACTCAATTAGGATATCAATATTATAAATTTAGTTAAAAAAATTTGTTGTTAGATATTAAAATGATTTTTTGTAAATGTTATCATGGTGGTCAAAGTCCACAAAGAAAATAAAATCATTAGCCTTATCATATTTAAATATTAAAACAAAGTGACCAATTTGAACTCTTTTATATTCTTTCAAATCATGCTTTAAATTTTTATAATGCTCAATATCTGAATTATTTAATACTTCATTTATTTTATTAAAAAGGTTTTCATAAAGTTGTTTATCTTTCTTTTGTAGTTTATCTAGAATTCTATCAAATTCTTTGCTTGTTTTATATAATCTTGGCATTTTACCTCTTTTCTATTTTTCTTCTTAATTCTTCAATAGATTTAAAAGTTTCGCCATATCCTTCTTTTTCAATTCTATTTAATTTCTCTAAATATTCTGGTCTTAATTCTGGTTCTAGAAAACTTTCTTCATGCATTTTAACAACTAGTGTAAAAGCTTCATTTTTATTTTTTAACCCGTATTTTGCTTTTACAATATTTAATACTCTATCTTCTCTTTCTCCAATATTAAATATATTCTGTACCATTTTATAATGTTTTATTATAATTCATAATAAAAGGTTATATTTAAATCTTTTTATAGAACTAAATATTCACAATTATTTCCATTTTATCTACTACTAATACTGGAACTAAAGACTTTCTTTTACCATTCTTTTTTGTATGAAATTCAATAAAACCAAATCTTTCAAGTAATTTTAGGTCTTGTCTTACTGATTTAAAGTCCCTATGCAGCTCTTTTGCAAGGGAATATATAGAATCTTGCTTTTTATTTTTTAAAGAGTATAAAATCTTAGCTTTTTCATTGCTTAATAATTTTCTTAATAAACTAATATCTGACAGATCATAACTCTCTTTGTCTGAATTTATAAATTTCGGAACAAAAATATTCTTTTTTACAACAATATCTACATACCTTGTCTTAACTCTTTTATTTTCAGGCATTTTTAATGAAGTTATGCTCGTATTTTAGAATAATATATGGTATTTTAACACCTATATAAATATTGTGTTTTTTAGATATATGGTTTTTCTTACCCCATATTTTAAAAGAATTTTAAAAAACTAAAATTTAGCCTCTAAATTTGTTGTCTATTTTCTGGGTAGCATAAGCTTTATAAATAAACTGGCAAAAAACGCTCTTTTTTTGATTTTTTTGCTTAAAAATGTGAAAAAGGTTTATAAACCATAATTAGGTAGGTTAATTACGCATATCAGAGGTGATATGCTACTGATTCAGTGTTGATTTTATAGGGATCCCAGTAATTACTATCATTTATGATTTCCCTAATCATAAATTCCGGTCAGACAATTAGAAAAGTTGAATTCGCGTAAAGCGAAGCCTTGACAAAGGCGACTAATCTAAGAGTACTGAAAGGAGGTTTAAAAAAATGAAATTTAATTTCAAAAAGATTGCAACAGTTATAGGAAGCGTATTAATGGTTGGTTCAACCATGGGCATTGCTGCTGCTTCGGCTTACCCAGCTCCATTTGTTCAAAATGGCGCTGCTAGTGTAGCTGTCGTTGTTGGCGCTAATGCTGCAGGAAGTGACTTTTTTGCTGCAACAACAGTTGGAAATC
>JAUSIT010000005.1 GCA_030647965.1 Nanobdellota archaeon | reverse complement strand
TGATCAACATGTCCTACAAACACAACATTCATACTTGGTTTTTCTTTTGCCATTTTTTAGGTTTTTATTTTATAATTTTAAGTAATTATCTTAAAAAAATAGGGTTTATAAATCTTATGTTATTTTAACTGCCATTATTTTAGTTCTAGTAATTATTCGAGCATTAATTTCATTTAACACAGATTCTCTGCCTAAATTAAAATTTTCTAAATTTTTTTCAAGCTCTTTTCTTTTATTATCATTATCAAATTTTAAAGCAATAAAAAATTCTTTAGCTCTTTTTTCCAGATCATTATTTGTTGGAAGGGACAGAGTTTGTTGTTTAATTAATTCTGCAATTTCATTTATTTTTTCATCAGAAAAATTTTTTAAATATTTTTTAGCCCCACTTCTTGCTTGTTCTTCAGTGCAGTAAAACCAATATTCAAAACCGCATAAATTGCAATGATAATTTCTTTTAGAATTATCATCGGATTTTATAATCATTTTAGAACCATCAATAAGACAATAATTTTCAATCTCATACATACTTAAAAAAATCTTAATTATCTTTTAAATGTTTGTGTTAAAAAATAAAATATAAAAATAATTTTAAAGAAAAATATTTACTGATTTTCTTCCAAGCCTTTTCTAGCTCTAATCTGTGCAATTATTTTTTGTTGCAATTCAGACGGCATTCTTTCAAAATCCTGTTCCATTAAAGAAGAAATTCCTCTTCCATTTGTTGCACTTCTTAAAGAAGAACTCCATCCAATCATTTCAGCAACAGGAATTTTTGCCTGAATAAAACTATCATGTTCTTCCTGCCTTATATCTAACAACTGTCCTCTTTTAGAAGAAATCAATTTTGTAACTTCGCCCATATATTCTGTTGGAACTTCAATCATATGTACCTGTAAAGGTTCATACAAAACCGGTGTTGCATTTTTAAAACCATCTCTAATTGCTTCTCTTATTGCAGGATAAACTTGTGCAGGCCCTCTATGAATTGCATCTTCATGCAATTTCATATCGACTAAAGAAATTTTTAATTTATAACATTTCTCTCTTGCTAATGGTCCTGCCTTCATAACATTTTCATAAGAATCTAAAATTAATTCAATAACTTCTCCAATATGAACTTCCCCTTTTGTTTTATCTAAAAAAACACTTCCTGAAAAAACATCCCTATACTGTCTTGCTTCTTCATTTGAAACTCCAGCAACATTTAATGCAGCCCATAATTTATCATCTTTTTTCTTTACTCTTCCTGCAGGAATATCTCCTTTTTCAATTGATTGTGAAACAGCATCTTCTAATGGTTCAACAATAAAATAAAATGAATTATGTTTATTTGGGCTTTTTCCTTCTACTTCAGGTGATTTTTTCATAACAGATTCTCTATAAACTACAATTGGCGAAGAAGTTTTTACATTAACTCCTTTTTCTGTTTTAATCCTATTTTCAACAATTTCTAAATGAAGTTCTCCCATTCCTGAAATTAAATTTTCTCCTGTCTCTTCATTAATTTCAATTTTTATTGATGGATCTTCTTTTGCAACTTTTCTCAAAACTTCAATTAATTTTGGCAAGTCAACTGATTTTTCAACTTCAATTGCTTTTGTAATAACTGGTTCAAATATTGGTTTCATTTCTTCAAATGGCTGTTGTTCATTCAATGTAATTGTCTCTCCTGCTTCTCCCATAATACCTGAAATAGCTAAAACATTTCCTGCAGAAACTTCTTCAACTTGTTCTGGCTTTATTCCGTCGTAAACTAAAACTTGCTGAATTCTTTGTTTTTTCTTTAATAAATTTAAATAAACATCCATTCCAACTTTTAAAGTTCCAGACCATAATCTTCCTGCTGAAATTTCTTTTCCTGATTTTGGATCAATTACAATTCGAGTAATAACAAATGCAATCTCCCCATCAGGATTGCAATTTATTAAATTTTTTCCAAATTCTGATTCTAAATCTCCTCTCCAAATTTTTGGAATCCTATATTTTTGAGCTTCTAGTGGACTTGGTAAATGTTTTACAACAATATCCATAATTACTTCAAATAAAGATGCATTTTTCCAAACCCAATCTTTTCTTTCTTTTTCTTCCATCTCATAAATTTTATAAATATCTGCAAAAGAAACATTTTTCTTTTTCATATATGGAACTGTTAAAGCCCAGTTATCTCTTGCAGAACCAAAACATACACTTCCATCTGCAACACTAACTTGCCATTTGCTTCCAAATCCAGGTTCTGCAATAGCTAAAACTAATTTATTAAATTCATTAATTATTTTTTTAAATCTCTCCTGCATTTGTTCAGGATTTAATTTTAATTCTTTGATTAATCTATCAACTTTATTAATAAACAAAACAGGTTTTACTCTTTCTCTTAATGCTTGTTTTAAAACAGTTTCTGTTTGAGGCATAATTCCTTCTGATGCACAAACTAAAACAACAGTGCCGTCAATTGCTCTCATTGCCCTTGTAACATTTCCTGAAAAATCTACATGTCCAGGAGTATCAATTAAATTAACTAAATATTCTTGTCCCTGAAATTCATGAACCATAGAAACATTTGCAGAATCAACAGTCAATAATCTTTCTTGTTCATCAGAATGCTGCCATGTTGCCATTCCTGCTTCTAAATTCCCTGCATTTTTTTCAGCAAGCTTTCCAGCTGCAGCCAAAAGATTATCAGTAAAAGCAGTTTTTCCATGATGAATATGAGCAGAAGTAGCGATGTTTCTAATATTAATCTGACTCTTAATTAGTCTTTTAATCTTATCGAAATTTTTTTCTTCTGCCATGCGAAATTTGTCCTCTACAAATGAGCACCCAGAGAATTTTTAAAATTCTCTAAGTTCGAAGCTTCGTGAGAAGCGAGATTTTGTATAAACTGATTAAAAAAAAGAGGTTTAAAAAGATTACCCTTCTATATTTTTTATGAAACAAACTCTAAAAAATATTTTAAATGGAATGGCCCATATATTAGACCTGGGAACAACAATACAAATTTATCCCCCTGAAATAGATTTTTACTTTAATAATTCTTTATCCCCAGAACAAAAAGATGCAATTGCTATTTCAAAAGATTGGGGGATGGTTGGAAAAGATTTAGAATATGCAATAGGAAAATATAAATTAGAATAATCAATAACTTCTTATTTGTGCCTTAGCTGCTTCTTTATATCTAACTAATGCATTTGTTAATTCTTGATATTCTCTCATTTGAGTTAAATCTAAAGAACTTATATTAGAAGAAACTGTTTTTGCAATTTTTTCTAATTCCCCAATAATTCTCTGACTAGAAAAATCCATTCCATTTTCAAGTAAACTTTTTTGATAATTTTCCATTTTATTTTTCAATTTTATTTATTTAGAATTATCTCGCAGCATCTGCCTGTTTTTCAGCGTCATTCTTTTTCTGAATAGCAAAACTTTCAGATGAATTTTCTGAAGCTAATATAATTTCTTTTGCAAGTGCTTCAGTTATTGTTGCTTTTTTATTAAATGCTTTATCATAAGCTCCATGAACTAAAAATCTTAAAACTAAATTGACTCTTCTTATAGGAGAAACATCAACTGCCTGAGGATATGTTGCTCCACCATATTCAATTGCAGTAACTTCATCTCTTGGTGCTGCATTTTCAATTGCTTTTACTAAAACAGCAACAGGATTTTGCTTTGTTTTTGCTTCAACCATATTTAATGCACCAATAACAATCTTTGCATTTTTGCTATATTTTCCAGTATTCCATCTTGTGATTATCTTGTGTTTTTTTCCTCTTGAACCAGGAACTTGTAAAATATTAATTAATCTTTCAATGATATTTATTTTTGTTTTTGCAAATTCTTGTCTATTTCTTCCATGAGTTTTTAAAATTAATTTTGGGCTTAAATTTACAACTCTTTTTAATCCAGCTTCCTGAACTTCAATTCCTTCTACATCATATAAACCAAATATTTTCATTGCCATTTTTATCTTCTACCCTTCTCAATCTTTCCTTTCCATAATCTTCTCAAAGATTGATCATTTACTTTAATAACTTGAAATCTTACGCCAGATAAATCTCCTTTTGTTTTTCCCTGCTTTCCACCAATTCTTTCAATTAAAACTTCATCATGTTCATCAATAAATTTTTGTGCTAAATTTCCTGGGATAAAACAAGTTACAGGCTTTCCAGTCTTGATTAACTGAACTCTGCAGCACTTTCTCATAGCTGAATTTGGCTGTTTAGCTTCTTTTTGAATTTTTTCAAGAACAATACCTTTTGCCTGTGAAGATCTTCCCAATGGTGCAAACTTCAAAGTAATTCCAAGTTTTTTCTTTCTATAAACTTTATCGTTCATTCTATCTTTCTTTCTACTTTTCTTTAATTTTCTTGCATTCATCAATCCCATAGTATTAACCTTGAAAAAAGAGTTTTTAAATTTAATGTAGCGTCTTTATTTAAGCTAAATTAAGCAATCCTCAATTTTTCAATCCCAAAAAATTTTTTTAGAATATCTTCGAGCTCTTGTTCTCTTGTTCTATTTCTTCCAATCAAAGCAGCCTTACTCTGCATATTTGCATTCAATATAACAACATTATCTTTAATTTCTAATTTTGTAAAAGTTACTGGTTCAACAATAGAATTTACAAATCTTTCAATATGATTTATATCCTCAATCATTTCAACAACTTTAATTCTTTTTCTAAGAATGCCGCTAATTTGCCTCATATTTTCTGCATTAGGCCCAATTGCTTTTGAAACAAATTTTCCAGGAACAGCAAAGAAAATAGTATTATTATAAATAAAACATTTTGTTGTTGAAACATGGCTGACTTTTTCAAATAAATTAATATATCTCATCAATTGCATATCGATAGTATGTGCCATTATTATTTCTTAACTAAAAAAACCTCTGCTTCAAAATTTAATCCAAGCTCTTTTGCAATATCTTCTTTTGAAGTTTTAAATACTTCAAATTCTATTTTCTTGTCTTCAAGCATTTTTCTAGTATCTTCTCTTGAATCACGCGCTAAAAAAACACTTGCATTCTTGGATGAAATTGATTTTACAGATTTAGGTTTAGCAGAAGTTTTTTCTTTTAAAGGTTTTACATTTTCCTTTTTTTCTTCAAAAAATTTCAAAGTTTGTCTTATCCCAAATAAAACTTTTCCTTTATCTATTTCGTCTTTAATATCTTTTAAATTCATTTTTATAAAATCCAGAAAGCTTATTTAAACTTTACCATATTACTTATCTTTAGATTTGGTTTCACTCTTTAAATGTTTCTGTTCCTTAGATAGTGGTCCTGTAACTTTTACAAGAAGTCCTGGCAATCCTGTTCCAACAGGAACTGGCTGATTTAATGTAATATTTTCAACTACTGAAGCTAATTTATCCCTTTTTCCACTTCTTGTGGCATTTACAAAATGTTTTATGGGAGTTTCAAAACTTGCCCTTGCTAATACAGAACTCTTGTCAGAGATAATACCCATTCTAGTAATACCTTTTACAACTCCTGAATAAGTCATTGCATCTGCAACAAGCATTAAATGTCTTTTATCAATATCTAAACCTTGAGAAACTATAACTTTCTTTAATTCATTAATAATTGCCTGTCTTGAAGATTCAATTCCTAAAACAGAAGAAATTTCTTGGAAATCATTTGTAGTAATTTTTTCAGAATCAACTCCCTTAAAAGCAATAACATCTTGTAAATTTGAACCTGCTGTTAAAACAATAAAATCCTTATCTCTCTTAACAACCAAAACCTGTTCAATTCCTTTTACTCCAGATAAAATAACTTCTTTTATTTTTTCTTTTATCTTGTAAATTTCTTTAAAATCTTTATCTTTCAAATCAATTATAATTAAATCTTCTTTTTTCTTTGCTTTGAAAGTTTTTTCATTTAAAACATCAACAACACTATCAATGCCCATATGAACTCTTCTTAGTGCTTCTAAATCAATTAAAACTTCTAATTTTTTATCTGTGAAATTAATATGAATTTCAGACATTATTTCTTTTAATTTAACTTCTTTTATTTTTTCAGCAATTACTCTTGAATCTTTTTCATTATTATGCTCTTTATCTAAATAAATTTCCATTGTAGGTGTTGATGGTTTTTTTCTTGCATCAAAAATTTCAATTAATCTTGGCAACCCTTGGGTAATCTGCATCTCTGCGACTCCTGCTGAGTGGAATACATTCAATGCCATCTGTGTTGAAGGTTCTCCAAAAGATTGTGCAGTTATAATTCCAATTGCTTCTCCAGGTGCAATTTTTTGATCTTTATGCAATCCACTAACATCTAAGCCATCTCTACCATAAATAAATTGTACAATATTTTCAGAAGCATCCCTTACTGTTCCATCATATTCAATAATTAAATCTTGAAGTGCATTAGATAATCTTCTATATAAATAACCTGATTTTGGAGTTCTTAATGCAGTATCCATAAGTGAATCTCTTCCTGTTAAAGCTCCAAAGAAAAATTCTTCTGGTCTTAAACCATGAATAAATGAATTATAAATAAATCCTCTAGATAATGGGGATAAATCTCCTTTTTTAAAAGAAGATAGTGTTCTATTAGTATATCCAAAATTAATTCTCATTCCTTTTAATGCCTGTTGTCCTACAGAACACGCAATCTGAGTAATATTCAAAATATTACCTCCTGCTCCAGAATTAATCATTTTACTTACTGGATTTGATTTTGGAAATTCTTCTTTTACAATTTTTCCAATATTTGTTCTAACTTCATTTAAAACTTGCAATATTTTAATTTCTCTTGTTTCTTCTAAAGTTTTTCCAGGAAGAGCTTCTAAATTTTTATCATAATAAGATTCGATAATTTTTTGAGTTTTATCTTCTGCATCTGAAATAATTTTTTGGGTTATAGATTTAATATGTTCTGAAACATTTAAATCATCAACAGAAATTGTAAATCCATTTCTTGATAAGAAAACAGTTCCAAGTGCAAAAACATCTCTTAAAACATTTAATGTTTCTTTTCTTCCAATTTCTCTATCTAATTGTTTAATCATCTCTCCACTTTCAACACCAAATATATTTGAATCAATAGCACCTAATTTTAAATGTTGCAATTCTTTAGGAAAAGCTTTCATAAAAATATCTTTTCCACTATTTTGTTTATTTAATGAAAATTTTGAAATTCCTGCTTCATGCAATAATTGTATTGCATCTTCTTTAGAAAGTTCACTTTCACCTAAAATAAAATTACCGGTTACAGCATCGGAAATACATCCAAGCAAATTAGTATTATTTTTAGGAGAAATTAAATTTGCTTCAACATTAAGTAAAACTTCTGCTTCTGCTCTTGCTTCTTCTGTTTGAGGTCTATGAATATTCATTTCATCACCATCAAAATCAGCATTATATGGGAAAGCAACAGCAGGATGCATTCTAAAAGTTTTATATGGTAAAACTTTTACAAAATGAGCCATCAAACTAGCCCTATGCAATGAAGGATGTCTATTAAATAAAACAACATCCCCATCACGTAAATGTCTTTCAACAATATAACCTGGTTCAATTTCTTCAGCTAAATCTTTTTTTAAATCAGGAGAAATTTTCTTTCTTTTTCCATCATGTCTTATAATATAATTTGCTCCAGGATAACTTTCTGCAAGAATTATTTTTCTGCATCTTTCAATATTTAATGATGTAACTCTTTCTGCAACAGTAATTATTTTTGCAACTTCAAAAGGAATACCAACTTCATTTATTTTTAAATTTGGATCAGGAGAAATAACTGTTCTAGCAGAAAAATTTACTCTCTTTCCTGTTAAGTTCTTTCTAATTCTTCCTTCTTTACCTTTGATTCTTTCTGTAATTGTTTTCAATGGCTGACCACTTCTATGTCTTGCAGGAGGAATTCTTGCAATAGTATTATCAAAAAAAGTAGTTACATGATATTGTAATAAATCCCATAAATCCTCGATAATAACTTCAGGAGCACCTGCATTTAAATTTTCCCATAATCTCTGATTTGCCCTGATAATATCTGAAAGCTTATGAGTTAAATCATCTTCACTTCTTTCACCTGATTCCAAAGTAATAGAAGGTCTTACTGTTACAGGAGGAACAAATAATAAAGTTAAAATTGCCCATTCAGGTCTGCATGTTTCTGGGTTCATTCCAAGTAATTTTAAATCAGCATTAGAAACTTTTACTAATCTTTCCCTTATTTCAGAAGGAAACATTCTTTTCTTTCCGATTTTAAATGAAGATGGTTTTTCAATTTTAATTTTTTCTTGAACAAAACTGCAATGAGGGCATTTTTTTGCATCTTTTGCTTTTTTCAATCTTGTCTTTAAATCTTTATCAAAAAAATCTTCACTAAGCAAAACTCTTCCGCATGCTTCACAAGTGCTTTTTAAAACAATATCGATTAAAGTAATATATTTTATATGTAAAACAGGTCTTGCTAATTCAATCATGCCTGAATGACCTAAACATTCTTTTAATCTTCCACCGCAAGTTCTACATCTTACACCAGGATCAATAGCGCCCAATCTCAAATCCATTAAACCGCCATCAACAGGATAACCATCAACATCATAAAGTTCAGGAGTTACAATTTTTGCAACAGCCATTTTATTAATTTGGTCTGGACTTACAAGACTGAATTTTATTCCATTAACTTGTTTTCTTACTGGTTTGTTAATCATTCTATAATCCCCCCATTTCTTTCTAAATAACGTGAACACCATCTATATTTTTCAGAGCAAAAAGTATCTTGATGAAGAAGCTTGTCATTACACCTTGCAGAATAAGGGCATAATTTTGATAAACCAGAAGAACCAGAAGCAGTACTAATAGCTTCAATATTTTCTCTCATTTCTCTATCTAAAAAATTTTCTGCCATTTTACTTAACTCCCCCAATTGAATTTAATTTTTCCTCTAATCTAAAGCATTTATCTTTTGGGATTTTTACATTAAATGTTCCAAATTGTGAAGCCCAAATTCCCTTATAATTATTTTTTGATTCTTTTGTTACATAAATTCCGCTTCCTTGAGGGATTTCATCTATATTTTCTCTTGTTTTTACAATAAATAAATAATCTCTTGCCATTTTATTCGTATTTATTCTTTAAATCAAATTTAGTTAAAATATGCATGCTTTGTAATTCTTCTAATAAAAGTTTGAAAGCATATGAAACTTCTACTGGTTCTACAAGATTTGAACTGCATAAACTGCAAATTCTTCTATCATGTATTCTATCATCAATAGCAAGTGCTCCGCATTTTGAACAAATATATAATACTACTTTATCAGAATCATATCTTTCTTTTAATAATAATGATGCTCCATGTGCAACTAATGCTTGCTGCTCCATTTCTCCTAATCTTAATGCTCCGCCCCTTGATCTTCCTTCAATTGGCTGCCTTGTTAATAATGCAATCTTTCCAGAAGCTCTTGCATGCATTTTATTTGCTACCATATACTTTAATTTCAAATAATACATATTACCAATATAAATTTTAACAGGCATCATTTTTCCTGTAATTCCATTGTATAAAATTTCTTTTCCATCATATCTAAATCCAACTTTTTTCATTTGATTTTCCAAACTGTCTAAACTTTCTCCTGAAAATGCAGATGCATCAACAATTTTTCCAGATAGTGCAGCAACTTTTCCAGCTAATAATTCTAACAAATATCCAACAGTCATACGAGAAGGAATACCATGAGGATTAAACATTAAATCAGGTTTAATTCCTTTAGATGTAAATGGAATATCTTCTTCAGATGCAATAAATCCAACAACTCCTTTCTGTCCATGAGGTGTTGCAAATTTATCTCCTAATTCTGGAATTCTTTCTTCTCTCATTCTTACTTGAATAATTTTATTTCCTTCTTCATCTTGAGTTATAAAAACAGCATCAACAATTCCTTTTTCTTCTTGCCTTATAGCAACACTATTTTCTTTTCTTGTTTGTATAGAAATTTCTCTTGATTCTGACAAAAATTTTGGGGGAGAAATTTTTCCAATAATAACTTCGTTTTCATTTAAATCTGCTTCAGGATAAACAATTCCATCATCTTCTAAATATCTATAATGCTCTTCTAATCTATAACCAGAAACATCTTTTTCAGGAATGCATATTTCATCTTTTAATCCGCCAGCATAATTTAATTCCGCAGAAACATATGGTCTAAAATAAGTACTTCTTCCTAATCCTCTATCAACAGATGCCTGATTTAAAACAACTGCATCTTCCATATTATAACCTTCATAAGGCATAATTGCAACAATAAGATTTTGTCCAGCAGGATAAATATCTAAAGTATCATAAACAAAACTTCTTACAATTGGTCTTTGAGGATAGTGTAAAATAGAAACATCAGTATCAAGTCTTATTGGGAAATTAGCAGCATAAATACCTAATGACTGCTTTTGTGTTTTTGAACCTCTCATTAATCTTGGAGCCTGATCATGATTTCCATAGGGAACTAAACTAGTAACAAGCCCTAAACAAGCAATAGGTGCAATTTCTAAATGGGTATGTTCTTTAGTTACTTCTTTTTCATATACCGAAATAAAACAATCTTCTTCTTCTGCAGCGTCTAAATATTCTAAAATTCCTTTTGAAACTAAATCTTCCCAACTTAAACTTCCTTCTTCAATTAATTTTAAATGTTCTTCTTTTAATCTTGAAACACCATTATCAACAATTACTAAAGGTCTTAAAACTCTTCCAATTTCTGTTGTCAAGAAAACTGTTTCAAGTAATTTATCAGATCTTATGCTCATTTCAATTGGAAGTTTTCCTTCTCTTCTTTTTTCTCTTATATTTTTAACAAATTCATCCCCATTGCTAACAACCCCAATAAATCTTCCATTATAAAAAACATCTGTTAATTCATCTTTTTCTAAATTCTTTTTCATTTTAGAATCCATTAAAATTTCTAAAATTTTTTCATAGTTAAGAATTGGAATTGTTGAAACTCTAGCAAGCATTGAAAGATTTTTTCTTAAACCAATTTCTGTTCCTTCAGGAGTTTCTATTGGACAGAATCTTCCATAGTGAGTTGGATGAACAGTTCTTGCTGCAAAATTTTCTTGTTCTCCAGGTAATGTACTTGCAACTCTTTGTAATTGTGAAAGTATAGCCAAATAATTAGTCTTATCCATATTTTGAGTAACTCCTGTTCTTTCTCCAATCCATGAACCAGTTGCAATAGCAGATTTAATTCTATGTGAAAATAAAGTAGATTTTGCAATTGTTTTTATAGAATAAAGTCTTTTTCTCTTTACTGTTTTTTGTAAAGAATGTTGTATTTCTCTTAATAAAATATTTAAATTAACTCTAAATAAATCTGAAAGCAAATCTCCAGAAAGTCTTACTCTTTTATTTGAATAGTGATCTTTATCTGTTAAAAAACCTTGAGGATTTTCTTTTGCAATAAAATATTGCTTGATAAACTTACATAATGTTCTTGCTTTTTCAATTCTTGATTCTTTTTTTAAACCAACATGAGGTAAGAAATAAGAATCAATTCTTTGCTTAACCCTATCTAAAATTTCTTTTTTTGTTCCTTGCAATGAAGTTTTTTCAGCAATATACATTAAAGCATCTTCAGGATTTCCAATAGCAGTATATTCATATAAATTAACAATCAAACTATCTGTTTGTTTTCTAATCAAATTTGAAATTTCTGCATCAGAAGTCATTCCTAATGCTTTTAATAAAACAACTGCAGGTATATTTTTAAATCTAGAAAATGAAATTTCCAAAATTCCTTCATTATTTTCTGTTAAAGAAATAGGAATTTTATAAGAACCTCTTTGTGAAAATAATCTTAATCTTAATTTTTTTCCTTTTGGATGTTCTACAAAAGTCTGATTTGAAGCTAAATCTTCTGCCATTACAATAACTCTTTCATTTCCATTAACAATAAAATAACCACCAGGGTCTTTAGGATCAATAAATTTTTCAGTCAATTCTTTATCTTTTAATCCCCATAAATTACAAACTTCGCTTTTTACAATTATTGGGATTCTTCCTAAATATACTTCTGCACTTTCAACCTGTCCTTCATACTTTATAGTAATTTCAATTTTTATTGGAGCAGAATAAGTTAAATTTCTTAATCTTGCTTCAGCAGGAGTAATTAATCTTGTACTTCCATCAGCTTCAACAATATTTGGTTTTTCAACACTTATTTTTCCTAATTTTATTTCAAAATCTTCTGTTGGAA
The DNA here is from genome assembly GCA_030647965.1 of Nanobdellota archaeon. GTDB lineage: Archaea > Nanobdellota > Nanobdellia > Pacearchaeales > GW2011-AR1 > JAUSIT01. The sequence continues at coordinate 23,314 of JAUSIT010000005.1, read as the reverse complement.
GGCTAGTAGATAATTCATCAACAATTTCCTGCATCCTCATTTTTATAAAATTATTAAAAGAAGTAATATTAGATTCTACTAAAGAGTGATTTTTCAAAAATTCTTTAATTAAAAGATTAGTTTCCATTAAATAACCACCCTGAGGTATTCTTCTACCCCATCTTCATTTTTCCTCTCAATCTTCATTACATCACCTGTTTCATAATTTTCTAAGATAATAGAAGGATCTTTTTTAGATATTTTTGGTAATTGTGAAATAGAAATATTGTATTTTTCAAGTATCTTTTCAACTTCTTCTTTTTTCAGTTTGGAGTGTTTAGACTGGAGTTTGTGCATTTTGCTGTTTAGAAATTTGCAAATTTAACTAAAAACCCTCGATAAAAGGTTTTTAAAAATTATAGGGTTGTTACCCCATAATGATATAACCAAATAATCAAAAATGGCTTTAAAAATCTTTTGGTTAGCCAATTTTTGCGAAATTTTAGCCCTTTTAATAACTTTTTTAATAAAATATAAATGGCCTCGAGGGGATTTGAACCCCCGGCACCTGGCTTAAAAGGCCAGTACTCTAACCGGGCTGAGCTACGAGGCCATACTTATAATTCAAATAGATAAATTCGGTTTAAAAAGATTTAGTATTCTTATTTTAGAATAATTCTAATCAAAAATAAACTCTTCTATCTCTTTCTTTTTATCTATATTCAAAGAAACTTCCAAACCATAATTTGTTGGTTTTGATAATAAAAATTTTTGCTTTAACATTTCTTCTATTACTTTTTTTACTCCTTTCCCACTTCTTAAAAAATCTGGCAAGCCTTTTGGAAGATTATGAATGCTTGTATGTTTATGCATCCATATTCTATGTCTGACTAATTTTCTTAAAATAAATCTCTTTATATCATCCTCTTCTGACATTAAACATTAATTAATCATTAATTTAAATATATTTTCATAAGTAACTCCGTTTTAGTAATTATCATTATATAATGCTAGGTTAACAAAATAGAAGAGTTTATAAACTTTAATTTTTTTAACTAATTATGGAAGAAGAAAAAAGCATATTTGTAGAATATTTAGGAAGCTCTCCTTATGTAAAAGTTTTGGATTTTTTAATACAAGGCCAGGAATTTGATTACAGCATGACAGAAGTAGCAAGAGGAGCAGGAGTGGGATGGAGTGCTTTTACAAAAATTTGGGAAAAATTACTAAATAAAGAAATAATAACTCCAACAAGAACAATTGGCAATGCAAAATTATTCAGATTAAATAAAAAAGATATTTTCGTCCAGAAATTAATAAAATTTGATTGGGAATTGACAAAAATGGAAACTGGCAAATTAATTAGTAATGATTTAATCAAAAATTAATCAAATCAAATATTCAACTTTTCACCCCAGTACTTCCAAACCCACCTGTTGAACGAATGCTATCGGACAAATTTTGAGATTCTATTAAATCTACTTTTTCAAATTTCATAAAAACTGCCTGAGCTATTTTTTCTCCTTTTTTTACAATATATTTTTCTTTCCCATGATTAATTAAAATTACACCAACTTCTCCCCTATAACCAGAATCAACTGTTCCAGGAGTATTTAATACACTTAATCCATATTTTAATGCAAGACCAGATTTTGGCCTTATTTGCATTTCAAAACCATTAGGAATTTCAAAAATTAAACCAGTAGAAATTAATTTTCTTTCTCCTGCTTCAAGAACATAATCTTCAACAGAAAATAAATCCATTCCAGCATCGCCTTCATGAACATATTTAGGAATTATAGCACTCTCATTTACTTTTTGTATTTTAATTTCCATGTTCATTAGAATATTATTATACTAATTTATCCAAATTAAAAAACTTACTAAAGGAACTAGGCATAACTCCTTCATATCTTATTACATCTACTTTAGAATTTTTAAATATTTCAGTTGCAAAAGGATTTGTATAATTACTATTATAAATTACTTTTGAAATTCCAGAATTTACTATTAATCCTGCACAAATATTGTAAGGATAAGTTGTAGAATATACTGTTGCACCAACAACCCCCCTATTACTTCTTCCTGCATTTATAATTGCATTTGGCTCTGCATGAACTGCTCTGCAAATTTCTAACATCTGACCAGAAGGTATTTTTAATCTCTCTCTTTCACATCCTAATTCAATACAATGTTTTGAACCTCTTGGAGAGCCATTATATCCTTGAGAAATTTCAGCATTATTTAAAGTAATTACTGCTCCAACATGTCTTCTTAAACAAGTAGATTTAGCTGCCCAATTATAAGCATTTGTCATATAAATTTCATCAAAATCTGGCCGTCTTTTTAATCTTCCATCTTTATCGATAATTGTAACAGAATTTTCCAATTTATTATTTAAATCATCAATTCCTTTATTATTTAAAATAAGATAATCAGACATAGAAATACATTTTGCAAGATTTTGTTCAAATGGTTCTTTTGAGCTCATTTCTCTTTGTTCATTTTCAATAAAAGTTTCAAAAGAAATACTATCTGTTTCAGTTTTTCTTTCTAATGTTCTTGAATATCTTATTCCAATATCTGCATCAATTGCAAAAAGATAAAAATCTTTTTTTTGTCTTAATGCTTCTACTTCACCAGGACATCTAATACTTTCTATAATGCTATTTTCATGCTTTTTTGCTTTATCATATAATTCTTTAACAATATAATCCGGCCCAAATGTCTTTCTCAAATCATTTGCAAGATAAACCATATTATCCCTATTAATGGCCCATCCCTTTTCTTTAATTTTCTCTGTTAAAAAATCCCTTACAGAAAAATGCTTAAATCCCTTACTAATTAAATATTCAGATACAGTTCCTTTTCCTGCACCAAGTGTTCCTGTTAAACCAATTATCATTTTTGCCTCATTTAATTTACTAATTTTTATTTGATTCCTTATTTAAAATCATTGCTATAATTGAATATATACTAAATTACAATTAAGTTTTAAAGTCTAGATAAACAAACAAAAAAATGATAAAAGTTATTGGCTTGGATTTAGATAATACCCTATATCCAACTAGTGAAGAAATAGATAAAAGATTTAATGATGCATTATATGAAAAAATGTCTTTTTATTTAGGGATTTTTACAATTGAAGCAAAAGATATAATTCATAAGGGATATAGAAAATTTAATTCTTTTTCAAAAACACTAAGCGAAGAAGCAAAAAATAGAAATATAACCATCCCCCAAGATATATTCGGAGAAATTATTAAAGAAGTTGATATAGTTGACTTAATAAAACAAAATCAAGAATTAGATAATATGCTAAAAAGAATATCTTTACAAAAAGGATTAGATATGCTTACTGGTTCAACTAAAATAGTTACTGAAAAAAAGCTAGATAAAATAGGAATTAATCAACAGATTTTCAAATATATTTTTACAAGAGAAGATGGATTAAAAACCAATTATGGATTATTTGGAGAATGGATTAAAATAAGAAATGAAAATCCAGATAATCTTCTTTATGTTGGAGACAATAAATTTCAGGATGTTGATGTTCCAAAATCTTTTGGGATTCAAACATGTTTTCTAAGCAGAAATGGAGAAAATCATAAAAATGCAAATTATACAATTAAAAATATTTTTGAGTTAGAAGATCTAGCATTAAGTTTATAAAAGATCACAAAACCCTGGAGGTTTGTTCGTGGTTTTGTGAGAACCGGAAAAATCTAACTAAACAAATAATTACTACAACCTAAATGTTGTAGATTTTTACGTGTATTCAAAAATATAACAAAAAATGGCAAGCTTGAAAGATAAATTAAAAGAAAAATTATTAGATGCAGAAGCTCTTTTATTAGGAAATAGGATAACTGTTCTAGGAGAACTAGCATTTCTTTATGGAAATTTTGTAGATAGCGATTATAAAATTATGGGACTTATTTTATCATCCCTAGGAGGTTTCTGTATAGGGGCAACTAGGCTTGGCACTGAAACATTTAGAACTTATATAAAAACTAAAGAACACATAAAAAAACATAACAAATTAGACCAACATTTTTTAGAAATGGGGATTTGTAAAAAATTATATTGTGATAGGCAGGGCGCTTATCTAGCTGCAAGAGATTACGGGCAGTCAAAAGCCTTTAAAGAATCAGTTAAAGAAAATATTGGAGTAATTCCAAATTTTTAATTTTTACAAGCATATCTTAATTCTTCTATTGCTTTTTTTCTATCTTCTTTTCCAAAAATAGCAGAACCTGCAACAAGGACATTTGCACCAGCATTGACAGCATATTTTATTGTATCTTTATTTATGCCACCATCAATTTGTATATCAATTACTGAATTTAATTTTCTAATTTCTTTTATTTTCTGCAAAACTTCTGGCATAAATTTTTGTCCACCATAGCCAGGATTAACAGACATTATAAGAATCATATCAGCCCTATTAAGATAAGGCATTAAATTTTTTAATAAAGTTGGAGGATTTATTGAAATGCCTAATTTAACACCATTATTTTTTATATAATCCATACATTTATTTATATTATCCATACATTCTTCATGAATTGTAATAATATCAGCTCCTGCATCAATATAATCTCTTATAAAATTTTCTTTTAAAGGATAATTCACCATAAGATGTACATCTTTAATGAGTTTTGTTTCTAGTGATTTTATTTGATTAGGTATAAATGTCACTGGAGGAACAAATTTGCCGTCCATAATGTCTATATGAAGCCAATCAGAATAATTTTCTATTTCATTAACATCTTTTTGTAAATTATCTCTATCTGCAGATAAAATTGATGCCGCAATCTTAATATTCATTACACTTCTCTCTTTCATTTTTTCAATATTCAAACCCTCACAATAACATTATCGCAATACTCTTCTGCAATTTTCTTTAATTTTAATAAATGCTCTTCAGAAGTATTTTTTTCTTCATTAAACTTGCTGTCAATTAATTTTCCATGATTTTTAAAACCCTGCAAAACAAATCTTTTAATTTTTTTCCCACTAGTTTTATTTAGCCATTCTAAAATTTTTCTTATTTCTGCAATATCATGATATTCTTCTAAAATAGTTGTTCTGAATTCATAATCAGGAAGATTTGAAATTAATTTTATGCTTTCTTCTAAATCATAAAATCCATGAATCTTACCACATTCAGAGAAATGTGGTTTGTTCGGATTTTGGGATGCTCCAAAATGAATTGTATTAGATGGTGTAACTTGAACCACATTTTGGACATCTAAAAAATTTACATCAACATTTGTTATTTCAGAATATTTTTCTTTTGAAGATTTAATATCCATTGCAACATAATCAATTAAATTTTCATTTATCAATTCCAATAATTTTTCAGGAAAAGAGCCATTTGTATCAATTTTTATAAAATATCCTAGTGCTTTTATCTTTTCCACGAAATTTATATCTAAAGTCATTAAAGGCTCTCCACCAGTAAAACAAACTCCATCAAGATATTTTTTTCTTTTTTCCAAGAAATTTAAAATATCTTCTTCAGAATAACTTTCTAAACTAGGTTTTAAAACTAATTCAGGATTATGGCAAAAGCCACATTTAAAATTACATCCAAAAAGAAAAATACTACTTGCTAACTTACCAGGATAATCAATTAAAGTTAATTTCTGAAACCCTTTTATTTTCATGATGCGAAAATTGTCCTCCACAATTGAGTAATTGAAAATTTAGTGAAATTTTCATATCTCTAGATTAAAACACTACTTTTTAAAATATATTATACTCTTCTTAATTAATCCAATAGACCTTACATTTACTGATTATTGAACTTTATGATGATACTAAATCGCCTAACGGCTCAAATTATTTATTAATTAAAGTTCATTGAAAAAATTTCGCTCTTATATCCTTAGATTATATATTGTAAGAGCGAAATTTTTTCGCTAGACAATCCTTGTATAATTGCTTGTTAAAGCAAACTATTTCAATGTAATTGCATATAAGATTGACGGTTTACCCATCATGTTCTTTTCAATCACTTTAGCTTAAACGTCTTTCTGTCAGCAAATTGTGCTTGCATGCCTTCATTCCACTGCTGGACAGGCCTAAGATAACCTACAATTCTGCTAAACACTTCACACCTTGTTCTTTCTCTCATTTTTCACCTCCAATTTAAATTAATTATTTATATTTTCTAATTAGTATTTTCTAATTAGTATTTTCTATAAATCCAATTTCTTCATCACATTTTGGACAGTATTCATGATTTCCATATAAATAACCATGAATAGGACAAATTGAAAATACTGGCGTTATTGTAAAATAAGGCATTCTAAAATTATCTGCAATTTTTTTTATTAGCATCTTAATCTCTTCTTTTTGAAGTTTTTCTCCAATATAAGCATGAAAAACAGTTCCACCAGTATATCTTATCTGAAGTTCATCTTGCAATTCTAATGCTTCAAATAAATCATCAGTATAATTTACAGGTAATTGTGTTGAATTAGTATAATATGGTTTTGCACCTTTTCTAAAAGCTTCTTCATTTGCAACAATAATTTTGCCAAATCTTTTTTTATCATTTCTTGCAAATCTATAAGTAGTTCCCTCTCCAGGCGTTGCTTCTAAATTATATATATTTCCTGTTTCTTGTTGATATTCTTCAAGTTTTTTTCTCATAAATCCTAAAACTCTCATAGTAAATTCAACCCCTTTAGGAGTTCCAATATTTTCACCAGGATAAATATTCATTATTGCTTCATTCATTCCCAATAATCCTATTGTAGAAAAATGATTTTTCCAATACTCTCCAAATTTCATTTTAATACTTCTTAAATAAAATTTAGAATAAGGATATAATCCAACTTCTGTAAATTGTTCTATTGTTTTTCTTTTTATTTCTAAACTTTCTTTTGCCAGTTCCATTAATTCACCTAATCTTTTTAAAAAATCTTGTTCATCTGCAGAACTAAAACCCAATCTAGGCATATTTATTGTTACAACACCTATTGAACCAGTTAAAGGATTACTTCCAAATAATCCTCCGCCCCTTTTTCTTAATTCTGCCTGATCTAATCTTAATCTGCAACACATTGAACGTGCATCTTCTGGTTTCATATCAGAATTAATAAAATTTGAAAAATAAGGAATCCCATATTTAGAAGTCATTTCCCAAATTAAATCATATTCAGAATTATCCCAGTCAAAATCTTTGGTTATATTATATGTTGGAATTGGAAATGTAAAAACTCTACCAGACGCATCCCCTTCAAGCATGCATTCTGCAAAGGCCTTATTTATCATATTCATTTCTTTTTGAAATTCCCCATAAGTTTCTTTTTGAGGTTTTCCTCCAATAATTACTGCTTCATTTTTCATATGAACAGGAACTTTCAAATCCATAGTAATATTTGTAAATGGTGTATTTCCTGTAATGAAAACTTTTCCATTTCTTCTTGCAATTACAGTTTCATTATCCGTATTAGGACACCAAATAATCCCCTTATAATTCACTTTTTCTATTTTTTGAATATAAGTTTCTAAATGTTTAATCAATCTTAAAACATAAATTAATTTTTTTCCTATTGTAGGTTGTCTTGTTAAAACTGTAAAACCATACTCTGCATCAACTGCAATTTGTTGAAGCCCATCTAAAATATTTTTATTAGTTGTACTAATTTTACAATTTTCAAAACCATCTGCTTTAATATAAGTCTCTAAAAATAATCTTGCTTGTCTTTTACTTAGATTAAATAAAATTTTTGGGATAAAGTTAATACTTTCATTAGTTCCAAATAAAAAATGAATTTTTCTTGATGATTCAGCATCCAATCTTATCATTTTCACAGAATCTCCTAATGCTGGAGAAGAATCTCTTTCAGAATAATTTAATTTAAATTTTTTTAAAAGTCCAATAATTTCTTTATACTTTTCATAATTTTTTATTTTAGATTGATAAATAGTAATTCTACATGAATGCCTATATTTTTGATTTGAATTTTCTTCTGTTCCTTCAGCAATAACCCAAGCAAGCAATTTTATTTCATCATCTTTTAATTTTGAATCTTTATTATTATTTCTGCCTGCAATAGGAACAATAAAAGGAGATTTCATTTTGTCAATTTTTTCAACTTCTTCTAAAACATAATTTTCTGTCTGAAATTTTTTTCTTACAATTCTATGCCCGGGAGATATAAGTTGGTCTTGAATTCTATTTTTCAAATTATACATAATGCCTTCATAATATCTCTTGAATAATTTTTTTATAGGTTTATCTTCAATAGATTTTTTCCCAATATTAAAAGTTTTAATAGTATCGCCTACCTTCAAATCTTCATAATTTTTCCATCCATTCAAAGTCAATATTTCAGTATCTTCAGACATACATTGAAATCCCACCCTTGTAGGAACCGCCATATTAAATAAAAATTCCTGCATTGCTTGTTTTACATGTTTATAATCTAAATCATCATATCTTATGAAAGGAGCAAGTAAAGTATCAAAATTTGAAAAAGCCTGTGCTCCTGCTGTTTCCCCTTGTAAAGTATAAAAGAAATTTACAATTTGCCCTAATGCAGTTCTCAAATGTTTTGCAGGTTTTGATTCAACTTTTCCTGCAACTCCTTTAAATCCAGAAATTAATAAATCATTTAAATCCCACCCTACGCAGTATGCTCCAAGAGTGCCTAAATCATGAATATGCAAATCAACATTTTCATGTGCTTTTCTTATTGCTTCAGGATAAATCCTTCTCATCCAGTAATTAGTAATTATTTTTGTTGCAATATAATTATTTAATCCTTGCAAAGAAAATCCCATATTAGAATTTTCTTTAACCATCCAATCATTTAAACCAACATAATCATCAACAACCTCTATAGTATCAAACAAACCTTTTACATTTCTCAATTCCTCATGACTTTTCCTATATAGTATATATGCTTTTGCAGTTTTTGCATGTCCTTCTTCAATAAGCATTTTTTCAACTAAATCCTGCACTTCTTCAACTTCAGGAATCCCTGTTTCACCATATTTCAAACCAAGTTTTTGAGAAACTAAATCAGCAATATGTTCTGCTTTTTCTTTATCCTGGCCTCCAACTGCCTTTGCTGCTCTCCAAACAGCTTCTGCTATCTTTTCTTTTTGAAATAATACAACACTTCCATCTCTTTTTCTAACTTTTTTTATATTCATGCGAAGTTACACCTCTTGTAACGAGCACATCCGAGAATCTGAAAGATTGTCGGTGTTTGAAGCTTCACTTCTTGAAGCGAAAATACATTTATTTTTTTTATCATTTTTCACTCCAATCAATCATTTTCCTTTTTGCATTTTCAATTGTAAATCCTTCAGGATACCTTGCTTTTAATTTACTAACATTTTGTTCTAAAATTTCATTAAAATCCCATCCAAAAAAATTGCAAATCATTGCACTATACCATAAAGTATCTCCTAAATTTTCTTTTATTCCATCTTTAATATCATTCTTATGTGCAAATGTTTTTTTAATACAACTAGCAACATCTCCTGCTTCTCCAGCAATTCCTAAACCCCAGGTAGCAATTTCTAATTCTGGATTTTCAAATTTCTTTGCAGTCAACTTGCAAAATTCTTGGTATTCTTTTAAATTCATTTTTTCTCCTAATATTTCTATAGTAGTTTTCTCTTACCTGAGAGCTTCTCTTTTTCTAAAAGAGAAACTTCTTTTAATCCTCTTTAAAACCAAAAAAACCTTCTAGTTTTTTAGTTAGGTTTTTAGGGCTGTCAAAACTGTTTCATTACAGTTTTGAAGTCATCTATATCTGCAAACTCCCTATAAACAGATGCAAATCTTATATATGCAATCTTATCCATTTTTTTCAGTTTATCCATAACAATCTGTCCAATTTTTGAACTAGTAATTTCTTTTGTTTTAGATTGCTTGTAAATTTTTGATTCAACCTCATCAACAGCTTTTTCTATTTGTTCTGTATTAAAAGGCCTTTTTTCAAATGCTTTTTCAAATCCTGATTTTAATTTATCCCTATTAAATTTTTCTCTTCTGCCATCTTTTTTTATAACATTAAGTTCTGCTTCAACTCTTTCATAGGTTGTAAATCTCTCTCCGCACTTTAAGCACTCCCTTCTTCTTCTAGTAACTCCTTCACTATCTCTTTTATCAGTTACCTTAGTTTCTGGATTATTGCAATATGGGCACAACATACTATATCTTGTATATAACCTCCTTTAGTAATACAACATCTTGTGATGTTAAGATTATCAAAAAAACTCAGAGTATTTAAATGTTTATTACAACTTTAGAATTGTAGCAGAAAAAAACCGAAAAAAATAAACAAAAAATCAAGTTTTGAAAAAATCATACAAAAGTTTATAAATAACTTTTTTTTGTTCTTATTTATGGTTGAAAAAAACGAAGTGACAAAAGAAATTCAAAACGAAATAAAACAAGACGTGAAAGAAACTAAAAAGTTTATTAAAAACTATTGGTTAGTTTCCACAGTAATTCTAGCATTATTATTAGTTGCAGTTCTTGCAAACAATTATGGATATATTGATTTTCAAAAAAACAAAGTAGGAAATAATGCAATTACTTTTTTTAATACACAACTTTCTCAAACTCCAGGAACACTTGAAGGAATAACTCAGGTAAGTGGTGTTTATCAGGTTATGATTGGAATTGATAACCAACAAGTCCCATTATATTTTACAAAAGATGGAAATTTTATTAATCCAGGTTATGCTTTAATCCCAATAACAGGAAGTGCAATAAACTCAAATTCCAATACTAATACTCAAACACAAACTCAAGCACCAGTAGAAATTCCTAAATCTTCTGCTCCAACACTAGAATTATTTGTATGGTCTTTTTGCCCAGGCGGAGTTTATGGAGAAAGTGTAATCTCACCTCTTGCAACACTATTTGGAAATAAAATTAATACTAAAGTAAGATTTATTGGACCTGTAACAACAGACAAACAAGCAGCAGGAACAAGTTGCTTTTCTTCACAAGGAAAATCAATAGATGAAGGAATAAATGAATGTTGTATTACATACAACTACAATAGCAAAACATACTATTCATGTGCATTACATAATTCTAAAACAAATCTTTTAGAATCACAAGAAAGTGAAAGACAAGCTTGCATACAAAAAATATCAGGCACTGAAAAATTATTTCAATATTTAACTAGCTTTAATGCAGAATGTATTTCAAAAAAAGGTGACGCAGCACAATTTGAAACATGCTGGAAATCTGCTTTAGATAAAAATAAAATACCTGGTACAGATATAACTTCATGTGTAAATCAAAAACAAGGATTAAAACTATTAATAGAAGATTATGAATATGGACAAAGTTTAGGTGGAATAAGCTCTTCACCTTCATATTTTGTAAATAAAGCCCAGTTATCCCCAACATCTTCAGATAACTTAAAAGACTCTGTATGTTCTGCATTTAATAATGCTCCAACAGAATGTTCTCAAGTAGTTCAACAATCTACAACAACTAATTCTGGAGTTCAATGCGGATAATGGTATCAATCATGAATCAAATTCAGAGGAAGATTAAGCGAAAAAATTTTGCTCTTGCAAATGAAAATAGCAATATTATAAGAGTAAAATTTTTTAAGAAACCAGGAGTGTCTTCGCAATGAAAGTTTCTGATTTAAAACCAAACCAAGGTAATGTTGAAATAGAACTTGAAATAATTTCAGTAGAAGAACCAAGAACATTTAACAAATTTGGAAAAGAATTAAGAGTTGCAAATGCTATGGCTAAAGATGATTCTGGAGAAATTAAAATGAGCTTTTGGAATCAAGATATTGACAAAATCAAACCAGGAATGACTATAAAACTAACAAATGGATGGGTAAGTGAATTTAAAGGTGAAAAACAATTATCCACAGGCAAATTTGGGAAATTAGAAATTCTTTAAAAATTAAAATTTATTTCTTTAACTAATGGAGAAAAAAAATATTTGTGAAAGTTGTCACGAAAAATGCTGTGTAATCAGTTATGTTCAGCTAACAAAAGAAGAAGCAGAAAAATTAAAAGATAATGTAGTTGAAGTTAATGGAATTTTATTTTTAAAAAATGTTGGATCAAAATGTATTTTTCTAGGAAAAGAAAAATGCACCTTAAGCTACGAAGATAGGCCCTTATCATGCAAATTATATCCAATTGGTTTTACTTTAGAAAATGGAAAGCCAGTAGTTAGTGTTGATAAAAACTGCCCTCTTTCAAAGCATATAAACCTAAAAAAAGAAAATTCATTGATTCAAGAAGCAATTGAATCAGGATTAGACCAAGATATTGCAATATCTGAAGATGATTAAGGAATAATAAACTTTTCAATCTGAACTATGAAATATCTTGCTTTCGCAAAAAAAGTTTTGCGCTTACAATGATTAATTAATAAAAGTTCAGGAGCTGCCAAGCGACTTAATATCATAAAAACTATATCTGTTTAGCAGAGTTATCCAAATAAGCAACAATTACATATGTTTATCTAAATATTCTATTTCTTCACTGCCTAATTTTAATTTTTCTCTAATATTATTATCTCTTAGTATGATTTTTACTAACATAAAATCTTTCATTGCTTGTTTTGTTGAAATATGACAGTATTTTGCATATTTAATGCATATTGTTTTCTTTTTTGCACATCTCTGATTATTAAGCCATATTTTTAAAATTCTTGAAGGTTTTTTATAATTTGTCCACCCTGTTCTGTTAAATTTTTTTGAAGCAGCAATTCCAGGTCCAAGTAAAAAATATTCATAAACCATAAATCTCCAATTTTGATGAGTATATATCCTGCCCCTAAATACATCTGCAATAGATAATGCATCAAATGCCTTAGCTAATTCTTCTTTTTTATATTCTAAAGGAATATTTTCTTCAACCCATAAGAAAATCTCGTCAATATTCATATTAACTTCATCAAAAATATTCAGCATTTTAGCGTCAATATTTGCATTTTTGAAAATATATTGAAGAGAAGTAAAAATAGATTCTTCTTTATTTCTTTCTCCAACTTCTTTTACCAAAGAACTTTCATCTAATCTTGAAATAATTTGTAAATCATTAATTGCAGCCCTTATATCTCCTCTTGCTTTTATTGAAATTGAAGTTAAAACATCTTTATTTACAAAACATTTTTCTTTTTTACAGATATTAATCAAAAGATCAAGAATAGTTTTATAATCAATTTCCTTTAATTGAATTAATTCACATTTCTGCCTTAACAAATTAAAAGACTGCTTCCAGATATCATTTGCAGTAATAATCACAGGAAAACAGCTCTTTTCAATTATGGCAAGTAATTCAGACAATCCCCCTCTATCTTTAATAGAAATCCCATCAACCTCATCAACTAAAATAATTTTAGATTTTTTAAATAATGACCTTTGTTCAGATGCAGGTTTTATTATTTGTAAAATTTTTTCTTTATTTCTCAAATCAGAAGCATTTAATTCTAAAATTTCCGCATCAAGTTCAGAGGCAATTACATATGCTAAACTTGTTTTTCCTGTTCCAGGAGGCCCATGTAAAATAATTGCTTTTTTCTTTGGAAAATTTTTCAAAAACATATTTACTTTGTCAACAGCCAAATCCTGCCCTTTTAAATCTGAAAAACATAACACTCTATGCTTTTCACACCATGGAATATTTTCTGGAAGATTCATTTTGGGATTCTTATTAAGTCTTGATTTAGAATTATTGGCCTCATTGCTTCTATTTCAGTTTTGTATAATGCAATATTTGGAATAGGATTATATAAAAATATTCGCTGATTCAATACATGAGCAAATCCAATTTCAAGAAAAGTATTGCCCCCGATATAATTTTCAATATTATTTTTAGTTAAATTTAATGCTAAAACAGCATCTCCCTTTTGCATAGCATACCAAAATTCTCTTATAGCATTAAGATTATTTTTTTGATATATTTTTATTTTTTCTTTTTCTTCATCAGATTTTCCTACTAAATCCTTATGCAAATCTGTTACAAAAGCGTAATGACCTAAATTAATAAGTTCATCACGAACTTCAAGCATTTTCTCTGTAAATTGCATGCTTCCAATCACACCAATTTTCATATTATTTCCCCCCAGCTAAAATAAAACTTGCTAATAATGATTCTAATTGAATAAACTCATCACTCCCTTCAACCAATCTAAATTCTGCCTCACCTGTTTTTTCTGTTAATCTTACTTTTAAATCATTATCAATAGGTAAATTCCAAATTTCCTTTTGTATTGCTTTAATAACATCTTGGCCAGAAATAGATTCTTTTAGCATTATATCTAATAATTTTTCTCTTGCATTTAAAAAATCCCCTGCAAGAGCATAATCTAAAACAATTTTTATATCAGAAGGTTTTGCCTGTGAAACAATAGTATTTACTAAATCAAGAGTTATATTTGGAGAAATTGAAGCAGTGGCCTGCATTAAATTTATAACTCTTCTGCAATCTCCTTCTGAAAATTCATATAACATATCAAAAGCTTCAGGATTTATTGTCAAACCCTCTCCTAAACTAATTCTATCCATAACTTTTTTTACATCTTTTTTTTCAAGTAATCTAAATCTAAAAACAACACATCTTGATTGAATAGGATCTAGTATTTTTGAAGAATAATTGCAAGATAATATAAATCTGCAAGTTGAAGTAAAATTTTCCATAGTTCTTCTTAATGCCTGCTGTGCTTCTCTTGTTAGTGCATCTGCTTCATCTAAAAATATAACTTTAAATGGAACATCGCCCATTGCCTTAGTTCTTGCAAAATCTTTTACTTTTTGCCTTACAACTTCAATTCCTCTTTCATCAGAAGCATTTAATTCTAAGAAATTATCTCTCCAAGATTCCCCAAATAATTCTTTAACAATAATTAATGCTAATGTAGATTTTCCTGTTCCTGCAGGGCCTGCAAACAATAAATGAGGTATATTCATAGAATCAGCCAGAGATTTAACCCTTTTTACTATCTCATCTTGGCCTATAAGTTCATCAAATTTTTTAGGCCTGTATCTTTCAGTCCATACATCACTTCCTTTAAAATCCATAATATGAAAAAATTAAATGTTTTTATAAACATTATTGTGATTGATTTTTTGTAAAGATTATTTTTATTTTTTACTGATTATTTCATTTATTCTATCAACTAAATCACCCTTAAAACCACGAGTTAATAACTTTATTTTTCCAATTTTTTCATCAAGGCTTGATTTTAGTTCTTGATTTTCAGAACTAAGAGAAAAATACACTCTCTCTGAAAGATCATGTTTATTTTTTAAATCTTCATAATTGCCCCTAAGCTTTTCATTATCATCTATTAATTGATTATATTTTTTCTCAAACTCCACATATTCCTTATCTAACTTTTCATAATCCGCCTTAAGAGAATTCCCTTCTTGAACAATCTCAATAACTTCTTCTCCGCTAAAAACAACATTATGGACTAATCCTTCTAAATGCAATAATTCTTTATAATTCTCTGATTTTGCGAGTTCATCAAAAGTTTTTGTTTTATCCAAATCCAATTTATCCCTTAACTCAGTTATTCTTTCAGCAATTTCATAAAATAATTTAGAATCTCTATCCATTAATTTATTATAATCTATCTCTAATTCAGCCATATAATCTACTCATTAGAAGGCATTATAAAGATAATTATAAAATAATGGTTATATCAGAAAAACAATGTGCCACTACTTTTGTTTGATTAGCACTTGTTTTTGGGACTTTAAAATCGTAAGATTTTAACAGCTTCAGGAATGTAAATTCCTGACAGTGCTCAAGAAATATAATTTCTTGACATGCTCAAGATTTTGCAATCTTGACATGCTCAGAAATTAACGCAATAAAGTTCGTCTACATCATAAATGATGCAGTTTAATTTCAAACATCTAGAAATATACAATTAATAATGTCTCTAAAATTAGCTACTTCTCTTTAGCTTTCTCTTTCTTTTTTCTTTCTTTAATCTTTTACGTTGCCATTTCCATCTCATTTGATTTTTCTTTTTCCAACGTTTGCTAGATCTTTTCATATTTATAGGGTAATAAAATCAATTTATAAATCTTACTTATGCTTTATTTAACAAGATTTTTATACCTTTTATTTGATTATATATTATCTAAAATTATACAGCCCCATAGTCTAGCGGTCAAGGATCCGGCCCTCTGGTCAATTAATGGCGAGAAAGGCTGGGACCCAGGTTCGAATCCTGGTGGGGCTATAATGCTATTGAACAAAGTGAAATAGCATAATCCAGATTCGAACTAAGGTTCGAATCACTTCAATTCGATTAATAGAGAATTGAAGTTCCCAAAATTTCCAAAAAATTTTGAGGACTGGTGGAAAAACTTTTGCTCTTGCAAATGTTAAAGTAATATATCAAGAGTAAAAGTTTTTGGGGTGATATATTTTATATACTAAAAGCAAAATTTTTTAGAGCTATATTTTTCACAACCACTAATTTTATATATCCTTAAAATAATACAAAAATATGAGAAAAGCAGAAGACATTGCACTATTTGATATGGATGGAACTTTATTTGATTATAACTTAGCACTATTTAATTCTTTAGAAAAATTAAGAAGTCCAAATGAACAACCATATACTGAACCAATAAGAGATAATGCTCCAGATTATATAAAAGAAAGAGCAAATATTATTAGAAGTTCTGAGGAATGGTGGGAAAATCTTCCAAAACTAAAATCAGGTTGGGATATACTAGAACTAACAAAAAAATATGATTTTAGAACAGTAATTTTAACTCAAGGCCCAAGAAAAAATCCTGCTTCATGGTCTGGAAAAAAGAAATGCATTGATAAAAATTTTGGAGAAGATACAGACATTATAATAACAAGAGATAAAAGTTTAGTTTATGGAAAAATTTTAGTAGATGACTATCCTGATTATGTTCAAGCATGGCTTAATCACAGACCAAGAGGATTAGTCATAATGCCAACAAATAATGAAAATACAAGTTTTTCTTACCCAAATGTAATTCACTATGATGGCCCAAATTTAAATGAAGTAGAAAAAGCAATAAGATTTGCAAAAGAAAGATAATTACCTATTAAAAATTTATTAATTTTCTAGCAGCCAAACACAAAGTATTTTTATATGCTTCTTCATTAACTAAAATTGCTATAAAATCTTCTTCTGCATATTGTTTTTCATCATTATTTTTTGCAATAATCTGGCCTTTTTTAATCTCATCAAAATTATTTATTAATACTTCATTTTTTTCTTTCTTTACAATTTTAAAAACTTCATAAATTTCTAAGTCTCTTGAATAATTTTTGTTTTCAATTAAATTATATATTAAATCTAAAACTTCTTTTTCATTTTCAACTTTTTGATGAGGGCCAATTTCAAGGCTAATGCCTAATTTAACATAATCTATTAAAGATTTTCCACTAGCAACAGATTCATTCATTATTACTAATCTTTTCAATCCTAACCTCTGAGCAAATTCTATTTTTTCTTTATTAGGATTTGTTATAATGCCAAATAAAGGACAATTATTAGAAGAAGAATGCAAATCAAGAATATAATTAAATTTACTAAGTTTATTTTTTAAACCATTAGCGAGTTTTTCCTCATAATTCCCAAATTTACTACCAGGGAAACATCTATTTAAATCAGCCTCAATAAATCTTTTGTTTTCCTTTAAAGCTTTTTTATTTGCAATAAAAAAAGGGATAGAAGCTGGAAGCTTCTTTACAACTTCCAGCCCATAAGATTCGTTTCCATGCAAACAACAAACAATTGCAATTTTCATTTAGATTTTCCTATCCCTATACAAAGAAGAGCATCCCCTCTTTCAGATTTTAAACCAAATTCTTCCTTAAATAAGGAAGTAATAGTTGGGTGCAATGGCTCTTCTCCATAAAAAAGACCACCATAATATCCTTTTACAACCCCTTTATTATCCATCTGACACCCAGTATATTCTGCTAGTGCTTTTCTCATTTCCACTATTGCAGAAGGTATCTCTATTTTATTTGGATAAACTGCATAACAATATTTTTGTAATGCTCTGTACATTCTTGGATTTTGTGTTCTTAGACAAATAGCGTACTCACTATTTCTTGCTTCATCAGTCATTCTAGAAAAAATTCCTTTTCCCTGTGCTTCAGGGGCAATAGCTATTCCTTCAACAATTAAAGAGGGTATTCCTGACAAAACAGTAGAGTTATAACTAGCCATAGCTAAAACATTATTTTGTCTAGAAATATCTTCTGCCAAAAACACTATTTCCGGAGAAGTTACATGTAAATAGATATCTTGATAATCCATTTGTTCTCTTCCAAAAGCCCTCCTTACAATTGTTACAATCTCCTCAAGTTTCTGCTTACCTTCATTATCAAAGTAAGCCTTTGGCTCTTCAATTATTTTTATTGCAACGCCAATTAAAATTAGATAAAATTCTTCCCATATTTCCCTCCGGAGATTTAGTTCTTTTTTCTTTTCTCAAATTCATTGTATTTTCTCCCGCCTTTCGGCTAAATTTATTTGAGGATTAAAATAAGTTGATTTGTTAAAGCTCAAGCTAAAAGAATTAAATAATATTCTAACGCCACCGAAATATTGCTTGATGCATAAAAATGAAATAAAAGATAGCTATTTAAATTTTTCGTAACTTTAACTACTGATTAAAATAAATACTAAAAACAATCAATC
Organism: Nanobdellota archaeon; assembly: GCA_030647965.1. GTDB lineage: Archaea > Nanobdellota > Nanobdellia > Pacearchaeales > GW2011-AR1 > JAUSIT01. The sequence continues at coordinate 4,653 of JAUSIT010000005.1, read as the reverse complement.
ACTAGATTTATATAATAATTTTTCATTAGTTATTAATGGTAAAAATTAAAGCAGACCTTAGCGGAGAAAAAATATTATCTAATTCAAAAGCTGCATCAGATTTATTTTCTTCACAAAGATTTGGGGAAAAATCAGATGAAAAAATACAATACTCTCTTCCAGAAGCATTATTTTTAGTTGAAGATAAAAAAATGGATATTTATCAAAAAGATAAAAAACTAACAATAAAACAAATTCTAAATCAATTTGAAAAAATAGATAAAAAATTCAAGATAAAATATATTGTTTTCAAAGATTTGAGAAGAAAAGGATATATTGTAAAAACAGCACTAAAATTTGGGGCAGAATTTAGAGTTTATAAAAAAGGAGCAAATATTGGACAAGACCATGCAAAATGGATTTTATACCCTGTTTCAGAAACATCTGAATTAACATGGCATGATTTTTCAGCAAAAAACAGAGTTGCACACTCAACAAAGAAAAATCTGTTGATTGCAATTGTCGACGAAGAAAATGATGTTTCTTATTATGATATCGCCTGGGTAAGACCTTGAAATTAAATAATCCCAATAAAATTTAAGTTTACTAATTATTGCACTTTGTGGGAATATTAAGTCGCCTTTCGGCTCCGGCTATCAATTAATTAATCGTAAATTGTCGCCAGACAATTCCATTTATTAAAGCAAACTAATTCAACGCAGTTGCAAGTTTAGTCAGATAATTTTCCTCTAAAGATATTTAAAACCTAGACTTCTTTAAAATAAATGCACACAGGAATAAATGTAGAAGAAGTAAAAAAAAGAATAGTATGGTTTCTAAATCAAAAAGGCCCTAGCCTGCCAGTTCATCTTGCAAAAACAACAGGACTTTCAATGGTTTTTGTATCTGCAATTCTATCTGAAATGTTAGGTGAAGAAAAAGTAAAAATGAGTTTTATGAGAATTGGAAGTTCCCCATTATATTTTCTTCCAGGCCAAGAATCAAAACTAGAAGAGTTTGCAGATAATTTAAAATCAATGGAAAAGGCAGCATTTACAAAATTAAAACAAAATAAATTTTTAAAAAATGATGAACAAGAACCTGCAATAAGAGTTGCACTAAGTGCAATTAAAGATTTTGCAATCCCATTAAAACTAGACGAAGAAGTTATCTGGAAATATTTTACAATTTCAAATGAAGAGTTAATTCAAATTTTTTCAGGAAAACCAGATATTCCAAAAATAATCCCTCAAAAAATAATACCTATTTTAATTGAAGAAAAAATTGAGATAAAAGAAGAAGCTGAAATAAAAATAGAACCAAATCAAAATATAATTCTCGCAAAACAATCTAAAAAAGAAGAAACAGAAGAGACATTCAGTAATGAATTAGCTATCAAATCTAAAAAACCAAAAAAAGAAAAACCAATACCTACAAAATTCTTAGAAGAAGTAAAAGAATTCTTATTAAAAAAAGATATAGAATTCTTACAAGAAGTTTTAATAGATAAAAAAGAAGTTATTGCAAAAATAAGAATAAATTCTGATTTAGATAAAATAAATTTTTTAATGATAGCAAAAGACAAAAAAAAGATTTCAGAAGCAGATTTAATATTTGCATATCAAAAAGCATCTGATGAAAAAATGCCTTGTTTAGTTGTCTTTAAAGGAGAGGTTTCAAAAAAAATCCAGGAATTTCTAGAGCCATATAAGAATTTGTTAAAGATTATAAAAATGCATTAAAAAATAAAATTAAATAAAAATTAGTTCTTTTAAATTTGCAAGGCATAACATGATGCCATTGTTCCACCATTAATACCCATACAATCCCAACCCCAAGTACCACCAGTGTATGCATATTTATTAGCAACAGTTCCTGAACTGCACAAATTAATAGTAGGTAATGAATTAAATGTTGATGAAGTAAATTTCTGTCCATTTGCTGTTCCACAAGCTCCGTTAATAATTGGTTTTATACAATTTCCCCAAGAACTAGAACCACAAACATAACTAGAAGCACATCCATGTTGTAAATTATCCATATAATAATAATAATTTGCCGGTTGATTTAAAATAGCAACAGAACCACTAACACATGAAGAAGCAATATTACACTGCCCAGTTCCACTATTTCCAATTAAACCAGTCTTTATACCGGTACAAGATTCTGTAACACTAGAACACGCACCTAAACCATTACATTGTCCATTATTCGAAGTACTTGATTTATAAGTCCAACATCCACCATCAATCCATCCACTAAGATAATCAGTACAAGTTATAGAAGAACATTCATTTGAAGAATCTGTTCCTGCAACATTATTTGAACAAGTTCCTACTTTTCCAGCAATATTGCATGATTGGCAAGCTCCAGAACATGCAGAATTACAGCAAACTCCGTCAGCAGAATATCCAGAAGCACATGCTGTACTTATAGAAGAACTTGCTCCAAGAGGCAATTTATTAGCATGACAAATAGTTGTTTTTGTACTATCAGAACCTACGCATATCCATTTATAATCTGAAGTGCTTTCTGTAATTGAATTTGATTGATAAGTACTTGGTAAAGTACATAATTCAGTTGCTGTAGGTTTTGTTAAAACTATTTGTCCATCTGCTGTTCCACATACTCCATTAAAAATAGGTTTATTAGCATAACAATTAACATCGTCGCTAGTTAAAGAACTAGAAGAACCTAAACAATTCCACTTATAGTCAATTGTACTTTCTGTAAGAGAACCAAAAGTTCCTGCAGAACATAATTCAGGTCCAAGAGGTTTTGTTGAAACTGTTTTTGTATTTGCTGTTCCACAAACTGCATTTGTAATTAATTTATTTGCAGAGCATGTAACATCATCTGTTGTTAAAGAACTAGCAGAGCCTAAACATTTCCATTTGTAATCAATTGCACTTTCTAAAAATGAATTTGTATCAAAGGTACTTGTTGCAGAACATAATTCAGGTCCAAGAGGTTTTGTTGAAACTGTTTTTGTATTTGCTGTTCCACACTGAGCATTAATAAGATTATTACAACTATTTAATCCTGAAAAATAACACGAACCCAAACTCAAACATTCTGTTTGGTCACACACATTAAGCCAACCAATTCCACAATCAGAACACTTTGTTTGTAAAATAGAATTACATGCACCATTTGCATCACACTGTAAATTTGTTCCACAAGATGTTCCGCCGACATCATTTGAACAAGTTCCTACTTTTCCAGCAATATTACATGATTGACAAGTTCCAGAACATGCAGAATTACAACAAACTCCATCTACAGAATATCCAGAAGCACATTCTGTACCTGCAGAAGAACTTGCTCCAAGAGATTTAAAAACTTGAATTGTTTCACAAGCACAAATTCTTGCATATGTTCCTGCTGTTGCAGAACAAGTAGAAGAATATACAGGAGTTCCTGAAGTTGTTAATCCATTCCAACAAATATTATTAAAAGACCAAGCAGGAGTAAACTCACCTGCTCCTCGAGCACATACAGCACTTGGATAAAAATGCTTGCATATATTACATCCCGAATCATCTTGAAATGTTCCAGAACAAGTTTTTCCATTTCTTGAACAAACAGAATCACAAGATTCTCCATAATTTCCAGAATACCAATATTTTCCAGCCCAAGCCCATCCCTGACTTCCTGTTAAATAAGTTGTTACTGAATTACATTTTCCAGCAGTACTATCACATATTGATCCAGAAGCACAACTTCCACAATTAATAGAAGTTCCACATCCATCGTCGGTTGTTCCACAATTTTTTCCTAATTGAGCACATGTTTTTGGAGTACATGATAAAATACAAACTCCATTTGAACAAGTAGTTCCTGAAGCACAACTTCCACAATTAATAGAAGTTCCACATCCATCGTCGGTTGTTCCACAATTTTTTCCCAAATTAATACATGTTTGTGGAGTACAAGTAACAATTTTAGCTGCACCAATAATGATATTATTTACATTATATGAATCGCATTGTTGTTTATACACTGTTTGTCCAGATGCACTTGTCCAAGGAGCTCCCTGAACATTACAAACATTATATTTACACCATGATGCTTGTCCATCAAGACTATAACCATATTTTCCAACATTGCCAGCAGTACAAGTCATCGCACTAGTACCAAAATTACTACATGATGAAATAGCGGTTGTTGTTGTTGGTGCAGATACACTCCAATCTAAATTTTTATAATTTCCAAGCCCATCACAATATCCACAACCAGCATCAGCCATACCTGCAAATTGTACATTTGGAGCTGTTCCAGAAGCAACATTTACACAATTTCCAGTTGAATCATATTGTTGACAAGGCCATGTACAAGGACTAGTGCAAATTACAGAAGAACCATCTTTATAATCACATTTAAATTGAGCTGCTTGCCAAGAAGGTTGGGGTTTATCTCCAACATCTTGATATACTGAATGATAACTTAAGGCTATTGGATTCGATGAAGATGAAGCACTATTCCATCCAATTACTCCAATATTAGATGGTCTACAAGAATACTGAACACTTCCACCAATCCAGTGATTTGCATCATAAACTCCTGTATAAGTCCATCCGACTTTTCTGCAATTCCCGCATCCGTCGCAATAATTAGAATATGTTCCAGAAGAATCACTTCCAGTACATCCTGTTGTTTGTTTATCTCTTTCAA
>JAUSIT010000004.1 GCA_030647965.1 Nanobdellota archaeon | reverse complement strand
CCTTACTCCAACGCCTGAAATTACTCTTATTATTTTTCTTTTTTCTTTTTTAGCAATTTCTTCTGCTTTTAGCATTAGCTGTTTTCCAAGGCCTTTATGTTGGTATTTTTCTTCATCATGCTCTAGCAATTTAAGTGATGGGCCATAAATATGCAATTCTCTTATTGTTGCAGGAAGATTTTTATCTTTTTCTAATCTTAATCTTAGCAAGCCAAATAAAATATTGTCTTTGTTTACTACTTGTAAAAATATTTCTTTTCCATCAGAAGCTTTGTATTCTAGCTTTTTTATTTTTAAATCAAGATTTATTTTTCTTTTGTCTCTTAGTTCAAATCCTATTTCTCTAAATCTTATTTCTTTTACTTTGTAGTGTTTTTTTCTTATTTCATCTTCAATATCTTTTCTTAAATCAATATTAACAATTCCTGCAATTAAAAAAGATGGGGGAATTTCCCTCATTATTCTCATAACTCTACAATATTCAGGAGTTAGTCTTAACATTTTTATAATTAATTCTTTTGTTTGTTCTTTGTCATATGGTTTGTATTTTGCTTCATAATATAATTTTTCTAATTGTGCACCTTTTAGAACCTGACAAGGATATATTTTTAGCTGATCTGGTTTAAAGTCTTGAGAAGAAAATATTTTTTTAAACATTTGAATATCTTTTTTTGGATTTGAGCCTAAAATTCCTGGCATAATATGGTATCCTATTTTAAATCCTGCTTGCTTAAGCTTTTTTGTTGCATCAATTACATCTTGTACAGTGTGTTTTCTATTAACTAGTTCATAGATTTTATTATCAATTGCCTGAACACCTAGTTCAATTCTAGTTGCTCCGAATTTTAAAATATTAGTAAGATTTATTTCATTAATAAAATCAGGCCGTGTTTCAATGCATAAAGCAACACATCTGTGTTTTGCTGTTTCATTTATTTTTTTTGCATGTTCTAGACTTTTTGAAGTTTTTTCATTTAAGCGATCATAGCATTTTTTTATAAAATCAAACTGAAATTTTTCTGAAAAATTTAAGAAATTCCCCCCCATGATAATTAGTTCTATTTTGTCTGTTGGGTGATTTATTGCAGTTAAAGAGCTTAATCTTTCTTTCATTTGTTCTTCAGGGTCATATTTTACTTTTTTTGCTCTTAAAACAGCAGGACTTTCAGGAGTATATGACTGGGGAGCATTTAAACTAGGGCAATATAAACAAGTTCCATGCTTGCATTTTTTAGGAGGAAGCATTATTGCAATTGGAGTAACTCCTGAAATTGTTTTTGTAGGTTTTTTCTGGATTAACATTAATATCCTATTCAAAAAGGGTTTATTAAATTAATATTTTCTTGTATTTTAGTTGTTATCTCTGAGTGATATAAATAGAAATCTTTTAAAAGTCATATTTCTAAGGCATAATTATGCCCCAAATATTTACAGAAAAATCTGAAAAGATAATAATAATCTCTGAAAAACTTAAACAAGTTTATAGTTCAATAAATCCTGAAAAACTAAGTTTTGTTCCTGAAATTGAAGTGGAAAACTTAATAAAAACTCTAGAAAATCCCAAAATTAATTCAGATATTGGGGGAGTTGATAATTATGATAATTCTTGGTTAGGCTATATTAATTATATGGCTTCTTGTATTGATTCAATTGCAAGAGAATTAAATCCAAATATAACTGAAACTTTTGATAATGGATTTATAAATTATGCAAATCCAAATTTTACTGGTGAAAGATATAAATTAAAAATTTTAGGTGCATGGATTTCGTGCGATATTGATTTTAGGGGTAATTTTCAAGTTCCAGAAGAAATGGAAGAAGAAAAGGATGTTCAGTGCTTAAGAATTGCTTATGATTTTCTCTATAAACCTTGTGAGGATATTTTTGGGGATATAAAATCAATAAGAATGTCAGATTATAATATTCCTATTAATTCATTATCTGTTTTAGTGAATCCTGTTGCAAAACTTGAAGAAAGAGTTGAAGAATATAGAAGATGCAGAGAACCTATGAATATTTGATTATTCGATTATTTTCTTATTTTATTCTATATACTCAAGTAAAACAATATTTTTAAAGCTATTTTTATGGAATTAGGGATGGATAATGCATTATATGAAAGACCTAGCAAGGAAAACGTTTCTGTACGTGATGTTTTAGTCCAGAAAATGGAAGGACAAGCAAGATATCTTAATGTTATTGATAAAACTGATAAGAGTATTATTGCACTATCTCAAGACCAAAATTTTAGATGTTTATACCCATTTCAACATTTAAACCAAGCCATTATTGTAAAAGAAGATGATTCTATACTAGTTGGAGAAGCAGTAGATAAAACTTTATTAGAAGAAGTAGTTAAGAGAGTAGAAGTATCTCATTTAATTAAAAGAGCACATTATGAAATTGATTTAATCCAACAAGAAAATTTAACAGGTTATCCTTATTAATAAAATAGTTTAGATAGATAGTTTATTATATATATTAAAGAGAAAGAATTCTTTTAAAGATTTGATTTTTTTAATTAATATGGTTTTAGAAGAAGTATTTAATATTCCTCAAGGAACATTTAGAATTTTTAGACAGGATTCAAATCAAATTTTTTCAGATGGTGATTTTACAGACAGAAAGAATGCAATAGATATAACAATAGTAAGGCAAGAAAAGGAATTTTTGAAAAAATTCTCAATAAGTACTTTTTATGTTTTAGATTCTAAACTAAACTTTTTATATGGTGTTGGTTTTCATAGATAAATATGGTATACTTTAAACCTGATCAAACCAATGTTAGTGAGGGAGATTTTTTATTTTTTGAAAATGAAGTAGATGGTTGTTCTGGATTTTTTAAAATATCTAAAATTAGAGATTATGCAATAGTGGCAAAAAATAATACACTAGCGACCTATTATCCATATTCTCTTGCAATTGTTTTAACGAAAAAAAATGAAATTTTAGTTGGAAGTTTGGTTGGTAAATCGCAACTTGAAAAAGCTTTAACATTTATAGATGATTTTGAAGGAGAGAAATTATGAAAATAGGAATAATTGGTGGTAGTGGATTAGATAGACCAGAACTTCTTGAAAATTATGAAAAAAAAGAAGTTGAAACTTCTTTTGGAAAGCCTTCTTCCCCTATTATTTGTGGTAAGATTCATGACCTTGAAGTTTGCATACTATCTAGACACGGCTTAAAACATGAAATTCCCCCAAGTCAGGTAAATTTCAGAGCAAATATTGCTGCATTAAAAGTTCTTGGATGTACTCATATTATAGCTACAAGTGCAGTAGGAAGCTTAAGAGAAGAGATTATGCCTGGAGATTTAGTTTTCCCTGACCAGTTTATTGATTTTACAAAACAAAGAAAAAATACCTTTTATGATAAAATTGGGGAAGTTGTTCATACTTCTTTAGCAGACCCATTTTCAAATTTTTTAAGAGATTTATTTATTTCATGTTCAAAAGAATTAAATTTAAAATTTCATCCAAAAGCTGCAATAGTGGTTGTTGAAGGGCCGAGATTTTCAACAAGAGCTGAAAGTTTTATGTTTAAAAATTTTGCAGATATTATTGGGATGACTACTTTTCCAGAATGTGCTTTAGCAAGAGAAGCTGGAATTGAATATATTTCTATTGCAATGTCTACTGATTATGATTGTTGGAAAAATGATGAAGAACCTGTAACTTTTGAAAAAGTAAAGCAGATAATGGCTGAAAATGCAGACAAAGTAAAAAAATTAATTTTATATGCTTTGCAGAAATTAGGAAAACAAGAAGTAAATAAAGATGATATTGATTTTATTAAAAGTAAAATAAGAACTATTCCAAATTTTCCAAAACCAGGTATTATGTTTAGAGATATTACAACTTTATTAAAAGATGGTGAAGGTATGAAAAAAGCAATTGATGTTTTATATGAAAGATATAAGGATAAAAAAATAAATGTTGTTGCAGGAATTGAATCAAGAGGTTTTATTATTGGGGGAATTTTAGCTGAAAGATTAAAAACAGGATTTGTTCCAATAAGAAAAAAGGGAAAACTGCCTTTTGAAACAATAAAAGAAGAGTATGATTTGGAATATGGTAAAGACAGCATTGAAATTCATAAAGATGCAATTTCTCCTGGTCAAAGGGTTTTACTTATTGATGATTTGATTGCGACCGGGGGGACCATGATGGCTGCATGTAATTTAATTGAAAAACTCGAAGGAAAAATAGTAGAGTGTGCTTTTATTGTTGAATTGCCTGAATTAAAAGGCAGAGAAAAATTAGTAAAATGGCCTATTTTTACAATAGTTAATTTTGAAGGAGAATAAAGAAATTGCTTAAAAATTCATGATCCTATTGTTCGCTAATGTTCCAGAGCAAGTTCTGGAGTATTCATGAATTTTTTGCTTCGCACTAGCAATTTCAGTCTCCAAAAAAAATCACTGATTTTTTTAGGCCTTGAAAATCCATAGATTTTCCCGGTTTCAAATCTTACTATCACCACAAGCTGCGGAAAAATGTTTTGTTCTTATTATTTTGCGTTCCTATTGTAAGAACAAAACATTTTGTATTAAACCTCGATTTGAAAATAAATTATTTTTATAAACCTCTTTTTCTTTAGTTATTAATGAAAAAAATAAAGAAATTACCTAATTTCAGTCTTTTCAAATCTATGTTGGTAAGTGATGAGGGCTTGAACTCAGATTTGAAAATAGATCAGAAGCAAGTATGGAATAATATTGCTCCTAAATGGAATGAAGTTAGAACTGCTTCTTCTCCAGAGGTTATTGAATTTTTAAAAGACAAAAAAGGAAATATACTTGATTTTGGATGTGGAAGCGGGAGAAATTTTATAAAAAATAAAGAAAGTAAAAGAGTAATTTATGCTGTTGATTTTTCAGAAGAAATGCTTGAATATGCAAAAAAGAAAGCAAAAAAAGAAAAGATAAATGCAGAATTTTTTATTTCTGATTCAACAAAACTTCAGTTTAAAGATAATTTTTTTGATTCTGCAATTTGTGTGGCTATGCTTCATTGTATTGAAAGCTCTGAAAAAAGAGAAAAAACACTTAAAGAATTATATAGGGTTTTAAAACCAAAAGCAAAGGCACTTGTTTTAGTATGGAGCAGAAATAATATGAGGATAAAAAATAAGCCAAAGGAAAGTTTTATTCCTTGGACAGTAAAGGGAAAAAAATACCAAAGATATACTTATATTTATGATAAAGATGAATTTGAAAAATTGCTGAAAAAAGTTGGATTTAAAGTTTTAAGCATAACTGAAGGTAAAAATATTAATGCGGTTGTACAGAAGTAGACTTGCGTCATTAAAAGGTAATAACCTTTATAAGGTATGAATTTTTGTAAGAATTAAAATGAATAAAAGAATTGAATTAGAAAGAATTGCAGATGAATTGCTTGCAGGTAGCTTAACAAACACAGAAGCAGAATTAAGAACAAAAGCACTTGGAAGAATTGATTTTGGATGTGATTTAGATTTGGATGGAGAAATTGACGAAAGAATTGAAGAAAGAGATACAAGTTTAATTTTAAAAAGAAAAGAACAAGAAATAGCATATCTTAATTTTTATTTTGATAAAGATGAATTAAATAGGTCTTTTTTATTTATTGATTTAGCTGAGTCTTATGAACCTCATGCTGGAAATTTTAGAAAACTTTTTGATAAGTTAGAACAAATTGCAGTTAATAAAAAAGCTGATTATATTTCTTTAACAGTAGATGAAAATAATGATAATGCAATAAATGTTTATTATCATTTAGGATTTGAAAATTTAGGTAGCATTTCTTATGAATCTGAAAATGTTGAAAGATTTTTAATGAGAAAAGATTTAGAGATTGAAGAATAAATTATAATAATTCTGATAGTTCTTTTGAAATAGTTTTTAATTCTTTTTGATTAATATTTAAGAGATATTTATTCATTCTTTTTTTATATGTTTCTTCATTATTTGTTGATATGTATGCATTTTTTGAGTTAAGGTCATAGTTAATAAAACCACAAATTAAAAAATCTGTAAAAATGTCTTCTAAATCTTCGCTTATTGGAGAATGTCCATTTTCATCAAATTTTAAACGATTAAAATATTCTGGATAATCTTTTTTTAATGTAAAAAATGCAGTATGAATTTTTGCATCATCTGAATGAAATGTCTTAGAATTTTGAAGTCTGAATAGTGATTCTATTATAATATATTGTTTTTGATAGCTATCAATGACTATGTTAATCTTTTATTTAAAGCCAATCCCAAAGTCTTTTGAACATACCTTTTTTTTCATCAGGTATTACTTCTGTTTTTGGTTCTTCAATTTGAACTGCTGGCTCTGATTGTCTTGGTCTTTCTCTATCAAATTCGTCTTTTGCAATACTCAATGCTCTTTCAACTTCTGTTTTAGAGTGTCCTTGTTTAATAAGAGCCCATTTTAAAGAATTCAGGTCATAACCTTTATGCATATTTCTCTTTATGTAATCTACAACAGGTTTTATATGGTCTACATCTCGAATTGACATTTTAATCAAATTTAATAGAAAAAATCCATTTAAAAGAATTATGGATTTGTATTATATAGTTCTTTTTTAGGGTTTTTGGAGGAAAAATGTGTTTGTTTATTATAATTTGCACTTCGTGGAGATATTAGGTCGATTAGAAAAAGTTTTACTCTTTTATCTTGCGTTACTTATTGCAAGAGCAAAACTTTTTGCATCTCCCACAATTAATTAATAAATCATAATTTTCGCTAGAAAATTCCATAAATCTTGCTTTAGCATAATTTGTCCAAAGGACTTTTTCAATAAAACACTTATTTCTTTTTTTTGATGTCAGAAATGATATAAAATTTGAAGTTCATTTCTGATCATCCTAAAAAACCGCTCTAAGAATTTTAAAGTGAAGAACTAATGGTTTTTTTTTTGATGTCTATAAAATTCATTAAATTTGCTTTTTCAAACTTTTCGCACTCTCCTGTAAGAGAGTTTATTCTTATTTTTAATATATCAAATGTAATAGACATACAGGTTAAGCTCCAAAAATTATCTTTTAAGATTGCTATAATCTTGTTTGTTTTTTTATCATAATCATTTTTAATTTTAAGTTTATTTATTTCGTCAATTAAATCATCTAAATCAACTAAAGGGTTTTCATTTAAAATTTGTGCTTCTGTTATTTCATCTTCTTGAATTTTAATTTCTTTAAATGGATATTCTGCTATTGCAATTTTATTTAATTGTGGTATAAAAAAATCTAATTGATATTTATTATAATTATTTTCTAAATCAAGAACAAAAAAGCCTGCTGCTAAAAATGCATCTGGATTTTCTTTAATAAATTTATTGTAAAAGTCTTTTTGCTTTAGTTCTGAAAATAATTGAGTAATTGTTTGTTCTGTCATTTTTATCTTAGAGTTACATAGACTTCATATTCGTATTTAGGATTATTCTCTAAATCTCTCCCTGTTTCTATTTTTACTACTTGAGTTCTTAATGGATTTACAAATTCTGTAGTATTATTTCTGTTAATGTCCTCTAAAAGAGCATATGCTCTTTCTTTTGTTGTGTATCTTCTTATTGCTAAACCTGAACTATATTCTTTTGTCATTTAATCTTCCCTATTATTTATTTTTTCTTTTAAATCTTGAATAAATTCTTCTTCTTTAACTCCAAACTTTAGTTTTTCTCCTCTTTGTCTTAGTGCTAGTGTTTTATTTTGTTCTTCTTTATCTCCTAAAACAATTATATATGGAATTTTTAACAATTCAGCATTTCTTACTTTATCATTTACTGTTGTTGATTCTAAATCAATATCTACCCTTATTCCTTCTTGTTTTAATTTTTCCACTAGTTTTTCACATGCTTTGTTATTTCTATCTGTAAAACTTAAAACTCTAACTTGAATTGGAGAAAGCCATACTGGAAGATTTCCATTTGTATGTTCAAGTAAAATTCCAATAAATCTTTCTAAAGAACCATAGATAACATTATGAAGCATAATTGGTTGATGTTTTTGATTATCTTCTCCAATATATTCTAGTTCAAACCTTCCAGGCATTGCAAAATCTAATTGAATTGTTGATAATTGCCAGGTTCTTCCCTGTGAATCTTTAACATGAAAATCAATTTTAGGACCATAAAAAGCACCATCTCCCTTGTTGATTTTATAATTTACTTTCTTCTTTTTTAAAACATCTTCAAGTATTTTTTCTGCTTTATCCCATATTTTATCATCCCCTATTCTTTTTTCAGGACGTGTTGAAAGCTCAACATGATCAAAGGGTAAATTAAATTTTTTATAGAATTTATTAATCATTTCAATTATATTTGTTATTTCAATTTCTAATTGTTTTTCTGTACAATATATGTGTGCATCATCTTGTGTGATTCTTATAACTCTGAATAATCCTGCTAGAGTTCCAGATAGCTCTTGCCTGTGAACAACTCCAAGCTCTGCCATTCTTAAAGGAATTTCTTTATAAGATCTTTGTTTTGATTTAAATATTAACATTCCTCCTGGACAGCTCATTGGTTTTACTGCAAAATCTCTATTTTCATATTTTGTTAAAAAAATATTATCTTTGTATTTTTCCCAGTGTCCTGAAATTTGCCATAATTTTCTATCTAAGATTTGAGGGGTTGAAACTTCTTCATAATTTGCTTTTCTATGTTCTTCTCTCCAATAATTTGCTAGTTCATTATAAATTATCAAACCATTATTATGCCAGAAAACCATTCCAGGAGCTGTTTCATTAAATGAAAATAAATCTAATTTATTACCTAAAATTCTATGGTCATTTTCTTTTAATTTAGAAGTATCTAATTTTGTTTTTGAAATTTGTCTTAATAATTGAACAGGGTCGTATTTTTCATCTTTATTTATAATGCTGGTTATTTCTTGGGATTTGCCTAAGGCACTTTCGGTTTCTTGTGGCTTCAATTTCCCATTAATTAGTATTTCTCTTGATAATTCTGCTAAAGGATGGCCTTTGCATTTTAATTCAAATTCTTTGTAATATCCAAATGGTGCTCTGCTAACATCTATTTTTTTCTTTTTTAATTCTGCTTCTGCATTTTTTAAAACTTCTAAAGCAATAGCTGGAGAAGATAAATTTGAAGATAAATGTGCATAAGGATACAATATAATTTTTTTAGCTCCAACTTTGTTCATTAAATCTAAAACATTTTCAACAAGAAGTTCTGTTATTTTTTTTGGATCTGATTCATCTGTTTTTTCAACAGCAGTAAATATTACAAGAGGTTCTTTTATTTCAATTTCTTTTTTTTCTTTTTCAGAAAGTTCTTCTGGTTCTTTTATTGCCTTTTTTCCTGCTTTGAATTTTAGGTAATCGCAGTGTAAAGATAGTATTTTCATAAATACAAGAAACAAGAGATGTTTATAAAATTAATTATAGTTGGTGAAATATACTTAGATCAGAAAAACAATGGAACGCAAAAGATAAGAGCAAAACTTTTTGTTTGATTGGCACTTGTTTTTGGGATGCTCAGAAATGCAGCACCTCGAAGGGTGCGGTTTTAACCACATTTCTGACATAACATTTAAATATCTATAATGAATAATATAATAATGGTGATGGTTCCAATAGAGAGGTGTCCGACAGGAATTCCTGGTTTTGATAAAATTACTCAAGGTGGTTTTGTAAGAAATTCTGATAATATTTTAACAGGCGGGCCTGGTTTTGGGAAAACAACTTTTTTATTGCAGTTTTTATGGAATGGGGCAACAAAGTTTAATGAAAATGGATTATATTGCAGTTTTGAGCCAGATATTGTTGAAACTCTAAAAGATGCAATGTCTTATGGATGGGATTTTACAAAATTAAATGAACAAGACAGAGTTAAATTTTTGAAATTTTCACCAAGAACTTCTATTGAAGATTTGAAAAATGAATTAACAAGATTAATTTCAAGATATAGTATTCAAAGAGTTTGTTTAGATCCTGTTTCTGTTTTAGCATTAAATATTAATGATGAAGGAAAAATAAGGGAAATGGTATTTGAACTTTCTTCTTTAATGAAAAGATTAAATGTAACAAGTATTTTAGCTGATGAATCTTTAGAAAGTCAGAATTTAACAGGCAGTGATGTTACAAATTTAAATAAAACAGATATAATGAAATTTTTAGCAGATTCTGTAACTAATTTATATGAATCTGGTTTATCTGGTGTTGGGGATAGGGCTTTAAGAATTTCAAAAATGAGAAGAACAAATCATGCAAGAACTTTAATTGGAATGAGAATTACATCAAAAGGAATAGAAATTTTTCCTCCTGAAGAAAAAATGCAAGCAATGGCAATGCCTTCTCAAATGCCTCAACAGCAATCTCAAAAACCACAACAACCAGCTTCAAAACCAGTTCAGCAAGCGAGTATGCCTCAAACTCAAACAACCCAATTAAGAGCAATATCTCCTAGTGTTCCTGCTCAACAACAAACACAAACTAGCCCGCAACAACTTCAAAGATAAATATTTTTACTAAGATTTAGTTAATCAAAACTTTTTTTGACTTCTTTTTGCGCTTTTTCAAATTTTTTTCTAAAATCATTCATAAATTCAATTAAAAGTTTTGTTGCATATTCTTTATTTTCTGAATCTAAAATTTTACCATTTCTATAATCTTCTTCTCTTTTTTTAAGTTCACTATCATTTTCAATTAAATGCTGTCTAAACAATTCAAAGATCATATCTTTGTCTGGATTTCCGCCAAGTTCTTTTTGTTCTTTTAGTGTTTTTTGCCCGCCTGTAAGGGCTTTTGAGATTTTATCTTTTATTTCTTTATCACTATCTAATAAAAATAATGAATTTCCTTCTGATTTGGACATTTTTAAATCTCCTGTTAATGAAGGAACAAATTTATGATTTATTGAAGATGGTAAAATAAATTTGAATTTTGATGCTCTCGAGGCAATATCTCTTGCTAATCTCATATGGGGGTCTTGGTCTATTCCTATTGGAATTATTCCTGGCATTTGTTCTTTTAATTGAGGATGTAAAATATCTGCAACTTGCAATAAAGAAGACATTATTCTTGAAGGTTCTGCATTTCCATAAATTGCTTTGTATTCATTTAAAGTTGCTTTATTAGATATTTCAAAAGCAAGATTTGTAACATCTTGATTTGAAGATTGAAAATAAAATTTTGTTTTTTTTAAATCTAGGCCAAGTGCAACATAACATGGGATATGAATTTCTAAAGCTCTTTTTTTTGCTGTTTGTAAATCAACTCCTCTTGTTGCAGCTGCTTCTAAGTCAGCAACTAAAACATATGTTTCAGCGCCGTGTTTTTGAAAATAAACAGCCATATCAATTACTGATTTTGTTCCAAAATGAACTTTATCTGCAGTTGGCATTATTCCTGTTAAAATATAGAATTTCTTTTTTTGCTTTATTGATTTTGAAATAATCCCTAAACCTCTTCCTGCAAATATAATTCCTCTTCGCATTAATAAATTGGGTTCTGGAAAATCATGAACATTAAATTTTTCTAATCCAAAATTATTTATAATATCCCTATAATTTTCAGGAAGATTAGAACTCCATGGATCGATTATCTCTTTTTCGTTCATATTTTATTAAATAATTAGAGATTTATAAAAGTGTTGATGTCAGAAATGCTGTTAAAATTGTGGCATTTCTGAGCACAAGAAAATCACTGATTTTCTGTGCCGAAAATTTCTCTATGAAATTTTCTTGCATCCCAAAAACCCGATAGATAAACAAAAAGGTTTTTCTGATGTCATTATAATGCCATAATGCTTTTAAGCTATTTTAATAATCTAAATTTATGGGCGGCCCTTGTTGTCAACTTATTCCTGTAGCAATTCTTTATGATTATTCTGGGATTACTAAAGAAGAATTAGCATATAGACTAGATAAGTCTATAGAAAAATTAAATCCTATTTCATTACCTTTTACATCTTATCCTAAAGGATTATATGGTGCAGCAGTGGTTTTAAATTTAAAAAATACTGAGAGATATAATAATCTTTTAAAATTAAATTGGGATGATGATTTATGTTATTATAAATTAAGAGAACATTTATTTTTTAATAATTTTAATGATGGGCCTAATTTGACTATTGAAAGAAAATCTCATAAAATATTGGAAGAAGGAATTGTTTTAGATACAATGGAAAATGTTTCTTCATTAAATATTTTTGAAGGATATAAAAAAGGAGATTATATCGATTATATTAGAAATATGCCTTTAGAAAAGAAATTTAGAGGGGCTGAATTTCAGGTAACAGAAGTTCTTAAAACCGAAATAGAAGAAGAAGCATTTGATAGTCTTTTTGTAAATCAAAAGCTTATTGCAAGAGTAATTGAATTTGATACACAAATAGAAAAGTTTAATTCTTCTGAAGAATTAATAAAAAAATATCCAGAATACGCTCCTGAAGAAATTTCTGATTTTCAGCAAGAACAAGGAATTTTATTTCCTTCAAATAAAAGGGATTCAGATGTACAATTTAGATGGATTAAGAAAGAGGATAAATATTATCTTGACAGAAATTATATGGCTAATCATCTATCTCCAAATAGTATATTTGCAGATGATGCAAGAAGTCATGGAAATGGTTGTGCTGGGAAGGAAGGGATCTGGTATCATAAAACAAGTAGAAATGGAACTTTTTCACTGACAGACCTTATCCTTACTGCAGAAGCTATAAGAAGAGAAGAATATAGTGTTCTTCAGTATGTTGGATTCAGGCATAATTTTTTGAAATTTATTAATTCAAACCAAAAAACATTAGAAAGATATGAAAGGGCAGTTATTGATACAGAATTATCTTTTTTTGCAGAAAATAATCGTCTTACTAATTCTGAATTTTTAAGAGAACATATGATTATGATGAAAAATCTTCAAAGAAAAAGATAATTTCTTATTTTTATTCAATAATTCATCCCTATAATAATGTTTAAATACTAAAAATTTTTAGATGATATATGAAAAAGGGTGTATTAGTTCTAGTTTTTGCATTAATCTTTTCAGTTTTAATTTTAAATCTTGCAAGTGCAAAAATTGTGATTACAGAACCAAAGGAAATTTATAATTTGGGTGATAAATTATATGTTAGTGTAACTGCAACTCCTGTTTCAATTTCTGGAAATTTTAAAATTGATTTAGTATGCAATAATCAAAGCGTTAACCTTGTTAAAACTCCTGCAAGAGCTTTTCCTCTTGGAGAAGAGCATACTTATTCATTACCTTATGTTGAATTATCTAAAGAGGAATTAGAATTAAAGGATATTAAAGTTTTAGTTGGATTATGTAATCTAGTTGTTAGTTTAAGTGATGAACAAATTTCTTCAAAAAATTTTAGAATATCTGATTTTGTTAGTGTTAAAGTAGATTTAAACAAGCAAAATTATGATCCTGGTGAAACAATTGCTTTGAGTATTTCTGCAATAAAAGAAAATGGATATAAATTAGATGGATTTGTAAAAGCTTCTGGAGTAACACAATTTGATAAAGCAATAATTGGTGGCAATGCATCAGAAACATTTGCAATGCCAAAAACAACAGAAGCAGGAGAGTATAAAATAAATTTATCTGTTTTTGAAAATGGAAAAGATGGAGAACAATTGAATACTGGTCAAGCAGAAGTTTCTTTTAATATAAATCAGGTTCCAACTTTTATTTTAACAACTTTGCAGTCTAGTGAAGTAGGGCCTGGAAATGAATCTAGTTTTACACTAGAATTATTTGATCAGTCTGGCAAAAAAATGGATGGGAGTATTTCTGTTTTAGTTATTTCTCCTATTGAATCTGAAACACAAATGAGTATAACTTCCGGGGGCATAGGAACTTTAAAATTTCCAGTTAATGCAACACCTGGAAAATGGAAAATAATTTCAACTTTTCAGGGCGTAAGTGATGAACAGGAAATTAGTGTTAAATCTGTTCCAAGAATTGAATTTGAATTTTTAGATAAATCAATATTATTAGTAAAAAATGTTGGTAATGATGTTTATAATAAAACAATAGATGTAAATATTGGAGATAATGAAACTCAACAGATTACCTTGAATTTACAGGTTGGAGAAGAAAGAAAATTTAAATTAAGGGCTCCAAGTGGAGAGTATGATGTTTCTGTTAATGATGGAACAAGTTTTGCACAAAAAACTTTGTTATTAACTGGTGAAGCAGCATTTTCCATAAGCGATCCTTCAAATATTGATTTTTTAGGAGAGGTTTCTCCATTGGTTTTTTTAATTATTGGGATTATTGTGTTAAGTTTTATAATTGTATTTTTAATTTTAAAATTTAGAAAAAGAGAAAAATATGATTCAGGACCTGCTTCATTTGCATCCCCATCAAAACCTTCACCAAAATCTTCAAATCAATCAGTTTCAAGACAAACATCTTCATTTGCTTCAAAACAAACTTCTAATTTAGCATCTAGACAGTCTTCATCACTACCATTTTCACCATATACTCCTTCAGCAATTCCAATAAAAACAGCTTCTATTCAAAATAGGGGAGATGAAAAAATACAAAAAGTAAAAGATTTATCTTTTTTAGAAAATAATGCAAGACCATCTTATGGAAAAAAAGATATGGTAGATATGTCAAAACCAACTTGGGTTAGCAGTGCAGAATCTTCTTTTGTAATGAAAGGAAAACAAGAAAAATCAAGTGTTATTTCATTAAAAGTAAGCAACTATTATGAATTAAATACCCTTGCTAAACAAGAATTAAATAGAATAATTTCTATTTCAAAAGATAAAAAAGGAGTTGTTGATTCTAGAGAAAATTATACTATGATAATTTTTACTCCTGAAATAACTAGAAATGCAAATAATGAACCTGTTGCTGCAAGTGTTGCTTTTGATATGTTAAAAGAATTTAAAGAGTATAATAGAAAATCAGTTAATAAGATTATATTTAATCTTGGGGTGCATTCAGGAGATTTATTAATAGCTTTTGAAGGAAATAAATTAAAATATACTGGAATGGGGAATACTATTTTATTGGCTAAAAAAATGGCTGATCTAGATAGAGATAAACTTCTTGTTTCTGAAGCAATAAAAGGAAAATTAATGAGAAATTTAAAATCAGAAAAAGTAAGTATGATTGGAAATAATGCTGTTTATTCTGTAAATAATGTTCTTGATGAAAGGGAAAATCAAGCAAGATTAGCAGATTTATTAAAAAGAAATAATTTTTAAGAATGATTAAAATTCTATTTTTTGATTTTGATGGAACAATTAATAATGCTTTAAATCTTCAATATAACACTTTAGCGAGGATTATTCAGAAACACGGACATTTTACTGATAAAAATAAAATAATGCCCTTATTGGGCTTAAAAATGCAGGAAATCATAGAAAAATTAGGCATTAGAGCAAATGTTGGAGTTATTAGAAAAGAATTTTATAAAGAATTAAATAAAGGTTTAAATCAATTAAATTTATGTGTTTCTGTTAAACCTTTGTATGCTTTAAAGAAAGATTATCAACTTATGGTAATTTCAAATGCAGAGGCTTCATTTACTTTAACTGCTGCAAAAAAACTTAAGGTTTATGATTTATTTGAGAAATTTTATACTGCAGAGCATTTTTTAGATAAAAGCACAGAACTAAAAAAACTTTTTAAAAAATATAAAATAAAACCTAAAGAAGCAGTTTATATTGGGGATAGAGATAGTGATGTTAGTTTTGCAAAAAAAGCAGGATGTTATTCAATTGCAATACATAATAAGTGTTCTTATTCAAGCCTTTCTCAAATTAAGAAACAAAAACCTGATTTTATTATAAAAGATTTTTATGGGTTAGAAAGAGTTTTGAAGAAGTTGAATAAATTATAATTCTAATTGTTCTGAAGCATTGATTATATTATGTTCTAAATCTTGGTTTTTCTTCATAAATCTTTCAAATAACTCCCTTATTCCTTTGTTTTCCTTTCTTTTTTTGCCAGATATTTTGTTTAATTCAGCATATAACTCAATTTCTTTATCAGAAGCATTCTGCAATGGAAAAAATAAATTTTGTTTTTTAGATTTTAATAATTTAAAATTTCCTTTAAGTATTTCTGCAAAATTATTTTCTGCAAGTTCTGATAAATTTTCAGATGAAAAATCTGGATTATTTGAGAATTTTATACTAAACTTATTTTTAAGAACAAATTTTAAAACATTATTATTTAAACTATTTTCTTTTTTAAGATAAATAACACTTTTTCCCTTAATTATATGAAATTCTCTTATTGTTCTGAATATTTTTCTTTCAAAATAATCAATAAAACATTTTTTACATAGTTTTGTTTGATTTGTAAATTCCCAGACAGAATTTTTAGTGCAGTTTGTGCAAGTCATAGCGAAGACACCCCTGGTTTCTTAAAAAATTTTGCTCTTTTGATATTTCTATTTTCATTTGCAAGAGTAAAATTTTTTCGCTTAATCTTCCTCTGAAATAGCCTCATAATTTAAACACCTCAAAATCTTCAGTGTTTTTATGTTCATAAGCTTTTTGTATTTCAAGAGCTTTTGATTTTTCATCAGGGTTATTAAAATATATTGCAGGTTTTCCTTTATCTGATTCTAAAGAATTAGGATATTTCTCGATTATTATGTTTTCTTTTTCATTTCTTCCTACAATAAACCAATTATCATTAATAATAAAATGTTTTCCAATAGTCATTAAATCAAGATTTTTTTCATGTACTAGATTTTTATCCATAAGTAATTTTATTCTTTTACCAACTATTCTATCACATAAAATACAACCCCCTGCAGGCGTTGGATATTTTAAATTAAATTTTTCAGCTAAAGCCATTTGAACTTTTCTCTGTCTGCCCTCAATAGCTAAAAGATTTTCTCTATTTACTATTTTATCTTTTTCAAGCTGTGTTTCTTTTAGAAGTTTTGCTGATAAAGGCCTTAAAATTTCAAAACCTATTTCATCATTTATTTTTTTTAGTGCTGGGGCTGTTTGGGACATAGGTCTTTCACCTAAAACTTCTCCTGTTGCAATTATTTTTATATTATTTTTGTCAGCATATTGCTTTGCTTTTTTGAAAATAAATACCTTGCAATCAATGCAAGGATTCATTCCAACTCCACGGCCATATTTTGGACTTTTAAGAACTTTAAAATATTCATTAAATAAATCTTTTTCTTTTAGACTAAAAACTGTTAGTTTTATATTTTTAAAATTTTTAAAATTTTCATTAAAAAAATATTCTGCAGATGAAGAACATGAAAATGGGAGCTTAAAGTGCAAAGCTTCAACATCAAATCCTTGTTCATGTAATAATCTTATAACTAGCAGGCTATCTAGGCCGCCCGAAAATAAGACTAGTGCTTTTTTGTTTTCCATTCAAAACAAAGAAAAGTTTTGTTTTTAAATATTATATATTCTCTTTTTATTTTTTTCTTCTGTAATTTTTTTAATAAGGCTGTTAAAACGATCCATATTTGTACAATTCCCACAATCTATATTTGGGGTCATACATGGATCTCCGTTATAAAAACATCTTCCATTTTTTGACAAATAAAGAGTTGCTTTTCTTTCTTCATATAAATTTTCCATTTTTGCTTCCTTATAGTTTTTAACCAAAAGTTTTTTGGTATAATTGATTGTATTTCTCAACATATATAGTTTTGTCTGGTCCTTTATACTTGGAAAGATAATCAGAACAAACTAATAATTGAATAAAGCTCGGACGATCTTCACTTTCCATTATACCTAAAAGCTCTTCTATTGTTTTTTCATGCCGAATCATTTTTTCATTAGAAAACTCCTAGTTTTTCTCCCTCCTTGTAGTACCCATTATGATTAAAATCAAAATTAAACAAAAACAAAAATTCTCCAAGTATATTTTTGCTTACTTTTGTTTGTTTAAGAGTTTGTAATAAAAATTCTGTAAAACAATAGGGACATAGATAAACACTTTTTCTTTTACATACAATACATTTTTGCGAATTATTATTGAATTTTCTATTTCTTTTTAAAAATTCTTTTATATTTGCAAGAGTTTTTTCTTTGGCTTCAGGATATTTTAATATCCATTGTTCAAATGCTTTTGTTAAACATTCAGGACATAAAGGATTAAAAATTGGTTCTCTGCAATTCAAACAATCAGTGTGAAATTTTTCAATTAAAGGAGCCTGCACAACGGCATTAAATTTTCCCATGAGAAAAAAAACAACGCCGTTATTTAGTGTTTAATATTAAATAAGGTTAGACCACATGCTGAATAATTGACTCTAGAATTCCATATTTCAATCATCCCTTTTTGTGCGTCCATAGAAAATTAAAGCAGAGCTAGTATATAAATTTTGCTGTTGTTAAAAGTAAACCTTCTAATTTAACCTCATATAATATTGTGCTTCGCAGAAATATTAAGTCGACTAAAAAGTTTTGCTCTTATCTTTTTCGTTTCTATTGTAAGAGTAAAACTTTTTGCGTCTCCTACTATCTATTAATAAATCGTGATTGTCGCCAGGCAATCATTTTATCTTTATTCAATTGAATAAACCAATTCAACGAAGTTGTATGTAATGTTTAGAGGTTTACTTAACATGTTTTTAATTATTTATAGATATCATTTAAGATTCTATCTACCTCAGAATCAAATAACATTTTATCATTGAAAAAAAGAACTTTGCTTATATTTTTTGAGTGATATTTTGGATCTTCTTTAAATTCAGAAATTAAGTGTTCATTTTTAATTTTTTGATTTAATAAATCTAATGAATATGCTAATTTTCCAAATAAAAATTCTGGGAGATATAATAAAAGACTTTCTGTATCTTCATGTAAAGTATTATGTGAATAAAATTTCATAGATTCTTTTTCATTTGGCATGAAATAAAATTCAATTTCTTTTCCGTTGATAATTTCTTTTTGATGCTTAAGGAAATAAGCAGGAGTCCATGGGGCAGGGATATGGCCTATTGGTTTGCTCATTTCTTCATGATTTATTTCTGCTCCTTCTTTTAAAATATCTTTAGGAATATATTGTTTTACGAAACTATAATAAGTATCATTAATTTTTTCTTTTAAAGAAAGCTCTCTAGGAACATTTGGACTACCATTTGGAGACATACGGCTCATTTCATAGGCATATTTAGCACCTTCATGACCGTTCATACAGAAATCATTCCAAGCAATATTCCCTGCAAGATTTACAAGTTTTTCTCTAGGAGTTTTGGAAATAATTGCATTCATTAAACTGTCAATGGTTTTCATGTTTTATCTTTAAGAAATAGAGTTTTTAAGAATTTCGATGTTGTCTTTAAGGGATTTAGAAAAGTTTTATCTTGTAATAATCAATTTATCCATTTCTTCTTTTAATTTTTTAATTTTTGGGTCTGCGAAATGTTCCATTGCTGGTTTCATAATTTCAACAAGTTTATCTGCCATTGCACTTTTCAAATCCATTGGATGCAATTTTTTATCTGCAAAATCTTTTGCTAATTCTTCATAGCTTTGATAGGTTTTATTCCCGCCGAATTTGTCCGGCCTTTTTATTTGTAAAAGAGATTTTGCATTCATAAATACAATATATTTTGCCCAATCTAATAATGGATTAAATTCTATTTCTCCTTCTGGGCAGAAAGCATCCTTTATTTTTTTTTTAATTTCTTCTTCACTATCTGTCATATATATTGCTGAAGAAGGTATGGACTTACTCATTTTCATCTGGCCCCATAATTCCTGCATATTTTCTTTTGGAACAGGCCAAACAGAAGGTTTTTGTAAACCAAGAATAAGATGGCCGTGAATTGCAATTGGTTTTATTTTTTCTCCTTTTTTATCTAAAAGTGGGGAGGTTTTTAGTTTTAATCCAACATCCCTTGCAATTACTTGAGCTTTTCTTTGATCAAGGCCTGCATGAGTAAGATTTATTCCTTGAACAAAAATATCTGCAACTTGCATTGGGGGGTAGATTAATTTTGCAAAATCAACAGATTCTCCTTCTTTTCTTCCCATTATCGTTATTGATCTTTCTATTCTTCCAAGGGTTGTATTTTTGCTTATATCAATAACTGTTTCCCAGTACTTATCATTATTATGATATAAATCACTTCCTAGGACAAATTTTAAATCTTTAGGATTTCCTCCAACACATTTATAGCCAGCAATTAGAGCTTCTTTGAAATAATTTACCCCTATTCCTTTTATTATTTTCATATCTCCTCCAAGTTTATCATTAATCCAAGAATGCCAATCTGCTAAAAAAATAGAACAATCAACTCCTGCATCAACAAAATCTTTAACTTTACTCATGCAAACCAAGCCATGGCCTAAATGAGGTTTTCCAGAAATTTCAAAACCAATATAATGTTTTAATTTTTCCTTATTTTTAAGAAGAGTCATTAAATCTTCTTCAGTCATAATCTCTTCAGTATTTCTTTTTATTAATTCAAACTTCTCTTTTGCATCCATATTTTAGTAAAAAGAATTAGATATTTAAACATTGCTAAAATTTATAAAGAAGCATAACAAAATTATTTAAGGAGATAAAAATGGTGAAATATATTTATAAAAAAGGGGAAAAGCATGAGAATATTGAACATTATGATGTTTTGATTCTTGGGGCAGGGCCTGCAGGACTTACTGCTGCTATTTATGCTGGTAGATCTAATTTGAAAACAGCAGTTATTGCAAAATCATTTGGTGGAACTGCAAATTTAGCAGGAGAAATAGAAAACTGGCCAGGTTTTATTGGCTCTGGGATGGAATTAACTAAGAAATTTAAAGAGCAAGCAGAAAAATTTGGAGCAAAATTCTTACAAGTAGAAGTTAATAGAATAAGAAAAGATAATAATGGTTTTGTTTTTGAGATTCAAGACAAAGAAATACATGGAAAAAGTTTGATTTTAGCATTAGGAACAGAGCATAGAAAGTTAAATATTGAAGGTGAAAAAGAATTTTTAGGAAAAGGAGTCAGCTATTGTGCAATTTGTGATGGTAATTTTTTTAGAAATAAAACAGTAATGGTTATTGGCGGGGCAGATGCTGCTGCAAAAGCTGCATTATATTTAGCTGAAATAACAAAAAAAGTTTATATTGTTTATAGAAAAAATGAAATGAGATGTGAACCAATTTCATTAAAAAAAATTTCTGAAAAGAAAAATATAGAAATTTATTATAACTCAGAGCCATTAAAAATTTTAGGAGATAAAGTTGTAAAGCAAATTGAAATTGAACAGTTTCAAAAAGATGGGAAATCTAAAAAAATTAAATTAGATGTTGATGGGATTTTTATTGAGATTGGAGCTACTCCTACTTCAGAAGTTATAAAAGATTTGAAAATAAATGTGGATAATAATTATATTATTACTGATAAAGAAGCAAAGACAAATGTTAAAGGAGTTTTTGCTGCAGGGGATAATACTAATAATAAGCTAAAACAAGTTATAACTGCTGCTGCAGAAGGTGCAATTGCTGCTAAGTCTGCTAATGATTATGTTAAGACATTATAAAAATGCAGTTTTTTATGAAAGTATAACGGCATGATGAAATATAAAGATTGTTTTGGATTTTGATTAAGGCTTAACTATTTCACAACGTATTTTTTTTGGAAAGTTTTGTTTTAAAAATTGGTTAACATCATGTAGAGTCTTGCCACTAGCTTTAATATCATCTATTAATAAAATATTTTTCCCTTTAATTTGCTCTTTAATATAATCCTCTGGAGCTAGTGCAGGAACTAAAACAGAATCATCTTTTTTAGTACGAGAAGAATATCTTATTGGAAGAAATTGATCTATTGCAAGCCAATCTTTTAAAAGTGCTGCAGGTTCAAAACCTCCGGACATAATAGGAATAATTAAATCAATATTTTCATGTTTTAATTTTTCTTCAAGATTATTTGCAAAATCTCTAATATTACATTCTTCACCGGATAAATGTCTTGGTTTTGCTTTTAGTTTTGAGCTGTATTTAATTAAACTTTCTTCAAGTGGAAGAATAATTTCTCTGGTTTTTTTAATAGGAACATAATTAAAATTTCTATAAAATTGCCCTATAAATTCACTGCTAGTATTTATTAGTTTTTTTAGTATTTCTTCTTGCTCTTCCCAGTTTTCCTGTTTTTCAAGTTCAATAAGCCCATCATAATATAATTGATTTATTCTTAATAATGCTTCTTTAAAATTTCTAGGGTCACTATTTTTTTCAATATTTTTTAAAAGATCTTTAATATCAGAATCATAAGTTATAAAATAATTTACATTAAAAATATTACTTTTAAATTCACCCTCACTAATTTTTTCAGATTTTGTATATTCTTTATAGTGTTTTGACATGAGAAAAACATAGAAAAAGGATTTATAAGTTTTACTATTTTGTAACTACTTTAGAATTACACAATATTTAATAACCTACTCACAAGACTTTTTATATTTCTCTTCTTTAGACAAATTATGGCTTATACAGTTTATACAACTGAAAGCTTTGAAAAAGAGATATCAAAACTTTCTTCAAGTGATAAAGAAATAATTCAAAAGATTTATCTTCAACTTAAAGATAATCCTTATGTGGGAGATGCTTTGAGGTATAGGTTTTTTCGTGAAAAGAGAATTAGGGAGAAAAGACTATATTTTTTGATTTATGATGAACTTTCTGCTGTTTTGATTGTTTCAATTAGTGGGAAGAAAATTCAACAAGAAACGATAGATTATATAATAAAATATTTGCCTAAATACAAAGAGTATATAGAACAAGCAATAAAATCTAGAATTTAAGCGACTCTTATTATTCTTCCAGTTTTTACATCTTCTAGACTATTTGTGAATTGCCTGACTAAATCTATATCTATTTTTTCTATTTCTCTTAATATTCTTATTTGTCCAAGCATTTTTTCATATTCTTCTTTAGGTATTTTTATCATTTCCATGTTTGCTTTAGTTTAAGATAGTTTAAATAATTTTCTAGTAAGAATCAATTTTTTAGAGATTACATTCTTCTTAGCTTGTCAATTCTAACTTCTAAAGGTGGGTGTGTTTGAAACAAGCTCTTTAGTTTTGAAGAAGGATTTGCTAAGAATAAAGGAGATACTGCACCTGAAACCTTCATTTCAGAGTTCTTTTTTATTTTTTCTAAAGCTCCAATTAAACCAGTAGGAGTTCTTGTGAATTTTACTGCAGAACTATCTGCTGCAAACTCTCTTTTTCTTGAAATTGCTAATTGAACTAGCTGAACTGCTATTGGTGCTAAAATTGCAAATATAATTCCTGCTATCATTAAAATAATAGAAGCTTTGCTATCATTATTATCACTGCTTTTAAACCATAAACTTCTTAAAAATACTTCAGAAAGAATTGCAATCATTCCAACTAAAACAGCAACTAAAGTCATAAATCTAATATCGTAGTTTGCAATATGGCTTAGTTCATGAGATAAAACTCCTTCTAACTCTCTTTTATCTAGCTTTTCTAAAGCTCCTGTTGTAACACAAATAACAGCGTGTTTTGGATCTCTTCCTGATGCAAATGCATTTATCTGAGAGTTTTCCATTATGTATAATTTAGGCATAGGAAGTCCAGAGGCAAGAGTTAAGCCTTCAACTAAATCATAATACTGCCTATATTTTTCTCTTGGAGCTAATTTTGCATTTACAGATGCAATAGAGATTTTATCTGATTGATAGTAGCCAAATAAAATATAGCTTAGTGAAAAAATTATAGAGAAAATCATTATAATGAAAAAATAACTTTTATCAAATAAATATGAAATTATATATCCAAATATAACTAGCAATGAAAAAACAATAAACATTAAAATAATAGAATAAATTTTGTTTTTTCTTATTTCATCATAGAAAGATAATCTGTTCTCTTGTTGCATTGATTTTTAATCAAATTTTAATTTAGGAATTGCTTTAGAGGATTCTGGGATTTGCAAATAATCTCTTTTCTTAAATCCATATAGTGATGCAAACCATTTTCCAGGCAATGTAGTTGTTGTAACATTGTAGGACATTATGCCGTCATTGTAATACTGTCTTGCGTAGGCTATTTTGTCTTCTATTGCAGAAAGTTCTGTTTGTAATTGTAAGAAATTTTCATTTGCTTTTAGATTTGGATAGTTTTCTGCTATTGCAAATATTGAGCCTAAAGCAGATTGTAGTTTATCTCCTGCTTTTACTTTAGAGACAATGTCTTTTGCTCCAACAAGAGCTTTTCTTGCATTATTTACTTCTGTAAATATGCTTTTTTCATGTTTCATATAACCCTTAACAGCTTCTATTAAGTTTGGAACTAAATCTGCTCTTTTTCTTAATTGAACATCTATTTGAGCTAGAGAGTTTTCAATTTGGTTAATTAATCTTACAAATCGATTATAAAATATAAAGAAAACTAAAGCAATTACTACAACTGCCCCTAGTGTAATCCATAGTAGTAAATTCATATATTTAATAGCAAAATTTGATTTATAAAGGTTTTTATTTATCGTTTTAAAGGATGTGCCTTTGGCAAGATTAATGGAATCTTCTGGCGACAAAAAGTTTTGCTCTTTTATCTTACATTACCTATTGTAAGAGCAAAACTTTTTGAATTACGATTTATTAATAAATTAATAGGTCAAATATACTTCCCATTATAAAAACAAATTGCAAAAAGTTGAAATTATTTTAACTAACTAAGAAATGATTTTTTCACAAGATTTAAAAATAGGTTTAATGTTTATTTTATATGGATAGAAAAACAAAAGTAGTAATAATCGCTGTTGGTGTAATAGTATTTACTATTATTTTATTTTTTGTAGCAAGTAAAATCTCTTATTTAACAGGTTCAACTATTTTTGATACAACAGATCAAAATGCTGATTTAGAAAAAATTGCTATATGTTTATCTGAAAAAGGGGCTCAAATGTATGGTGCTTCATGGTGTGGACATTGTACAAATCAAAAAGCAATGTTTGGAGATGCAGCAAAATCTTTACCTTATATTGAATGTGATGCTAATAGTCCTAATGCTCAGGTAGATAAATGCCAGCAAGCAGGAATTACTGGTTATCCTACTTGGATTATTAATGGACAGGCATATCCTGGTGAACAATCAATAGATGAATTAAAAAAACTTTCTGGATGTTAAATTCAAATGATAAAAATTAGTATTGATAAGGCTAAATGCATTGGATGTGGGGCTTGCGAAGCTGTTTGTGATAAAACTTTTGGTTTAAAAGATAATATAGCATTTGTAAAACAACAACCAAAAGCACTAACTTGTGAAAAAGAAGCATCTGATTCATGCCCTGTTAATGCGATTTCTATTAAGTAAAAATTTAAACTAATTATGGGAAATAGTATCACTTTATAGTTACTAAAAACTAAAAATTTAAAAAGGGATTTTGTTAGGTAATTCTTAATGGTAGACGAACAACCAAATGATTTTTATGCAAGGGAATTAGATAAGATTGATTTAAGTAAATTGGGGAAGTTGGAAATTAAGGCAAAAGAACCTCTAAAAGAACTTAAAGAAATAGAGATATTAACAATGTCTGCAAGAGATTATTGTGACACCCAGGGTCGTAATCTTAATTTTTATAATGCAAAAGGAGTAAATATGAATAATTATTTTGAGGGGGTTAATTCTATTCATAAACAAATGTTAAGTGAAGTTATGAAAATAGTTCCTGAAGCAGAAGTTATTGTTGATTATAAAGTATCTATAATTAGCAATAAATATAGTTCACTTTTTAGTGCATCTGGAACAGCTTTAATTCCAAAATCTAAATCTGGGGAGTATGATTATTAAAATGGCAGACGAACAACCAACTGATTTTTATAGAGAATTAGTTAATGAAAAATCTTTGAAACAAATACTTGCAGAAGACGGAAAAAGATCTACAAATTTAGAAGAACAATTAGGAGTAAAAGAATCAAATCCTGTTGAATTGCCCGTTGTTATACAAAAACTAGAAAAACCAAAGAAATTGGAAAAAGTTGTTGACCCTTATGAAATTTCTACATTAGAAATTGTTAATTCGTTTGGCAGGGATTTAGGAAATGGGGCGAAATTTGTTTCAAAAGGAGTTGCAAAATCTGCTGTAAAATTGGTTTGTGCATTGCCAAAATTTGCTTGGGGTTCTTTAAAATTAACTTATAGCTTGCCAACATTTGCCAGACAATCTTTAGAAAAAAATAAAACAAAATATGATTTTCGGGATGATGAGGATATTGCGGCTCTTAGTTATTTTGGTTCTGCAGCATATTCATTGGGCTTAAATGCAATTTTGTATAGTTCTTTAGTTGATAATCGGCCTTGGCAAGGATATTTACTGCCCTTAGGTACATGTGTTGTTTCAGGAATATATGAACTTTTTAGAAATAGAAAATTAGAATTGAAAAAGAATAAACCTAAGTATAATTTGATATATGACGGAAATAAATGGGTGGAAAAGTAAATAATGGCTGAAGAAACAGATGAAAAAAATGAAGTAGATTCAAGATATTTTGAAGCAATAGGTGTTGGAGGTAGAAATCTCTCAAGTTTGCTTAATGAAATAAAAGAAGAAAAACAAAGAGATATTAAAGTATCTAAGGTTTTTACATTGCCTGAGATATTAGTAAGAACAAATAATTCAGAAAATATTGTTGAACCAATAGTTAATAGTTTTTTTTATCTCTTAACTTCAAGAGTTTCTTATAAAAGAGCTTATGACTATTTAAAAAATATGAATGGTTTTTTTGAAGAAAATCAAAAAGAATTAAAAAATGATATTAATACATTCCTTGGAAAACATCTTCGTTCTAAAATTCCTGATAATATTTATTTTCTTTTTAGGGGATGTTTTGAAGATTATTTAGAATCAATGTCTAAAGAAGATAATAATAGAGAATTGGACTTTGGGGATTTGATAAGGGTTGTAAAAACTAATGACCTTTATAGTGATTCTATTAGAAATCTCGCTTTTCCAATAGGTTCATTTGGAGAAATAACAGCTATTCCAGCTTATGATAAAGTAATAGTAACCTTTTTTAATAAAGAATTTGAAGACTCTGCTTTTAAAGAATATAAAAAATGTGTTAGCAAGGAATTAACAAAAAATTCTGCAGTATATGAAAAAAAAGAATTAAAGTTTGTTCCAATTAACTCTCTGGACAAAAGTCAATTTGAAAGAGATATAAATAAATTTATTAGATTATTTTCAGTATTGAGTGATAAATAATGGCTATTAAAATAGCCAAGAAAATACTTTATTTTTATAAATTAGTGTTTCATAACCTTTATAAACACATATGAATATGTTTTCATATGAAACAGTCTTCAAATAATAAAAATAATAAGTATAATGTATTCTTTACAAATCTTGCAAATTCCTTAAAAATAGATATAATCTTAAGTTTAAGACAAAAAGACAAAAATGTTGGTGAAATTTCTAATGAACTTGGTGTTGAGCAAAGCAAAGTTTCTCATGCATTAGCTTCTTTAAAATTATGTAATATTGTTTCTGTAAAACAAAATGGTAAGGAAAGAATTTATTCTCTAAATAAAAAAACAATTCTCCCGATGTTAAACTTGATTGATAAACATGCAAAAGACTATTGCAAATGCAAGTGTTGTGCTGAAAAGTGTGGGAGTAAAAAATGAAAAATTCAGACTTACATGTCCATAGTTATTATTCTGATGGTATTTTTTCTCCTGCAGAGATTGTAAGAAAAGCAAAAGAAAAAGGAATAAAGAATTTAGCATTAACAGACCATAACTCATTTCAAGGAATAATCGAAGCTCAAAAAGAAGCTAAAAAACAAGATATTAATCTTATTCCTGGAATAGAATTGAGGTCAAAAGAAGGAGAGGTGTTAGGATATTTCATTGATTTTAAGAATGAAGAGTTTATTAAAAAAGTTAAAATAATCCAAAATAGAAGTAAAGAAGTCTTTGAAAATACTATAAAGGAACTTAGTAAAAGAGGAATAATTGTTAAATCCAGTGAAGTTTTAGATACTAAACTAAAAAGAAATAATACATTGACCGCTTATCTTTTTAAATTTTTGAAAAACAAGAATCAAATAAGTATTAAAGAAGTTAAAGAGATTATGAAAGGAGATTTATTTAAGCTACATTATTCAACAGAAGAAATTATTAAAATTATTAATAATGCTGGGGGGATAGCAGTTTTAGCCCATCCCTGGTATTTTAAAACATTCTTGAATGAGGTTAGGATTAAAGAGTTGGTTAAAATAGGGTTAAAAGGAATAGAAATAGATAATGGTGGAATGGGTGAAGAAAGAGCTTGTTCATTAGATAAAATTAATAAATTTTCTGAAAGATACAATTTAATTTTAACTTCTGGCAGCGATTATCACGGAGATTCCTCCCTTATGTCTAATGAACATAAACTTGGAGCAAATAATTGTGATGAAGAGATTGTAAATAAATTAAAATTAATAAAAACAAAAAAATGAAAACAATTTATTTTGATAATGCATCAACAACTGCAGTAGATGATAAAGTTGTAAAGGCAATGATACCCTATTTTTCTGAAAAATATGGAAATGCATCTTCTGTTCATCATATTGGTTTTGAAGCAAAAGAAGCTCTTGAAAAAAGCAGAGAAATAATTGCAAAATCAATTAATGCTGAACCTGAAGAAATATATTTTACTTCTGGAGGAACAGAAGCTAATAATTTCGCACTAAAGGGAATTATATTTGCAAATCCTAATAAAAAACATATTATAACAACTAAAATAGAACATGCTTGTGTTTTAAACACATGCAAATGGCTTGAAGAACAAGGTATTGAAGTTAGTTATATTGAAGTAGACAGAAATGGTTTTGTAAATCCTAGAAATATTGAATTATTAATCAGAGATAATACTGCTCTTGTTTCTGTGATTCATGGCCATAATGAAATAGGAACAATCCAAAATATTGAAGAAATAGGAAAAATATGCAGAAAAAAAGGAGTTTATTTTCATACAGATGCATGTCAGAGTTATACAAAAACAGATATTAATGTAAAAAAACAAAATTTAGATTTAGTTACATTAAATTCTCATAAAATTCATGGCCCAAAAGGTGTTGGGGTTTTATATATAAAAAAAGGAGTTAATATTTCTCCTTTAATTCATGGTGGCGGACATGAAAAAGGATTAAGAAGCGGGACAGAAAATATTTCTGGAATTATTGGTTTTGCAGAAGCTGTAAAAATTTCAGATAAAAAAGACATTGAAAAAATGGAAAAATTAAGAGATTATATTATAAAAGAAATATTGAAAATTCCAAATACTAAATTAAATGGTTCTTTGGAAAATAGATTATGCAATAATATTAATATAAGTTTTAGCAATATAGAGGGAGAATCTATTGCAGGTTATTTGAATAATTATGGGATTTGTGTTTCAACAGGTTCTGCATGTTCTTCACATACTTTAGAACCAAGTTATGTTTTAATGGCAATTGGTAGCTCTCATTTAGGGGCAAATAGTTCAATAAGAATTACAATTTCAAGATATACTACTAAAAAAGAAATTGATTTTTTATTAGATAAATTAAATAAAGTTGTAAAACAACTAAGGGAAATAAGCCCGTTTAAATAAAATGTTTGAAGATATAAAAGCAATTTATAAAAATGACCCTTCTATAAAGAATATAGAATTTTTAGTCTACCCAGGGTTATATGCTATAATTGTTCATAAATATATTTCACATTTTCTTTATACAATTAAAATACCTTTTATTCCAAGATTAATTTCACAAATAATGAGGTTTTTAACTGGAATAGAAATTCATCCTGGAGCGAAAATTGGAAAAGGATTTTTTATTGATCATGGAATGGGTGTTGTTATAGGACAAACTGCAGAAATAGGAGAAAATTGCATGATATTTCATAATGTTACTTTGGGAGGAACAGGAAAACACCAAGGCAAAAGACACCCAACAATTGGAAATAATGTTTTAATAGGAACAGGAGCAATTATTCTCGGGCCAATAACTATTGGAAGTAATGTTAAAATAGGTGCAGACACTCTTATAATTAATAAAGATGTTCCAAGTGATTGTACTGTTGTTGGAACTCCTGGAAGAATTGTAAAATTTAACGGCAAAAAGGTTAGTATTAAATTAAAGGATATTAAATCAAAATGAAACAACAAGATATTAAAAAAATTGTGAAAGAAAGCTATAGTGAAATTGCAAAAAAAAGTAATCGCAATTCTGGAGAAGTTTGTGGGTGTTGTAGTTGTTCAAGTTCAATGCAAGAAAAAATTGCGAAATCAATAGGTTATTCTGATGAAGAATTAAAAATTGTTCCAGAAGCTAATTTAGGTCTTGGTTGTGGGAATCCTACTGCATTCTCTAAAATAAAATTAGGGGATGTTGTTGTTGATTTTGGAAGTGGAGCAGGATTAGATTGTTTTATTGCTTCAAAAAAAGTTGGAGAAAAAGGAAAAGTTATTGGAATAGACATGACCGAAGAAATGATTAAAAAAGCAAAACAAAATGCAAAAAAATATAATTTTAGTAATGTTGAATTTAGATTAGGGGATATTGAAAGTTTACCTGTTGAGAGCAATAGTTCTGATGTTATTATCAGCAATTGTGTAATAAATCTTGCTCCAGATAAAGACAAGGTTTTTAGAGAAGCATATAGAATTTTGAAAAAAGGTGGAAAAATGTATGTTTCAGATATTGTTTTGCTTGGAGATTTAACAAAAGAACAAAAAAATAATAATGAATTATTATCTGGATGTGTTTCAGGAGCTTTGCAAAAAGAAGATTATATTAATAAAATAAAAAAAGTAGGATTTAGGGTTAGTATTATGTCTGAAGATAAAGATATAAGCAAAAGGCAATATAAAGGAATAGCTCTTGAGAGTATTAAAATTGAGGCGATAAAATAAATATGAAATTCAACTTTTATTACTCGTTTACAGGATACAAAGAGTTGAATATACAGAAAATTAAGAATTTTCTGTCTCTTAAATCCAGAAATTAAGATTTCTGGCCTTTAAACTCCAAATGAGATTTAAAGTTTCCAAAAAAACTTGGAGGAAATTCAAGATGAAAAACGACGAATGTATAATTTATGCAAAAAGCAAAAACAAAATAGTGCAAACCATATACAAAACTAAAAAAGGATGGATGCAAAAAAGTGCAAAAGGAAATTTTTTTCCAATGACTGCAGAGCAAGTGTTATCACATATACTTCCACCACTTGCAGGAAAAAGTAAAGCAATTTTAGAAGTAAAAGCAAAAAGGAGGACGAGCAAAAAATGAAAACAAAAAAACAAACAAAAAAAACTGAAAAAGGAAAAGTAAACAAGAAAATGACTTTTGCAGAATTAATTCAAAATGATAGGGGTGCTGCAATGAAACTTTCTGAAAGAGGAATGATGTGTTGTGGATGCCCTATGGCAATGCAAGAAACAATTGAACAAGGTGCTTTGGCCCATGGAGTTAATCCTGATGAATTAGTTAAGGAATTAAATAAGAAGGGGAAGAAATAAAATGAGTTTAGAAATGTATAGCAAAAAAGTTCAAGAGTATTTTCAACATCCTAAAAATGTTGGGAAAATTGATGATGCAGATGGAACTGGAAGTGTGGGGAACCCTTACTGCGGAGATGTCATGAAACTTTATATTAAAGTTGGAAAGAAAAAAATTAATAACAAAGAAGAGGAATATATTAAAGATATTAAATTTCAGACAATGGGATGCGGAGCTGCAATTGCAACTTCTTCAATGATTACTGAATTAGCAAAAGGAAAAACACTAGAAGAAGCAAAGAAAATTACAAGAAATGATGTTGCTGAATCTCTTCAGGGATTACCTCCAATAAAAATGCATTGTTCTAATTTAGCTGCAGATGCTTTGAATGAGGCCATTAAGGATTATGAAAAAAAGAAAAAAGGAGTAAAAAATGGGAGTTAAAGACATAAATCAAGTTTACAAATGCGAAATATGCGGGAATATTGTTGAAGTATTAAATGTTGGTGGTGGGGAATTAGTTTGCTGCGGCCAGCCAATGAAACTTCTTGTAGAAAAAAAAGAAGATGTTGGAAAAGAAAAGCATGTTCCTATTATAGAAAAAACAAAGACGGGCATTAAGGTTAAAGTAGGAAGTATAGAGCATCCAATGGAAGAAAAGCATTATATTCAATGGATAGAGGTTATTGCAGATGGAATTAGTTTTAAGAAATTTTTAAAACCTGGCATGAAACCAGAAGCAGAGTTTTGTGTAAATGCAAATAAAATTACTGCGAGAATATATTGTAATGTTCATGGATTGTGGGGGTCTAAATGAATTCCAACAATTATTGTTTGCCTATTGGATTGAATGAGTTGGAAATACGGAAAATCTCTGATTTTCTGTCTTTTAAATTTCCAAGGAAACTTGGAGGAAATTAAAAAAATGGAAGAAATTACAAAAATACTTGTTGATGAACATAAAAATATCTTAAAACTAGTAGGTGTGCTTGAAAGAGAGTGTAATGCAATTGAAACTGGAAAAGAAATTGACCAAACCTTTTTTATAAATGCTATTGATTTTATAAAAAATTATGCAGATAAATTTCATCATGCAAAAGAAGAAGATATTTTATTTTATGAATTCAATAAATCTGCTGAAGAAGGATGTACTCATTGTAATCCTATTCAACAAATGTTAGTTGAACATGATGAAGGTAGGGCAAGTGTGAAATTAATGACTGAGGGATTGGAAAGTAATGATAAAAAGAAATTAGTTTATGGAGCAAGAGGATATTCTCAGTTAATTCATGAGCACATATTCAAAGAAGATAATATATTATATCCCATGAGTGAAGATGCTTTAAGTAAGAAAACTAAATCAGAAATGTTAGAAAAATATGAAAAAATTGCAAAAGAAAGAGAAAAAGAAATTGAGAGATATATTAAATTTGCTGAAGAATCAGGCAAAAAATGAAATAAT
This sequence comes from Nanobdellota archaeon, assembly GCA_030647965.1. Taxonomy (GTDB): domain Archaea; phylum Nanobdellota; class Nanobdellia; order Pacearchaeales; family GW2011-AR1; genus JAUSIT01. Next base: position 8,164 of record JAUSIT010000004.1, on the reverse strand, counting down.
TAATATGGCAAAAAGGAAAATTATAAAGATAAATGAAAAAAAATGCAATGGATGCGGTTTATGTATTCCTAACTGTCCAGAGGGAGCTTTACAGATTATAGATGGAAAGGCTAGACTTGTTAGTGATTTATTTTGTGATGGTTTAGGAGCTTGTATTGGGCACTGCCCCAAAGGAGCAATTAAAATTGAAGAAAGAGAAGCAGAACCTTATAATGAGAAAAAAGTTATGAATAACATCGTGGAGCAGGGAAAAAACACAATAAAAGCTCATTTAGAGCATTTAAAAGAGCATGGAGAAACTAATTATTTGAATGAAGCTATTAAATATCTAAAAGAAAAGAATATTAAGAACCCATTAGAAAAGAAGGGTAGCAAAAAAACAGAAAAAGAATTTTGTGGATGTCCTGGTTCTAAGATGATAGATTTTAGGAATAAGAAAATGGACAAAAAGCAGGATATAAATTCACGGCAAGAATCAGAATTAAGGCAATGGCCTGTTCAGTTATCACTTGTGAATTCAAATGCTCCTTATTTTAAGAATGTTGATTTATTATTGGTGGCTGACTGTGTTCCATTTGCATACGCAAATTTTCATTCAGATTTTTTAAAAAACAAGGCTTTAATTATAGGTTGCCCTAAATTAGATGATGCAGAATTTTACGAACAAAAATTGACAGATATTTTAAAAAATAACAATATAAAGGCAATTAATCTAGTTAATATGGAGGTCCCTTGTTGTTTCGGACTGCAAAGAATTGCTGAAAATGCAATAAAAAATTCCGGAAAAATAATTCTTTTGAGACAGAATATTATAACAATTCAAGGAGGAAAAAAATAAAATGAATACAAATTTAAAAAATCAAATAGAATATCCTAAAAAAGGAATTATTAGCAAAGAAATCCTAAAAGATGAAAAGATAGATATAACTTTATTTTGCATGGCTAAAGGAACAGAAATGTCAGAACATACTTCAACTAAAGAAGGGATTATTCATGTTCTTGAAGGAAATGGCGTTTTTAATTTAGAAGGAGAAAATATAATAATGAAAGAAGGGGTTTTAATTAATATGAAAGAAAATGCTGTTCATTCATTAAAAGCAATTGAAAATACTTCTTTTTTATTAACTTTAATTAGATGATGATTTCATAAACTTTATAAGGCGTGATTTAGGACATTAATTACTTAATAATCAACGAACAAGACACATGAAAAACAAACACAACAAAAATCTTTGGATTTTTGAGCATTTATTTTTCAACTGAAAAGACACATGAAAAACAAACACAACAAAAATCTCTGGATTTTTGAGCATTTATTTTTCAACGAACAAGACACATGAAAAACAAACAAGTAGGATATTTAATTAGCGGAATCGCAGTTGTAATTGCAATTATAATTTTTATATTTAATAATGCTTTAAAAAATATTGTTGCTCAAACATGTACTCATGGGCCTTCTTGTTCAATGTATGGGACAATTTCAACTCAAACAGATATTAGCTTGGCAATTGCTGGTTTGGTTTTTTTAATTGGATTATTTTTTGTTTTTGCAAAAGAACCTGAAAGAATTGTTATTAAAAAAATAAAAGAACATAAAAAGAAATTGGATTTAACAGGATTAGATAATTATGAAAGAAAAACTATTGATTTGCTTCAAAGTGAAAATGGAACCATGTTTCAAGCGAGCTTAATGGAAAAACTAGGGATTGGAAAAGTTGGAATAACAAGACTTTTAGATAAATTAGAAGCAAAACAACTTATTGAAAGAAAGAGAAGAGGGATGAATAATGTGGTGGTACTTAGGGATTAATTATTTCTCAAACAAGCTCCAAATAAGATAAACAATTAACAGCAAAGGAATTCCTAATATAATTATTGGATTTGAATAACAATATATCCCTACGCAGTGTTTTAAAATAATATTAAAGTATATTGCAATCCAAATTGGCATTGATAAAGATACAAGAGTTTTTGTGGTTGTTAGATTGAAGTTCATTTTTTAGAATATTTCCACATCAGTTTGAATTGATTTTTATAAGAATCTGCATTTCCTTTATTTTTAATTACAACTGCTATGGGGGGTTTTGCTGTCCAAATAAAAAGGATGACAAAATCTTTGTAAATTATTGTATCGGTTATACTTGAATATTCTTTTGGATGAAATCTTGCTTCACCATAATAATCTTTCAGCAATTGAGGGTTCTTCTTTTTTACTTCTTCATTAAAAATAACATAAGACTTTATTTTGTATTTTCTTTTCTTTTTTTGCCATATATCCCAATACTCTTTCATAATTTCCTTGAATAAACCAGAAACACCAAAATCATAATATTTTCCTTCTGGGTTTAAATCTTCCAAGATTTTATCCATTAGTGATCTTATTCCTTTAACACCTGAATAAACAGTAACTTCCTGCTTTTCCTCACTTGCTTTTAATTTTGCCTTAAGATTTGGAAGTATTTCTTCTAACTTTTCTTGTCTTTGTTTTAAAATATCCATTAATCTTTCTGGATTTACTGGTTGGAAATATTGTTTTTTCCCTTGAATAATAGAACTTACAAGGCCTTTTTCTTTTAATCTCTGTAAAATCTGGTATGTGGTTCCTCTATGAAGCCCTGTTTTTTTAATTATTGGACCTGCTAGACTGGAACCTGTATCTATTAATGCAAGATAAACTCTTGCTTCTGTTTCTGATAAACCAAGCTCTTCCAGTATTTCTCGTTCTGCCATAGGATTATTTAATAAAAATCAATATTTAAGTCTTTCTATTTTGTCATCTTAATTAAGACTACAATTATTTATAAACTAGTTGACATCTACTAAATAGTAATTAAAAATATAAAAATAATACAAGAAAATGGGAAAATATGAAATTTATAAGGCAGATGGAATGTATTATGCAGATAGAGTATTTGGGGATGACGACAGAGATAAACATGTCGAATTGGGGGGATTTCCAGAATATTCTGAATTACTTTTGAATTTGATAGATAAAATTGAAAATAATTTTAATTTTAGAGGAACATTAATTAGTTTTAGAAAATCTTCTGAGATGATTCCAGACTTCCCCCATAGAGTATTAACTAGATTAGTCATTGATGAGCACACCAAATTGCTCAGAATTAAGAAAGCTATGAAAGGAAAATAAGAGGAATGAATAATGTTGTTGTACTTAGGGATTGAATATTAATGTAATGTTGGACAAAGTCAAAAAACTTAAAATTGTTTGAGATTATAGTTTTATTTATTAGATCTGTCTGTGTGCATTAGAAAATTTTATATAGGTTAAATATCTATATATCAATATGGAACAACAAAATATTATTAATCGTTTAGATAGAATAGAGAAGGCATTAAAGTATATACAAGAAAATATGATTGATACAGATATTATAATTACAGAAGAAGAAAAAAGAATGTTGAATGAAAGTGTTGAACATGAAAAATCTGGGGATTTGGTTTCTTTAGAGGCAATAAAAAAATTGCCTAAAATTTCGTTATCTCAGTAGCAAGCTACGGAGTATTTTCCGCGAAATTTTTCGCTTCGCGACCAGCAATTTTAGTCTCCAAGAAAAATCCTTAATTTTTCTGGGCCTTGAAAATCTATAGATTTTCCCGGTTTCAAATCTTACTATCACAGTAAGCTGTGGAGTATTAAACCTAGATTTGAAAATAAAAACTGTTCGAAATAAAGTTTGATAAACAGCCTGAAAACTTTCTTAGTAAGTGCGAAAATGAAATTTTTGAGCGGATTTCTGAAAAACTTGAAAACTTAAAACAAAATCATGTACCTCCTGATTCAAAAAGAGCAGTTGGTTATGAGTTACCAACATTCAGAATTAGAATTGGAAAATATCGTGCCCTTTACAGAATTAATTATAATGAAAAGAGGATTATTATTGTTAAAATAGACAAAAGAGATAAGGTTTATGATTGAATAGGAATGAATAATGTTGTGGTTCTGAGGGATTAATTATTTCTCAAATAAACTCCAGATAATATATACTGCTAAAAGCAAAGGAATTCCTAGGATAGTTATTGGATTTGAATAACAATATATTCCTATGCAATGTGTTAATATAATATTAAAGTATATTGCAATCCAAATTGGCATTGACAAAGATACAAGTGTTTTTGTGGTTGTTAGATTGAAGTTCATATCAGTTAAGACATTTTTTTTAATTTCAAATAATTTTCTTTTGTGAATTTGATTACCTTTTCGGCATATTCTTTGTCCAAGATTGTTCCATAATAAAGCATACCATTTCTAAAAAATCTCATTTGATCTGCAAACTGCACATCTATTTCTCTAAAATCCAAGGTTCTTAGATAAGAGACTTCTGCTTCATGTGCCCCGTATCCTGAAGCATTATATCCATCAACTAACATTTTTGCTCTAACTAATTCCATAAGAATATCATAACATCTTTTAATATAGTCGTTTGCATTTTCATTTTTAATACCTATTTTTTCTATTACTTCTAATAAATAATTATAGCCCTGTTCTGCTTCTTTGATTAAAAATTCTGCACGAGATTTATCTGGAGTTTGTATTTTAACAATACCTGCTTTAATAAATTCTTTAAAATTTCTTATTCCTTTCATATTTCAATCCCCCCAAAAAGGATAATACCATTAAATAAATTTTCTTTTAAATTTTTATGAATATCCTTAAATGAGTTGTAAAAATTAATATTTATCTTTCTCTCAAGAAGAGCTTCAAATAATTCCAATTTAATTAATTTATCTTTTCTTCCTATTACTGCAATATCAATATCTGATTTGTTTGTATCTTCCCCCCTTGAATAGCTTCCAAAAAGAATAATTGTGGCTCCTGCAAATTCTTTTTCAAGAAAATCTGCTAATCCTGATTCATATATTAATTTTAAATTGTCTGCTCTTTTTAATTGCATAACTTTATGATTTTCTCTGTTTAATTCAACAGCCCATCTTTTTGATTCTTTATCCTGAATTAATTTGATTAAAGATTCTTTTTCTAAATTAGGAAGAGCTTTCATTACTGCAGGGGGAGAGACTTTTAATGCTCTTGCAATTGTTCTTTGATTTAAAGATTCTCCTGCTTTTACAAATAATAACCTTAAAATTTCTTGCTGGAGGTTTGTTAACTTTATTTTATATATATTTACCATAGTTAATTCATGTAAACTTAAGTTTATAAAGGTTTTGCCAAAAAAGAGAATTGAATAATGTTGTTGTGATGGGAGATTAAAATTTAATGTAATGTTCTGTGAGAAAATCCTCATTACGTACGAAGTACTATTAATTAAAAAGGGGTATATTGTTATTTTATAGTGTATCTTATTAGTAGTAACAAAATAGAAGGATTTATAAATGAAAGGATTATTATAATATTATGGAAAATAAAATGAACAGATTAAAAAACCTCTTTGGAATTTATGTACTTGCACTAACCTTAGGTGGTTGTAACGATTATAAACCACAATACTTAGAAGGAAAAGTGATAAAGGAAACAGGTACTATTGTAAAATCCAATGATTTTCTTTTTGGAAATGAAACTTTTACATTTGGAAATATTGGAAATAAAAATTATAATTTACTAGTTGAAACAAAAGATGGAAAATATATTCTTAATGTATTTGGTGGAACATTTGGGAAAACTTTAGATAATTTAGCACAGGAAATTGAAATTGGAGATAGTATAAGGGTTCAGACGAATCCTAATGGCATCCCTTGTTTCTCAAGTGATAAGAGTGGTAATGTGCCTGTTGATGCAATAAAAGTTTTCAAGAAATAAACCTTACTTTAGATTTATTACATATTACAATTAAATATAATCAGATTTATGTAAAAATCCATTTATGTAACTAGTTTCATCAAAGAGTATATAATCCTCTTTCTTCTGGAAAAAATATGAATGTCAAAAAAGTTTTCAAGATAAAAGGAATGCACTGCAATTCATGCGCTATGCTGATTGAAAAAGAATTTGGTAAAGAAGTCAATAAGATAAAAGCAAGTTATGCAGATGGAAAAGCAGAAATAGATTTTGATCCTAGTAGAATCTCTGAAAAAGAAATAATTAAGCGAATAGGAAAATTAGGGTATGAAGTTATAGCTGATAAAAAAGAAAATAAAGAATCTGATAATATTGGATTTTATTTTATGATAGGTTCTATTTTATTATTTCTTGTAGTTGCATATTTTTTATTTTTTAATAATATTTCACTTCCAGAAATACAAGTTCCTCAAGTAGGGGATAATGTTGGTCTTGTACTATTATTTCTTGCAGGACTTTTAGTAGGATTTCATTGTGTTGCAATGTGCGGAGGATTTGTTGTTTCTTATACTGCAAAAAATGCAATTAACGGGCATAAAAGCTTTACACAGCATTTAGTTTATGGTGGAAGTAAGGTTATATCTTATACTATTATCGGAGGAATTTTTGGTTTAATTGGAGGAATATTTGCTTTTTCAATTGGATTAAGGGGATGGGTTGCAATTTTAGCAGGTTTATTTATGATATTTTATTCATTAGGTATGTTTGGAATTGGATTTTTTAAGAAATTCCAATTTAATCCTAAATTTTTATCAAAAATTGCTAATAGTGAATCAAGTAAATATAATGGGGCATATTCAAGACCTCTTGCAACAGGATTATTAAATGGATTATTTATTGCATGCGGGCCATTGCAAGCAATGTATATTTATGCTGCAGGAACAGGAAGTTTTATTTCAGGAGCAACAAGTTTAATGGCTTTTGGTTTAGGAACTTTACCAATTATGCTTGGATTTGGAAGTTTAACAACTGTAATAAGTCATAAAACAACTAAAAAAATACTAAAAATATCTGCAATAATTGTTTTAATTTTAGGCCTAGTAATGTTAAACAGGGGTTTGACTTTAACAGGAAGCAATTATAATTATGATTCAATAAAAGCTCAAGTCTTTGGGGTTTCAAATAATGCAATCACTAGCAATAGCAATAATGTTGTTATAAATAATGGAATTCAGGAAGTAAATATGGAAGTAAGTGGCTCTGGATATTCTCCAAACTCTTTTGTCTTGAAAAAAGGAGTGCCTGTAAAATGGAATGTAAATGTAAAACAATTGACAGGATGTAATTCAGAATTAGTTTCAAATGAGTATAATGTTAATGCAAGATTAAAACAAGGATTAAACACTTTTGAGTTTACTCCAGATAAAACAGGAACTTTTGGATTTAGCTGTGGTATGGGCATGATCAGGGGAAGTTTTATTGTAACTGATAGTGGAATAGCATCACAACAAGAAGTTAAGGCAGCAACACCTGCAAAAGGAAGTACTTGTAATATGGGTAGTGGTGGTGGGGGCTGTGGATGTGGGGGTTAAATTAACATGAAAACAATAATACAAATTAGCGGAATGCACTGCAAAAGTTGCAGCATGCTCATAAAAAGCGATCTTGAAGACTTGGGAGTTAATGCTGACATAGATCATGAAACAGGAAAGTCAACACTTGAATTCGATGAAACTAAAATAACTCTTGAAAAGATAAAAGCAACGATAAAAGAAGCAGGATATTCAGTAAATTAAATTTAATAGAAATATTAAAAATTTAAAACAGAAGATGAAAAAACATATAATGGTAATGATAGTTTGTTGTTTAGTCCCAATAATTATAGCAGGAGCCTTATATTATTTTGGATTTAAGACATATGCTCTTCTTGCTATAATGTTATTATGCCCTATATTACATTATCTTATGATGAGAGATATGCATAAAAATCATGGAAAATGCCATTAATAGAAATAATTGTGAGGAAGTATAAAAAGTGATTCCAACTCTAATTCAAAATATTAAAGAGAGTTGGAAATACAGAAAATTATAGATTTTCTGTCTGTTCAAAAGAAGAACATTTAAACATAAGGGAAATCTGAAGATGAAAAAAATAGGAATTAAACAATTAGGTTATAAGATAGAATAAAAAATGGAAGAAGTTAAATTTTTAAATGAAATTCCTAAGAATAATAAAATTGGAAAGGAATTTTTTATAATTATAGTAATCTCCTTAATTATGGGAGCAATCTCTGGAGCAGGAGTTTCATATTATTTACTGAATAAAGAAAAATCTCAAGATTTATTAATAAAAGATTTTTATGAAACAGAAAATGCAGTTTATGTAAGCCCCCATAGTTTAAGAGTAAA